>JAIFMD010000197.1 GCA_020048755.1 Spirochaetota bacterium
TACGTTCCGACGAAGTGGACGAGTGCGGTCTGGCAGAACTCATAGTCAAGAGCGGTTCCTGCCCGGCGGGGCCGGAAGCGGGGCGTGAACCCGGCCACCCCGCGCTGGTGATGCACGGGGTGGCACGAGCCGGACACGGCTCCAATACCCTCAACGGCATTGACCTCGTAGTACGGTCAGGTGAAATCGTGGCCGTCGTCGCACTCGGCGGCAACGGGCTCGAGGCACTTGAAGACCTTGCATCAGGCTCGGTCAGGCCGGATTCGGGCGAAGTGCTCGTGCATAAACGTACGGTATGTTCGTACACGCCGCGTGAACTGCGCAGCGGCCTCATGGCCTACCTTCCGACAGACCGGGAAGGGCGGGGTCTCTGTTCCAGGGCGAGCGTAGCTTCAAATGTCATCGCAGGGCGCCTCTTTTCATATTCCAGAACAAGTTTTGCGGCTGGACAGGCGCCACTCGATGACGCACGTGCAATGCTCGGGGCTTTCGGCGTCCGTGCCTGGGAGCGGCGCCGCGTCGATACCCTGTCTGGTGGAAACAGGCAACGCGTCGTAGCTGCCCGCGAACTGCATGGCCCGGCCAGTGTCGTGGTCGCTGCCAATCCTGCCCAGGGACTGGACCGCCCTTCGAGGGCGGCGCTGTTTGCACGGCTTTCAGCAATGCGTGACGAAGGATCGGCTGTCCTCATTCTCAGTTCCGACCCAGAGGATGCACTTGAACTGGCGGATAGATCCTATGCCCTGTATCGGGGACGGCTCAGGGCTTTTGATGTTTCTGGATCATCAGAGTCAGGGCTTTCAGCTGCGTTGACCGGGGCTGTTTCTTGAAATTCCCCATAGCATACCGGACGGTCAAGGATTCTGGTGCCTCTAGCGCGTTACCGAGGATGTCGGCAGCACTGTCAACCGCCGTGGTCCTCGCAGCCATAGCGGCAGCGCTGCTTTCAAGCGAGCCAGCCATAGCTCTCAGGGCATTTTTCATTGCACCCTTCCTGAACACTCCATCGTTTCTTTCAATGCTTGAGCTGTCTGCCCCCCTTGCCCTCTGCGCTCTGGGTGTCATCGTTACGTTCAGGGCCGGTCATTACAGCCTTGGAGGCGAGGGACAGGCGTATGCGGGTTCCTTTGCCGCTGCAGCCGCGGGATATGCCGGATTTATTGGAACAGGAACCACTGCCACCATAGCAGCTCTTGTCGCCGGGGCGACCGCAGGTGCAGTTGTCGCAGCCCTGCCAGCAGCCGGCAAACGTTTCGCCGGTGCCGACGTACTCCTCACGAGCATACTCGTTTCACAGGGTGCCATCTTTGTCGTCGACTGGGCCATAGGTGGCCCTCTCCGCGACCAGACGGGCAACCTCATAGCCATGCCGGCTCTTGACCCTGGCATGCTGCTTCCCAGGCTCGCTCCTCCCTCGACCCTTACGCTCGCTCCGTTTGTAGCAGTCGTGTTCTGCCTGCTCGCTGCCCTGTATTTCGACCGCACGCGGAGCGGCGCTGCCCACGACCTGTACGGCAGGAATCCCCGTTTCGCAGGCCTGCAGGGATATGATGTGCAGCGCCTGGCCTGGCTGCCCATCATCGTGGCTGGCCTGCTGCACGGCCTTGCGGGCGCATTCATGGTACTGGGCGCAAAAGGCACCGCGTTGCGCGGGATGAGTGGCGGCATAGGCTGGAGCGCCATCGGCGTAGCGCTTGTGGCCGGGTCCCGCCCCGCGGCCGTGCCCGTGGCTGCACTGCTGTTCGCCTGGCTGGACTCGGGCGCCAGGCAGGCAGCAGTGCTCTCTGATCTTCCGCCTGACGCCGGCCTCGCCATTAAAGCCCTCGTCATCCTGGTCGTCAGCGCGAGGCCGGCCTGGTCCGCCTTCAGAACCTTGAAGGTCCGCCTTTCCCGCCGGAGCCATGGCGGAAACCGTGGCGGGATCCAGTCATGAACCGCCTGCCATCCCTGCTCTTCGACCTGCTGGCATTTCTGGCTCCACTCGCACCCGCAGCAGTGGGAGGACTGGTTACAGAGTATGTAGGATCGCTCAACATCGCACTTGAAGGCCTCATTCTTGCCGGAGCATTTTCATACATAGCCGTAGGTTCCGTTTCAGGCCCGGCAGTTGGCTTCCTGGCAGCCCTGCTTGTCCCCGCAGCCATTGCGTATATCTCGGATCTGTTTTCACGCAAGGCCAGGGCGGATTCGTTTGTCATAGGGCTGGGTGTAAACATGCTCGTTCCCGCTGTTGCCTCGATAGTCTCGCAGGCAGTATTTGGAACCAAGGGTGTAGCCGTGGTCGCAGGCTTGCAATCGGGCAGAGTGTTCAACGAAGCGGCCGGCTTGCCTCTGTTGGGCTTTCTGTTCGGCCAGCGTACCACCGATTACCTGGCCTTGGTCGTGGCTGTCCTTATTGCCGTTGCGCTGGCCAGAACGCCCTTCGGCACCCGGGCCAGGGCCGCGGGCATGAACCAGGATGCGCTCGTCATGGCCGGTGTCGATCCGGGCAGGATCCGCGGATGGGCTTATGC
Source organism: Spirochaetota bacterium (assembly GCA_020048755.1). Taxonomy (GTDB): domain Bacteria; phylum Spirochaetota; class Spirochaetia; order Treponematales; family UBA12059; genus SZUA-370. The sequence goes on from JAIFMD010000197.1 coordinate 2,514, forward strand.
GCTTTCGGGCCTTGCCTGTGGTGCTTCCGGGGCGGCACTGGCAGCTTCCGTCGGGGCCTGGGTGCCCAATATGAGCGCCGGTCGTGGCTGGATTGCCCTCGTTGCCGTATATCTTGGCGGAAAAAGGCTCGGTGGTACGTTTGCCGCCAGCGCCCTCTTTGCATTGCTCCTGTCCATGGCAACAAGAGCCCAGGCCCTTTCCGGAGCGCCTGCGGAGCTCTTGATGGCCCTGCCATATTTCATTACCGCACTGGTCGTCATACTCGGAGCAGCCCGGACCAGGGCCAGAAAGCGCAACTGAGGCTTCGGCTCAAGGCATACCGAACCCTTACTGCTTGACCAAAATACCGACCCTGTATATATTCCTACTATTCAGATAGGAATATAGGGGTTATCAAGCATGTTCGCTGTCTCAGCCAGAACCCAGTACGCCATCCGTGCGATGTCCTGCCTTGCCAAGAGGCCGGATCGCTCGGCTACCGCGGCGGAAATAGCACTGGCAGAGAGCATCCCGGCAAAATACCTTGAAGGAATCCTTTCCAGGCTCAAGGCCTCGGGGCTTATAGAGAGCGAACGCGGAAAAAACGGTGGCTACAGCATGGCCAAGGATCCAGCCGCAATATCGATGCTCGAGATCGTCGAGGCGATAGATGGCAGGATAAAGCCCGTCACCTGCGTTGACGCCCCGGGAGCCTGCGCTTTTGGTGGCGACTGCCATCCCCGCAATTTCTGGATAGGACTAAAAGCCACCATAGACGCGTACCTCGCCGAGCGTACGCTTAAAGATGTTTCGGAAGGATGACCGCCATGGAATCAAGACTCGTGTACATGGATTACAATGCAACAACGCCATTACGACCGGAAGTAAAGACTCAGATGATCCAGGATCTGGAAGTCTTTGCCAACGCCTCAAGCATGCACGAAGCCGGCAGGCGGGCCCGTTCCCGCGTTGAAAGCGCCAGGGCCTCGGTTGCAAAACTCATCGGGGCCAGGGATCCGGAGCGCGTCATCTTCACGAGCGGTGGGTCTGAATCCAACAATACGGTTTTTGCCACCATGTTCCACCTCGGACGCAAGGGCAGCCGGCGAGGCATAATCACCACCAAGATAGAGCACCCCTGCGTACTCAATGCCGCTGCCTGGCTTGAGGCCGAGGGCTTTCCCGTCACCTTCCTTGATGTAGACGAGTATGGCATGGTCAAGCTCGACCAGCTCAGGGCTGCCGTTGGTCCGGACACCCTGCTCGTCTCGGTGATGGCCGCAAACAACGAGATAGGCACCGTGCAGGACCTCGCCGCAATATCGAAGATAGTAAAAGCCGCCGGTGCCTTCTTCCATAGCGACGCCACCCAGTCAGTAGGCAAGATTCCCGTCAGCGTGGACGAGTGGGGCGTAGACTACATGACTATGTCCTGCCACAAGCTCTACGGGCCGAAAGGCGTTGGTGGCCTGTACGCCAGGGAGGGAGCTCCTCTGGAACCACTCATCCGCGGTGGCCACCAGGAACATGGCTTTCGTGCCGGTACCTACAACAACCAGGGCATCATGGGCTTCGGTCTGGCGGCCGAACTTGCCAATGCTGAACTCGATGCGTACATGCAGAAAACCGGTGCACTCAGGAACCGCCTCCGTGACGGCATCCTGGCATCTGTACCCAAATGCAAGGTTAACGGTCATCCCGTTTCTGTGCTGCCAAACACCCTGAACATTTCGTTCCCCGGGGCAGAGGGTGAAGCCATCCTGTTGTCCCTCGACCTCGAGGGCATACGGGTGTCCACCGGTTCCGCCTGCGCGTCTGGCAGCCTGGAACCCAGCCACGTGCTTCTGGCAACCGGAGTCGGTCCTGAACTGGCTCATGGTTCAATCCGCTTCAGTCTCGGCAGGGATTCCACAGAAGAAGAAGTCGACTATGTCATCTCGAAGATAGGCCCCATCATCGCCCGGCTTCGCAAGATGTCGACCGTGGCATTCTGACAACAAAGGATACGGAGGAATATATGAGCGATGCGTTTTCCTGGCTTTATTCTGACATCGTAAAAGAGCATTTTACAAACCCCAAGAACATATTCGAACCAGGTGATGGCTTTGAAGCCAATGCTGAAGGCATGGTTGGCAATATCAAGTGCGGAGACCAGATGCAGTTCCTGCTCCGCATAGAAAACGACGTCATAGCCGATGTTCGCTGGAGGACCTATGGTTGCGCAAGCGCCATTGCGAGCACGTCCATGCTTTCAGAGGTCATCAAGGGCATGGGCATACGCGAGGCGTACAACATCAAACCCGATGACATCGTAAGAAAGCTCGGAGGCTTGCCCGACAACAAGATCCACTGTTCAGTCCTCGGGGACAAGGCCCTGCGCGCCGCCATCGATGATTACCTGGCCAAGAACGGCCGTGCCAGCGAGTTCAAGAATGAAGGTGCCCGGATCATCTGTTCCTGCCTGAACATAAGCGACCGGGATATCGAGGAAGCCGTAAAGCAGGGTGCTCGCGACTGGAACGGCCTCCAGGAACGTACAAAGATCGGCACCGTCTGCGGCGGCTGCAAGAACACCGCGGTGGATCTCCTGCACGAGTACGTTCACATTTTCGCAGAATAAGAACCCCACCATGAACGCTTGCCTGCCATTCTGATTGGTCGCTATACTGGCACCAACCGGAACGGCGGAGTACGTATGTGTAAGAATCCATTATTGCCTCTACTGTGCATCCTTCTGTTTTCCTGCTCGGGAGCCGTTGATTCCGGCATCTCAGCTGAAGGCCAGGCTGCGTTTGGTACTATCCGGCAGAGCTTCGGTGATGATGCCTCCTGGGCTGATCCCTTGTTTGACGATTCAGGCTGGCAGGTTGTTGACGTACCGGCCTTGCTGGATCTTCGCGGCAGCGACGGTTTTTTCTGGCTCAGGACCACCATGACCGTCTCTCCTGGATCCGCGGGTAATCCGGTCTGGTTTGA
>JAIFMD010000077.1 GCA_020048755.1 Spirochaetota bacterium
TCCGCGCCGCCTTTGGCCAGTACGGCGAAGTGCAGTCCGTCAACATCGTCATCGACCGCGATTCAGGCCGCTCCAAGGGCTTTGGATTCGTGGAAATGGCAGCTGACGACGCCGCAATGGCGGCAATTACCGGCATGAATGGCCGCGAACTCGATGGCCGCTCGCTCCGCGTGAACGAAGCCAACGAGCGCCCGCCCCGCCGCGACTACGGCAACCGCTGGTAGCCAACCCTGCACATTCCGGCCCGCCGCTGATGTACTTCAGCGGCGGGCTTTTTTGTCTCTGCGTGTTCATGGAATGTCGCGATAGTGCTTATTGACGACATGTCTCGTTTTGACGATATTCAATGCATGAGGAGGACTGCATGACTACTACCCTGAGTATCCGGGAACTGACCCGCAGCGGTGACATCCTTGCCGCCTATGACTACATCGACATCGAGGACAGGAAGTCGCACCAGTACAAGGGCGTGTTCGTACCGGAGCGGCATGCTGAATCCGTCAAGGATTTTCTGGAGCATGGATTGCTCAAGGAAAAGCAACGGAAGATTGAAGGAATGCTCAAGTTCGCGGGTATGGCTACCGGGGATATCGGTGATTCGTCGATCCAGGAACTAAAGCGCGGCACGGAAGCAGACCCGCGATGAAAACGGCGTTCCTCGATGCCAATATCCTGCTGGATTTTCTCGACGGCAACCGGCGCTTCCACGATGCCGCGGTGAAGGCATTAAGGCTGCTCATCGACAGGGACTATGATATCGTCATCTCCGAGGACATCCTGACCACCGTGTACTACATCGTAAAGAACAAGCCGGCCGTGCTGGATTTCTTCGCGATGATCCAGTCGCAGTGGCACATCGTGTCCTTTGGATCCGCGGTGATTGAAGAAGCCATACGCCTCTGCAAGGAAGACCCGACGTTCGACTTGGAGGACGTGCTCCAGGCTCTGGGCGCCAGGCAGGCGCATTGCGACCTGATCATCACCAACGATGCCCGGTTCTACCGCTGCGGCGTGGAAACCCTGCACGTGGAGGAATTCCTGTCATCCTGAAAATCCTGAATCCGGGGTTACTACCGCCAATACTTCAAGGGACTCGTTCTGATCGACCCTGGTTACTCGGAGTATCGCGGATCGTAAACCACGTATCCGTCCATCGGCAGCGGCATAGCCTGGCCGGTAGGGGCCGCTACGCGGGTTTGCACGACAGGAACCGGGAGTGCGGAGGCTACCTTGGTGAATGAAAGTCGCTCTGAGCGTATCCGCTCCGAGTACTTGGCTTCCACGAGTTCAAGGCCTTGCGCCTTCTGGATGACGAAGTCTACCTCGGTGCCCGCGTGGTCACGATAAAAGAAAAGGTTTTTACCGGGGGTTCCCTGGCCGTTCTTGACGAGTTCTGTAAAAGTAAAGTTTTCCCAGATCTGCCCGGCCAGGCTGCTGGCCTGCAGTTGATCCGCGGTTTCAATGCCCAGCAACGCAGACAAGAGTCCTGTGTCCGCGAAATAGACTTTGGGGGATTTGATCAGCCGTTTTTCGATGTTCGAGAAATAGGGCTGCAGCGTATAGGCCAGGCCTGTGGTTTCAAGGGCGGACAGCCAGGTCTTGGTCGTGTTGTTGGTTACGCCGCAGGCGCGGCCGAGGTCGGTATGGTTGAGGAGTTGCCCGGCCCGCGCTGCGAGCAGGCCCAGAAAGCGGCGGAATTCCACGAGGTTCCTGACCTGCACGAGGGCCGCAAGGTCCCGTTCTATATAGGTGCGGATGTAGTCCTCGTACCAGGCCGACCGATCGATTGCAGGGGATTTCCAGAGTTCAGGATACCCGCCGAGCATGTGCAGGTCCCGCAGCGCTTCCCGGGGAATGCTGGCCTCCGTGCGGAGTTCGGCGGCGGAGAGCGGTTCCAGATGGAAGAGGGCAATGCGGCCGGCCAGGCTCTCGGTAACATTGGTCATGAGTTCAAAGCGCTGGCTACCCGTCAGCAGCCAGCGGCCCATGGTATCCCGTTGGGAATCGATCCGTTCTTTAAGGGCGGGGAACAGGGCGGGTACATACTGCACTTCGTCCAGGATGACCGGGCCGGCAAAACGGTCAAGGAAGGCCTGCGGGGCCTCCTGCGCGGAGGCGACGTTGAGCAGGTTGTCGAAGGTGACATACGTGGCATCGGGGAAGACCTGGCGGAGGAGGCTCGTCTTGCCTACCTGCCTGGAACCGCTCACGAGCAGGCTGGGCCTCGTCGCTGCGGCTTCACGCAGGCGTTCCATCATGGACCTTTGTATGAACATATTAAGATATTATGAAGTGCTACTGCAGATTGTCAATACGAAAGACTAATCCACCACGCGGGCCGTGTTGGAAAAGTTGATGAACTGATCGTCCTTGCAGGGCGGTTCATACAATATAGCGATTGAATCGACAATCCGTATGAACTGCACGCTTCCTTGACAATAATTACTACTGCCGCCCATACTTGCGGCTATGGATCTACTGCCAGTCATAATAGTCGTCATAATTCTTGCACTCGTTGTCATCATCGCGGGCTCCGTGATGTCCAGAGGCAAGGGAAGCAAGAACAAGAAGGGCAAGGGCGGCAAGAAGATAAAGGCCAAGGACCATGCGCAGGTGCTCAAGGAAGCCAACAGGCGGCTGGCGCAGAACCCCAAGGATCCTGACGCGCTCGCGGCACTGGGTGACGTGTACTACAGCGAGCAGTCCTGGGACAAGGCCTTCAAGGCGTACGATACGCTGCTTGACGCGGCCGCCGGCAACCCGGACATGGACGAGTTCGAGATGAACAAGCGCTACGGCCTGTCGGCGCTCAAGCTCGGGAGGCTCGACGAGGCCTACAAGGGGCTCATCGTCGCGCATGCGGTAAAGCAGGAAGACTTCGAGACGAACTACAATCTTGGCTACCTGGAGTTCCAGAAGCGGCAGTACGAAAAGTCCATCTTCCACCTGCGCCTGGCCAGCAAGCTCAACGGCGAACATGCAATGACGCTGCGCTACCTGGGGCATTCGCTGTTCAAGGTGAAGAACTACAAGGAAGCCTTGTCCTGCCTCAAGCGGGCGGTGGATCTGCAACCGGACGACAAGGAAAGCCTGTTCGCGATGGGCGAATGCTTTCACGAGATCGGGCAGGAAGAGCAGGCGATACGGATTTTTACGCACCTGCGCACTGATCCGGTGCTGGGGCCTTCGGCGTCGCTGTACGCGGGTACGATACACCTGAACCAGCACCAGTTCCAGAAGGCTGTACAGGATTTTGAGCTGGGACTCAAGCACCCGGATATAAAGGTCGAGGTGCTGGTAGAGATAAAGTACCGGCTGGCGGCCGCGTACCTCAAGGAGCAGGAGATAGCCAAGGCTGTGGGCTTGCTCAACGAGATACAGCAGATCTATCCCAACTACAAGGATACGCCCTCCCAGCTGGCCAAGTACAAGGAGCTGAACTCCTCGCGCAACCTGCAGGTGTACCTGCTGGCGCCGGCCAGCGACTTCATAACGCTGTGCCGCAAGCTGACGCTGACCTTCTTTCCCAAGGCCAAGATAAAGATCACCGACATCTCCGTGCAGAAGAACGACTGGGCCGACATCCTGGCCGAGGTGGAGACGAGCCGCTGGTCCGACCTGGTGCTGTTCCGCATGATACGTTCCACGGGGACGATAGGGGAACTGGTGCTGCGCGACTTTCACGCGCGCATCAAGGATGTGAAGGCGGGCAAGGGCTACTGCATCACGGGCGGGACCTTCTCCGACGAGGCCAAGAAGTTCGTCGAGGCGCGGCTGATCGATTTGATGGAGAAGGACAAGCTGATGGGGCTGCTCAACACCATCGATTCCAGCCAGAAGGCGCTGCTGATAGACGACTAGTCGCGTCGCGGCGCCGTTGACGGCCGGCTGAGGCCGGGGTAGCATGGCGCCATGTTTGAACCATCGGTCTATGAGGGGCGCAGGCGCGCCCTTGTTTCGTTGCTCGCTGGCAGGGGCGCAGGCTCCGGCCTCGTGGCCTTTACCGGCAACCGCGAGAGCCCCATGAACTACGCTGACAACGCGTACCGTTTCAGGCAGGATTCCTGCTTCCTCTACTACTTTGGCATCGCCGAGCCGGACCTGGCTGGTACGCTGGACCTGGCTACCGGCCGGGCCACGCTGTACGCCAATGAACTGACGATGGACGACCTCGTATGGACGGGGCCCCGGCCCTGCGTTGACGACTACAAGGCCCTGTGCGCCGCGTATTCCGCGGCGCCCCGCACCAGGTATGTCGTCGATCTTTCAGCTTCCAAAGAACCAATACTCTTCGTGCCGCCGTACCGGGCCGAGACCGTGCTGGAGCTGTCCCGGGCGCTCGATCTGGCTCCGGACAGGGTTGCCGCCGCGGGGTCTGTCCCCCTGATACAGGCGGTGGTGGCGCAGCGGGAACTCAAGGAAGCTCGCGAGGTAGCCCAGATCGAAGAGGCGGTCGATACGACGATAGCAATGCACAGGGCGGTGATAGCGGCGGCACAGCCGGGCGTCACCGAGGCGCGGCTGATGGCGGAGGCGTACCGGGTTGCGTATGCGGGTGGCGGCATGCCGTCGTTCCCGGCCATTGCGACGACCAAAGGCTCGGTGCTGCACAACCACGGGTATCCGGGTAGCCTGTCTGCCGGCGGGCTGTTCCTGCTGGATGCCGGCGCCGAGACCGCTGCTGGCTATGCGGGTGACCTGACGAGCACCTTCCCCGTTTCCCGGACTTATACGGACCGGCAGAAGGCCATCTACCAGATCGTGCTGGACGCGGGAGCGGCGGGCGCTTCGCTGATGAAACCGGGTACGCCGTTCAGGGAGGCGCATCTGGCCGCCGCCCGCACCATAGCCGCGGGCCTTAAAAGCCTGGGCATCATGCATGGCGACGTTGACGAGGCCGTTGCGGCCGGCGCGCATGCGTGCTTCTTTCCGCACGGGCTGGGGCACCAGCTGGGGCTGGACGTGCACGACATGGAAAACCTGGGCGAGGTGTGGGTGGGCTACGACGGGGAGCCCAAGAGCACCATGTTCGGCCTTAAAAGCCTGCGCATGGCAAAGCCCCTGAAAGCCGGCATGGTGATGACGGTGGAGCCGGGTATCTACTTCATAGAGGGCTTGATTGCCGCATGGAAGGCAGAAAAGCGCCATGCTTCCTTTATAGACTACGCCGAGGCCGGGCGCTGGCTGGATCTGGGCGGCGTGCGCAATGAAGAGGACTGGCTCGTTACCGCTGATGGCGCGCGGAGGCTCGGCGGGGCGTTTGACAAGTCAGTTGCAGCGATGGAAGGCTACCGGGCGTAGGCCAGGCTGCGTCAGATCGTAGAGTTTCTCGACAGTTCGATGTACACGGCGTCCGAGAGGCCAAAGCCTGCAGACTTGCTCATGTCCTTGGCGTACTCGTCGTAGAGCATGTCGCTGAAGATGTCCTCTGCCTGGCCGCCGTCGATGAGGCCTGACTTCTC
>JAIFMD010000217.1 GCA_020048755.1 Spirochaetota bacterium
AGTCCCGCGTCCTGCCGGAAGGCAAAAAACCACCGGCCGACCACCTCGTCCTCACCGCGCGCAAGGACGAAGCCGGGCGGCTCAACCGCTACCGGCAGGAAGCCCTACCCGGGCCAGCCCGCAGCTACGAGGCTGATGCCTCCGGCCATTTTGCCAGGGAGCTGGACGACGAGGAATTGCCGGTGCCGCGCAGCCTGGAACTCAAGGTAGGTACCCGCGTGTTCATGCCCGTCAACGACCCGGAACAGCGCTGGGCCAACGGCGCCATGGCCACCGTAACGGCTCTGGATGATGAGAGCGTTACCATACAGACAGACAAGGGTGAATTCAGGGTAAAACCGTACGTGTGGCAAAAGGTCAAATTCGTCCTCCGTGCCGGCCAGCTCGTGGAAGAAATAACCGACCGGTACAGCCAGTTTCCGTTCGTGCCTGGCTGGGCCATCACCATACACCGCGCACAGGGCCGCACCCTCGAGCGGGTCTTTGTGGACCTGTCGCAAGGAGCCTTTGCCGCAGGCCAGGCCTACGTTGCCATCTCCCGCGTGACCAGCCTGGACGGCCTCCTCCTGCGCACCCGCCCCCGTGCCCGCGATTTCTTCGTCCACGAGCGTGTCAGCGCCTTTCTGGATTATATAGAAGGAAAACCGCAAGCCGGAGACTAGGGCACAGCTACCCCTACATCGCCCGTTTCATCTCGGTAACATCACGGCAGAAGCATATGAATTCATTCTCGAGATAGTATGCTGAAACCTCAACATCGAATTCAGAGCCGTCTTTCCTGCGATGCCGGGTCATGAAGTTGTCATATCCCTGCGCCATGATCTTCTTCGTCCGGTCTGCGGTCTCCTGGCTGTCTTCAAGCGCCTCGACATCGCGGATGCCCATTCGCAAAAGCTCATCAACCGAATAGCCAGACATCCTCGAATATGAGGAATTGATATCAATGAACCGCCCATGTTTATCCACGGTCCAGAATCCATCCTTGGTGGCCTGGATGATGGCACGGTATTTTTCTTCACTTTTTCTTACGGCAATTTCAGCCAGCTTCCGCTTGGTTATCACTTCTGTGTAAATGACGAATCCACCGATTGAACCGTCAGCCTCATACCAGGGCCTGCACTCCCAGCGGGTCCATTGCACAGAACCATCTGCCCGCTCGAAAATATCGTCTTCAGCACTGGAAACCTCTCCCGCGAGGGCCTTCTTGTGGACCTCCCTCCATTTCTGCGGCAGATCTGGAAATACCTCATAGTGGTGCTTGCCTATGATGTCCTTTTCAAGAACATTGTAGTCGGAGAGGTATTGTTTGCTTACATAAATGTATTTGTAGTCACGATCGTGCACAGCTACGGCGCTTCTGTTGTGCTCGATGATGTAGCTCATCAGATCATGCGAATGTGCCAGGGCCTTCTTGGCATCAAACAGTCTGAAGGCCATCTTGATGGAGGCCAGCAATACTGTTTCACCAGAGTTCTTGACGATATACCCGTACGAGGTAATCCCCTCGGTTTTCTCTACCACAGAGGTTTCTGTATGTGAAGAATGGAATATCACGGGCACATCATGCGTTGCGAGTATTATTTTGGCCGCATCCGTTCCATCGATACCAGCGCCAAGGTTGATATCCATCAGTATCAGGCTGATGTGCGGGTTTTCTTCCATAAGCGCAATGGATCTTGCACCAGTTGCAGCAGTTATGACTGTGTACCCATTCCGCTCCAGCACCATCTTTATCGCAATGGAGATAATCGCTTCGTCTTCTACCAGCAGTATGGTTTTTCTCTCTGAAGACATACGACCCCCTCCGCTGCAAGCCTGACAGTCAGCTATGACGCACGCTTGCTACCAACAATACCACGACTGGAGAAAGCGTGCTATGGACCAGCTCAGGGTCAATGAAATAAACCTGACCGGGCTTGCTCTGGCCAGCTGGAGAAATTGACTATGCTCCACCCATTGCGCTAGTCTTGGAAACGCGTGCGGCCACCGCGGCCGCGAAAGGAAGACATAATGCTTATAGGAATTCCCGACCTCATATCACCCGAACTGCTCAAGATCCTGCACGAGATGGGTCACGGCGACGACCTCGTCATCGGCGATTCGAACTACCCGGCGGCGAGCAACGCGCGCCTCCTCGCGCGCGCCGACGGCCACGGGGTCCCCGAGGTTCTCGACGCCATCCTCGCCCTCTTCCCGCTCGACAGCTACGTCGACCGCCCCGTCTCCCTCATGCAGGTGGTGCCCGGCGATCCGACCGTGCCGGAAGTGCAGGACAGGATTCGTGCCGTCGTGCGGAAGCACGAAAAGCGGGGTGACGCGGCGATCGAGACCGTGGAGCGATTCGCCTTCTACGAGCGCGCCAAAAAAGCCTACGCGATCCTCGCGACGACGGATAAGGGCGCATACGGCTGCATCATCATCAAGAAGGGCGTGGTCCGCTGAACGATCGTTAGCGACGTCCGAAGATCTTGTTTCTGAGCCAGGCAGACGACTTGACGGCATCGCCCTCGGCTATGAGGGCACGTATCTCATCCATCGCCGTACCCTCGAGGAAGGCCTCGACGCCCCGGAGGAATTCGACACTCTCCCGGAGTGCACCCTGCCCGTCTTCGCGGTAGGGGTATTGGTCCATCGAATACCAGCCATCGTAGCCCAGTTCACGGAGCCAGAAGAGTAGCTCCACGTACTCCACGAGGTGCACCGAACCGACGATCATATCGTCGTCCCAGGCACGGTAGTTGTCGTTGAAGTGCATGTGGAACAGCTTCTTCCCGTAGTCCGAGAGGATGACGGCCGACTCTGCCACGTTCTCGCCAGCGACAAAGGAGTGGCCCGTGTCGATGGTCACGCCCACGTTGGGCAGCCCCGTCTCCCTGGCGACCAGCAGCGTGTCGGCCGCCCGCGCCCAGGTGGAGTGGGTCCGCGGCTCCTTGGGCTTGTACTCGAGGGAAAAGCGGATGTCCGGGTAGGCTTTGGCCGCCTTCGCGACCGCCTCTATGGTCCAGCGCCGTTCGAGGCGGAAGTCTGACTGAAGGGCATAGTCGTAACCGTCCTGCCCGGGCCAGAGGTTGATGAGGGGGCACTTCAGCTTCCGCGCCAATTCGGCAGCGATCATGGTTTCCTCGAGGGCCTGGGCGCGGATAGCGGGGTCCTTGGCGGTGAAGGCTCCGCGCCCCCAGCGCTTCTGGGAGAAGTGGTCGGGGATTATGGAGACGCACTGGAGGCCGTGCTTTGAAAGGAGGCCGCCAACCTCGTCGACGTTCTCCCTGGTGACGTCCCAGGTGCCCACAAGCTCGACGCCCTTGACGCCGGGGATGGCCGCCGCCTGCCTGATCATCTCAGCCTTGGGCGGCTGGTCCTTGTAGCCGCTCGAGAGGAATCGATCGCAGGTGTTACCGAGATTGCCGAGAATCACCGAGTACTTGGTCATGCGGAGCCTCCTTGCCTGAATCTGATATCTCCTGCGGCGGGGTCAGGATCACGCCCTCCCCGGCGCAGGTCACGCACGCTCTTCCGCTCGACGAGGCTGCCACCGATGAGAACCTTCACCGGAGGCGATCCCGTCTCGCTCCGCATGCGGGTCGCGAGCAGTTGTATTGCCATGCGCCCTATCTGAGCCTTTGAAACCTGCATCGTCGTCAGAGGCGGATCGACTACCGCCGACAATGGTAGATCGTCGAAACCGGCGATCGACAGCTCGTCGGGAACGCGAACGCCCTCCTGCCGGAAGGCGCGGACGCAGCCGCTCGCTATGATGTCGTTGGCGCAGAACAGCGCGGTGGGGAGCTTCACGCCGTGGCGGAGCAGGGCCCGCATATCCTCGGTCGCGCCATGGAACGTGGAATCGACGGAGAAGGTCAACGCAGGGTCGTATTCGAGGCCGAGGCGGGCAAGGCTTGCTATGAAGCCTTCCTCGCGGAGCTTGAAATTACGTGTCTCGATAGCGCCTTTTACCATACCGATGCACCTGTGCCCCCGTTCGGCAAAGTCCGAGATGATGGTGTGTACCGAGTCTTCGTTGTTCATGTCGACGAAATCGAAGGGGAGGAAATCGTACCACGTGTCGATGAAGACCACCGGCCGCCCGAGGCTCGAGAACGCCGCGACATCCGCTTCCTCGAGTTCAGTGCCGAGTACAATGAAGCCGGCCGCGTCGATTGACGATGCGTTCTGGAGTATCGTCTCCACGGGGGTCGCCTTGAAGGTAGCTACGCCGAGGCTGAGCCCATAAAGACGGGCGCCTTGATCCAGGCCCTCGATGTAGTCCGCGATGAACACGTCGTGGTCACGGTTGACAGCATGCCCATGGCGGGAGATGTGGAGAAAGCAGACAGATTCCGCGGTAGCCTTCGGCGCAGGCAACGGCCTTGGACCGTCGTGCCCCAGGTCCAGGGCGATCTGGATTATACGCTCCCTGGTTTCCTGGCTAATGCCCGGTTTGTTGTTCAACGCGAGCGAGACCGCAGCCGGCGAAACCTGGGCCCGTTTCGCTATGTCTTTGACGCGCACCCCCATCGGCACCCCTTCCGGAATCACGGTACCCCAAGTTTCCTGCTCTGTCAATAAATAGTACTAAATATTTAGTATAGTTTACACAAAAGCAAAAAGGCATAAACTACTGCTGGCATAGGTTTCATATCAGGAAGGTATGAGAATATATAACTTTGCGCATTTTTAATCAGCTGATAGTGCTAATTCACCGAATACTTGAGGTCAACTCCCAAGTTGATGCCTCTCGGCTCTGGCGACATGACTAAACAACGTCTAAATATTGACTTGACAGTTCATAATGAAGTGCTAGACTACGTCGTATCATCCCTCATGTCCTTCAAAGGAGGATCCAGCTCATGAAGAAGACCATCACCATCGTGTTCGCCTTGCTGCTCATCGTATGCATCGCGACACCGCTCTTCGGCCAGACCTACGACCCGGCCAAGTTCAAGTCTTCCAAGCCCCAGTCAGCGTGGAAAATCGCCCTCGTGCCCAAAGACGCGACAAATGCTTGGTTTGTCCGCATGGAGCAGGGCGTCAAACGATACGCCAAGGACACTGGTATCAACGTCTTCCAGAAGGGCCCGCCCAAGACCGACGCTGCCATGCAGGCCCAGGTCATCGAGGACATGATCGCCCAGGGTGTGGACGCGATCTGCGTCGTCCCCGTCGACATCGACGCCCTCGAACCGGTGCTCGGCAAGGCCCTGTCAAAGGGCATAGTCGTCATCGCCCATGAAGGCTCCTCCCTCCAGAATATCCTCTATGATATAGAAGCATTCTCTAACGAAGGTCTCGGCCAGGCTCTCATGCAGGTGCTCGCGAAGAGCATGGGCGAAAAGGGCTCGTACACCACGATGGTCGGCAACGTCACCAACGCCTCCCACAACGAGTGGGCCGATGCGGCCGTCGCCTATCAGAAAGCCAAGTACCCGGGCATGACCCTGC
>JAIFMD010000089.1 GCA_020048755.1 Spirochaetota bacterium
AATTCATGGTAAATCAGTCATATTATAGTGAAGTAGAACATGCTTTAAAGGTAAACCAGCCCGAATCCGAGCGGCTAGCCGCGCGGCTCCTGGAAAACCCCGAGCTGGGGTTCAGGGAGCAGAAGACCGCTGCGATTCTCGTTGAAGCCCTTGCGCCGACCGGCGCCCGCATCCAGACTGGCCTGGCGCTGACCGGCGTCATGGCCGAACTTGGCCCGGCAGGCGCTCCCGCCATCTTTCTGGTGGCAGACATGGACGCCCTCCTCACGCCTTCCGTCCAGGGTGGCGTGGCTCATTCCTGCGGCCACCATGCCCAGATGACCGTCATGGTGGCGGCGTTCAAGGCTCTCGCCGCGGCCCGCGTACACGAGCGGGAGGGCGTGCGGCTCGTGTTCCTCGGCGTCCCCGCAGAAGAATACCTGGAGCTGGAGTTCCGACTCGGGCTCCGGTCTGACGGCAAGGTGCGGTTCCTTTCAGGCAAGCAGGAACTCCTGCGTCTCGGGTTGTTCAACGACGCCAGTGTCGTACTCAAGTACCATTCCATGCCCGACCAGCCAGGCAAGGTCGCCACCGTCAACGGCACCCTCAACGGATTCATAGCCAAGCGGGCGTCCTTCATCGGCAAGAGTGCCCATTCCGGCGCCTGGCCGGACAAGGGCATCAACGCGCTCAACGCGGCGTCCATAGCCATGCTCGCCATACACACCCAGCGCGAGACCTTCAGGGACGACGACCATATCCGCGTGCACCCGGTAATGAAATCAGGCGGGCTCACCGTCAACACCGTGCCCGATCTGGCCGTGCTGGAGACCTATGTCCGGGGCGCTTCCTGGGCGGCCATACAGGACGCCAGCGCCAAGGTGGACCGCGCGCTGGCCGCTGGAGCCGTGGCCGTAGGTGCCAGCGTCAGGATAGACAATTCCCCCGGCTATCAGCCCTTCAGGCCGGACCAGGCCCTGGGCGAGGTGCTCGGCAGGGCGGCGCGTTCCGTCGTAGATCCGGAGCTCATAGACTACCACGACCAGTCCTACGCCAGCGACGACATAGGCGACGTGGCCTCGCTGGTGCCAACCTGCCAGCTCGGCTTTTCTGGATTCACGGGCACCATCCATGGACCGGACTTCTGTCCCGTGGATCCCGTGCGGGCCTACCACGAACCGGCGCGCATCCTCGCCGCCACAGCCTTCGAACTTGCCATGGATGGTGGTGCACTGGCGGTTTCCATACGGGCCGGCTTCAAGCCCGTGTTCGGCCTGGAGGAGTATGTCGCTTCCCTGGAGGCCCTGTTCGCATCGCAGACCCTGTCGTGGGATCCGGCGAAGGCCCGCTAGATCTCAATCCCGAACACGGCCCGGACGACGAGGCTAAATTCTGGCTTGAACCGGAGGTATGCCTGGCATTTTGCTCGGGGCTTGACTATCAGGAGCAGGCTACACTCGAGAAAATCATACAGCAGCATAGAGAGGAGTTCATACATGCCTGGAACAGTCACTTCTCCGGTTGAGGTTGTGCAAGTCTCCTGGTTTGGAATCTGGCTTGCCGTCGAAGATGAAGAAATATTTTTGGACTACAAACATTTCCCCTGGTTCAGGGACGCTACCATAGCGAACATCTGTGCCGTGGAAATGCCAAGGGCTGGACACCTTTACCTTGAAAATTATCCGCTTGTGGCAAAGTGAAGTAACGGGATTGCATTTAATAAATTATTTTCTACTAAAATCATCCTGGATTGGTATATACTCGGTCGGATTGCGGTCATGAATCAATAAGCAATTACAAATCGAGGTAAGCCATGACGAGCCGTTCCATCATCGTAGCCCTATCACTTTTTATCTCAATTCCTCTGGTCATGGCTCAGAACATACTAGTCAGCCCGCGGTATGCTTTGGTCATTGGTAACGGCAAGTATGATGAACTGGGAATGCTAGCCAATCCCGGGAATGACGCTGTCGACATAGCCGCTACCTTAAAACAACTAGGCTTTACGGTCGAGCTTCAGGTGGATGTGGGCCTGCAAGCCATGGAAGATGCGGTTGTAGGCCTTGGGGAACGTCTCGGGGCGATTCCAGGGTCGATTGGCTTTTTCTACTTTGCCGGTCATGGTGTTCAATCCAATGGAACAAACTACCTGATTCCATCAGATGCCCGCATACCTAGCGAATCTTTTCTGCGGACCAAGGCTCTTGCGGCTCAGACGGTACTCGATACCCTGCAAAGCGCAAAGAACGGCCTCAATATAGTCGTCCTTGATGCCTGCCGTGATAGCCCGTATGGCTGGTCTCGTTCTGCCAGCCGCGGCCTCTCGGTGGTGGGAAGCCAGCCGACGGGATCCATCATTGTGTACGCGACCAGCGCTGGTTCTGTGGCCCAGGATGGTAACGGGCGCAA
This sequence comes from Spirochaetota bacterium, assembly GCA_020048755.1. Classification (GTDB taxonomy): domain Bacteria; phylum Spirochaetota; class Spirochaetia; order Treponematales; family UBA12059; genus SZUA-370. The sequence continues at coordinate 2,389 of JAIFMD010000089.1, forward strand.
CGGTGTGTTTACCCAGGAACTTCTCAAATTTCTTGGCAACCCGGGGCTCGATGTCAAGGAAGTATTCAACCGCACCGGGGCAAGCGTCATGACAGCGACGGGCGGCGCGCAGGTTCCCGCGATATACTCCCAGTTCTTCGATCAGGCCTTCCTATCAACCGGAACGGTTACACCTGCCTGGCTTGCCAAAGCAGCTGTTCTTCCTGTGGGATCCATCGAGGTTCAAGTGCCCGATGGCACACCGGTAAAGATTGCCGGTACAGGCGGCTCCTGGAGCCTAACTGGGTCTGGCTTTATCAACCATGTGCCGGCCGGTGAATACTCAGTGACGACCGGCAACGGAGACAGTTTTATAAGTGACTTAGCCCAACTATCCGTATTCCAGGGAACCGCCACTCGATACGAGCCATATTCCAGCGGGGCTATCAGGTTTTCTATCAGCCCAAGGGGTGCAACGTGTATCCTTGCGCCTGGGAAGAGCTTCGGAACAGACACAGCGGTATCCGGGATTGGCGTCGGCACCTATAAGGCTATCTTTCAGAAGGCGGGATACAGAGATCTTGAGCAAGAAATAACCGTATCACTTGGCAGGATTGCCCTGATTCAAGTCAACATGCAACTGCTGTCACCAGGATCCTTGGTAGTGACGCCCTATGGCAGGGACTTATTTGTATACGCCAATAGAGAACCCGTTTTCACCACACCAGGTCCGGGTGGAAAGCTGGTATTCGACGGTATACCAGCAGGCGTGCCTCTCGATATTACCCTGAAAACTGACTATGCAGCCAATCCGCACACCATACGGGGAATCGTTGTAGGTGAGGCTGAGAAAAAAAACCTGGATATTGAACTCTACCGGCCTTGGCTTACTGAAGCATTGAGAAACGAGCGACGCGCCATTGCTTCGTCGTTATCGGCCAGACGAGGTAAAACCTTCGCTGGCTTCATGTCTCTGGCGACGGGAGTCCTTGGTGCCGCCGCAACTGGCCTAGTCTACTACCTGGGCACTGAGGCTGGAAAGGATTATGACACAGCCCTGGACACAGCCAGCACCCAATTCGCTAGACAGCAGGTGGAACTCTACGGAAGTCTTTTTTTCGTAACGGCTGGCATCAGCGGAGCAGGATTTGCCACAAGCCCCTTCCTGCTCATGGGCGGACCCGACCCCCGGATCCTGGAACGAAGCATTCAGGACTTGGATGAAAAGCTTGGAGAGCTACGCAAATGAACAATTTAGCTGAATCCGTTGATAGCACCTGTGAGCGATATATTCAGATAACCTTTCTTGCCGTGCTCAGTCTGATCACGCTTGGCTGTACCGATGTATTCTCAAAGCTCGACAACCCAACGGATCCTGACAGCATAGCGTATCAGGGCTTTGATACGGTGACCGATGTTGAAGATGTACGACCCAATACCAGTGATTACGGTGAGTCGATCTTTGTTCCCACCTTGATTGCCACCAGGGTACTGGGAGCTGAGGCTTATAGCTTCCAGATAGCTGCTAGCGCTGATTTTGCCACGCCGCTTTTTACCAGTGCTGATTCGGTATCAAATGTATTCATTCCTTGCGAATGGACAGAATTCACCTCCTCGATAACGTATTACTGGCGTGTTCAGGCAATGAAAGACGATGTTTGGGGGGAGTGGTCTGCTCCGTGTATGTTTACCATTACGGCTTTTGTTATTGGAACCCTGTCCCCAATTAATGGTGGGACCACCACTAGTACGACGCCTTTACTGGATTGGAACGATGTGATTGATGCAAGCAGCTATGAAGTTCAGATCGCCGCTACAACTGATGGTGTTGATGGAGTCCCGATCAGTGTTGTGTCAGATTCTGAATATCAAGTTTCGATGGCACTCGCTTTTGGAGATGTCCGTTATTGGCGTGTTAGAGCAAAAAATGTAGATAATGTTTGGAGTGCATGGTCAAATGCTTGGTATTTTGATATAGCTTATAGCATCGGGGCCAATGGTCCCGCTGGTGGTGTTGTGTTCCATGACAAAGGTTCTGTAAGTGATGGCTGGCGCTACTTGGAAGCCGCTCCGGGCGACCAGAGCATAGGAATCGTTTGGTGGAGTGGAATACGCATTGATATGAGCATAACTGCTATAGGCGTCGGGAGTGGTGAAACTAATACAGCCGCTATAATCGTGGCCCAAGGAGCAGGTAGTTATGCGGCGTCTGTATGCGCAAACCTCAGCCTGGGAGGTTACAACGACTGGTTCCTTCCTTCAAGAGATGAACTGAACTTGATGTACACTAACCTCAAGCAAGCTAGTCTCGGAGGTTTTAGTAACGCCTTGTTCTGGTCGTCTTCCCAAACCAACTACCTAATCGGCATAAATGGTGACCACGCATGGTATCAAGATTTTTCTAATGGTGAAAATAATGGTAGTTACAAGACTAATAGCTATTCTATTCGGGCTTGTAGGGCATTTTAACGATCAATGAATCTATCTGTTAGGCACTGTCAATAATCTAACTTTACATCTATCCAACATGTTTTGGTCGAATACAATAGTTCCACTCTCCATGAAAGTCATGGGGTTCGAGATTCAAAGAAGCGTACTCCTCAGCGCTGATCTTCTTTCCTACCGGATAGTTCCGTCGGTCGAGACGACAAGTTACTTTCAGCCCTTTCGCCGTTGTCGTTCCAGCAATGAGGTTGACGATTGTCTCATAGTCGCGGAGTGGCTCTCCCCTCCAGTTTGATGAGATGAACGAAAACAGGCGATGTTCAACCTTGTTCCATTTGCTGGTTCCAGGAGGAAAGTGGCAGACCGTGATCGGCAAGCCAATGGAATCCGCGAGCTTCTGCAGTTCCACTTTCCATAGACGAAGTCGGTAGCCATTGCTACCACCACCATCAGCGGTGATGAGCAGGGAGCGGGCCTTTGGATAAAGCCGCTTGCCTTCGAATCGCCACCAACCCCTGACTGATGCGACTGCAAATGCTCCGGTGTCGTGATCGGTACCGACATTCACAAACCCGGTGTTCCGACCAAGATCATAAATACCGTAGGGGAATGCACGCGGGATCGACGGATCGGGGAAATCATGGCCATTCACCTTCAGAGGCGTCTTCTCGGGGCGCCACTGGCGGCCCTTGTTCACATAGTTTCCAAGCAATTCTTTCTTTTTGGTGTCCACCGACACCACGGGTTGGCCCGTGCCAAGCGCTGCTTCGACCGCCGTGTTGATATGCTGAAACTGAGCATCCCGGTCAGGGTGATCGTTGCCCTCTTCTGTCTTCCGATTACCTTGGAGGCTGTAGTACATACCATGGAGTAGCTGGGCGACTTTTTCATGACTGACCGGATGATTTTGCTTTGCCAGTTCCACCGCCAGCGTTCGTGTGCTTTTGCATGTCCAACGGAGCGGTGACTCTGGATCTCCCCGGGTCAGTGGCTCCACCAAGCTTTCCAGAGCGGCTGGCAATTCAGGATCATATTGTACGAGGCTGGGCCGTCCACCACCAAAGCGCCTGATCCTTCCTGCATCCAAGGGCTCAGAGTCGAGTTCTCCCAGCGCCTTCGTGATCGTTACCCGCGACAATCCACAGGCTTTGGAAACCTTCGATACTCCACCATAGCCGAGTTGCCGGGCTTCACTGGCCGCCAGCAACCTTCTTGCCCGCTCATCCAGATGAGGCCAGATCAAATCGAATTTCTGCTTTAGAACTCCCGTATTCATCATTAATAAATTATACCATCAACTCCCTTTGTTGTAAAGCTTGTTTATTGACAGCGCCTTAATAGGAACAAAGGGCAGAAAACTCCCCAGATTGACGCTGTTCGTCGAGGAATATATGGATACTTCAAATATGAATCATAACTATTCTGATTCAAATATTAAAGTGCTTAATACCAAATATTATGAAATCAGTAATAGATTTGATAATATTTTAATCGCTGCTATTGCATTTGGAGAAAAGTTGCCTAACTCAAGAGCAAGGGAATATTTTGTCAATGGTGTAGGAAGAAGATTAACTATTATAAGCAGATGTATATATAATATATTTAGGGCACCTCTAAAAACTGCTTCTTTTGCCCTATAGTTTCTAATTTATAGCCAATTCCTGTAAATTTTTTCTCCAAGGACCAAAATCAAGAATTCTCAAGAGCATACCGCAGTGCCTATTGCCCATTTTCCCACCCGGTGAGGGTGGAAGGGCAGACTGCCCCTAGGTTTTCGCCGTTGCAAGATATCCGTAACGGCTCATATTATAAACCAAGTTCATCATTCCTATGGCAAACTTTGCCCGCTCGATTCCAATGCATCGAATCGACATGCCCTTCATGCTATTGGTCATGAATCCAAAGATGTGTTCGACTCGGACGCGTACCGAAGATTTTCTTTTGTTCTGGATTTTCTGATCTTCTGTCAATGGCTTGTTCCGATATCCCTTTTCAATGATCTGGTTTTCAATTTTTTTACCAAGACATGATTCTACTTCTTCTCCCTTATATGCACTGTCAGCGTACATCACTTTGTCTTTCTTTAATTCAACAAGATCTGCCAATGCTTGGCTGTCATGCACTTCTGCTGACGTCACTTCATATTTCACAATAAGCTTGCTATCCTTGTCTGCTTTTACATGGTTCTTGTATCCATAATGCGTTTCATCGTTTTTCTTTG
>JAIFMD010000150.1 GCA_020048755.1 Spirochaetota bacterium
AAGAGAGCCGTTCAGAACTGGCTACTACCTATTCCTACAACCTGACCCTCAATCTTGATTCATTTTTTGACATCATGAAATATTCTCCGGGGACGGAGGAGTATGCGGTGCTTTGGGCCATAGAGCACATACGCTGCAATCTGTCAGGCGACTACGACATCGTGGTGTACGATACACCGCCTACAGCACTTTCGCTGCGCTTTCTGGCTATGCCCGCCATATCCAATCTCTGGATAGCCGAACTGACAAAACTGCGCGCCCGCATCCTGGAGAAGCGTTCCACGATAACCAGGCTTAACCCGACATCTCCCATTGCCAACAGTTGCGTCGACAAGGCCGACGACAAGGTCTACGGCAAACTAGGCACGATCAAGCGTCGCCTGACAGACTTGTCCTCGCTGTTCGAATGTGAAAGCTACATGGCCGTAGTCATCAATCCAGATGTGCTTTCTGTATCGGAAGCCATCCGCATCAAGGATGAACTGGACAAAATACACATACCGCTTTCCGGCATCTGCCTGAACAAGCGCGGTGTTTCCACTGCTGCGTGGGAAATACACAAGAAACTGGCAGATTCTCCACTGTTCGAGGTGGATTTTAAAACCGGGGGACTCCAGACTCGGGATGACCTGGCCACCATAGAAACTTCCAAGCTCGTAGCCGATTTTCTGGCTACTGAAACCGTCAATAAAGGCAACGCATGAATCCCTTGTTCATATCGGCACTCGTCGTACTGGCTGTCGTTTCCACCGCATCGTATTATCTGGGCACGAAGAAAAACCGATGGATAGTCTCTACTATGTCCAGGCAGCTAGAGGATGTGCTCAAACCAAAGACTACCAATTACGTCAATATCGGCGGCGTCATCGGATACAACTTCACGTATTCGCTACCCGCGCCGTACACCAGCGCCAAGGGCACCATAACTCTGAGCCCGCGGCACTCACTTCTGTATCTGCCGTTTTCCAGATTGCTTGGCATAGGCGACAGGTTTTTTGTCAATGTGTTCACCAAGAAGAAATTCAAGGGTGAAGGCCACATCGTCGATCTGAAATACATGGGCAAGGCCAACATCGCCGGTGTCGAGAACATGGAACGGCGCGATGTTGAAGCCAGGGGAAAGAAGTTCGTGTTGCTGTGGCGCAGGGCGGACCTTGCGTCGACACTCGAGGCAACGCTGGCCACGCTCGATGATCCAGCCAGCCTCAGGCATTTCTGTGCCTACGACGAGACGGGAACGTTTTTCATTCATCTGCGCCCCAAGGGTGGTCAGATAGCTGAAACGGTCAAGGCCCTCATAAAGCAGTTCCCCGATTTCCTGGAAAAAGGCAAGGAGCAATGATGGAACTCCAGATGGATGTACGCGAGAAATTCGACGCGATACTTGCCCGCGTCAAGGAACCTCAGTCAGAACTGAGCCTTGCGGAACTCGGACTCATCAAGAAGATGACGTACTACAAGACCGACAAGACTATCGTGGTATACATGAATTTTGCCACGCAGAGCCCGGTTTCATGCCCTGCGTGTTTCATAACCACCGACATGATGAAGGATTCAGTAGAGCGTGACCTCAGGGAAGCCATTCTGGTTGATTTTCCTGGTTGGACGGTGAGCTTTTCCTGATGAACCTGACCTTTCGCTGGTTTGACAGAACCGACCCGATACCGCTGCGCCACATCAGGCAGATTCCTGGCATGCGCGGCATTGTGTCTGCCCTGTACGATCTGGCTCCCGGAGTAGCCTGGAGTACAGCCGAATTGGCTGCGCTCCGGGCCCGCTCTGAAGCGGCCGGTCTGGAGTTCAGGGTAGTCGAGTCGATACCGGTGCACGAGGATATAAAGCTTGGAGGGCCTGCCGCGGACGAAGGCACGGCCGCGTGGATTGCCAGCCTCCGGGCCGTGGCAGAGGTCCTGCGGCCACGGTCTGCGGCGACAGGCTCTGAAGATCCAGTAGTCGTCACCTATAACTTCATGCCAGTCTTTGACTGGACGAGGAGTGACCTGGCCTGCGTGCTGGCGGACGGTTCCACCGCTCTGGCCTACGACGCCGCTACGGTGGCGCGCATGGATCCGCTGAACGGTGAGCTTGAACTACCGGGCTGGCTGGCTAGCTATACCCGTGATCAGCTGGGTGGCCTGCTTGAAGCGTACCGGAATACACCCACGGAAACCGTGTATGCCAACCTGGTGTCGTTCCTGCGCAATGTGACGCCTGAGGCCGAGCGTCTCGGAATAAAGCTGGCCCTGCACCCGGATGATCCGCCCTGGCCGCTTTTCGGGATTCCAAGGGTCATGACGGGAGCCGCATCTGTCCGGCGCTTGCTCTCTGATGTGCCGTCCCCGGCTAATGGATTATGTCTGTGTTCCGGGAGCTTCGGAGCGGATCCCGCCAACGACATTCCGGCCATGGCCAGGGAATTCGCGGGCCACATACATTTTGCACATTTGCGCAATGTTGCCATTACCTCGCCGGGCTCATTCTCTCGATACTGGCTACGATGGCCCCGTCAGGCCGGACCACGGCAGAGTCATCTGGGACGAGAAGAGTAAGCCGGGGTACGGACTCTACGACCGGGCTCTGGGTGCCGCGTACCTGCTTGGACTCATAGAACGCTCCGAATATGCGCGCAGGTAATTCTGCGTACACCCGGAGTTCTGTGCGGAATCAGGATTCAACCTCTACAACGCTGGCATCGGAAGCGTTCTTCTTGACGCTTTCAATGCCGCTCAAGCAGGAATCCTTTGATTCATAGGCCTCGCTGACGGCGATGATCTGACCGTTGCCGGCCTTTAGCCTGAATCTGAACTTTTCTTTCTTGTCTTGGTACCACTCGAACTTACCCGCCATGACTGCCTCCTCAAAATTCACTTCATTTCTCATTAAATAGTAATTCTCCTCCATTTTAAGCGCAAGCGCGGGTGCTCGGACCCGCGTAGCCCTTTTGAACGGCTGTGATGTCAGTTCGATTCTGCTACGACTGGATGGAAGGAGCTTGCATGCGGCCACGGATTTTAATCGTTGCAGTCTGTTTTGCTGTATCGATGCTGGCCTGCCAGCCCGCACCGCAGGAACGTGTCTTGCGTGCCTACGCCAGAGCCGCTGCAGCCTATGCCTCCGGCGATCTGGAGGCTGCAACCGAGGCTGCCCGCGAAAGCCTGGGCCAGGCGAGGGATTTCCTGCCTGCCGCCATAGTGCTCGGCAAAGCCAGCTATTTTGCTGGTGACGACGAGGAGGCTCTGGCATCCCTGAAACGTGCCTTGCATCTGACGCCTCGCGCCGGCGAAGCCGCCCTGTGGCTTGCACGAGCCTACCGCGGTGCCGGGCTGGAAACCGAAGCACGACAAACCTGTGAACTGCTTGTTTCTAGCGATCCACAGAATATCGCCGGTCTGCGACTTGCAGCCTGCCTGGCACTGGACCGGAACGATATCCCGGCAGCTGCCGCTTATCTGGACCGCGCCGTGGAGTCGGCTGGTGAAGCCGGGCTGGTATTTGCCGACAGGGCCGCGTTGCGCTGGGCCGCTGGCGATGCTCCAGGAGCTGAAGCAGATCTGGCCGCGGCTTTGGTCACACTCCCGCGTAGCAGCGGTGCGTGGCAAGCTACCGAGGAACTGCTGGCACGTATTACCGGAGCCAGACAATGAACCGTTGCATGTTCATCACGTCTGCAATGTTTTTATCATTGGCAGGTTGCGCTGGTTTTTACACGGGAGCAACCAGTGAGTACGCAGGCTCCCAGCTGGTTGCGCCTCCACGCCAGCCACACACGCTTCGCAGTTCAGGAGCGTTGAGCGCTACGGATATTGCAACGCTGGCAATAGAAAATTCCCTTGAACTGCGGGCGGAGAAAGGCGGGCTGGAGGCGCGGGCCGGAGCCTGGCGGCTGGGCTTTAGCGGATTCCTCCCACGGGTCGAGGCGAGCGCAGGTTCAGACGAACGGCTGTCTGTGTACAGTACCGATTCCTTTACCAGAAACCTGTCCGTGAGCATTGCGCAACCAGTCTGGGACGGCGGCAGGCTTGTGACGGCCCGTGCGCTGGAATCCGCTGGTATCGCGCTGGCAAGTGCTGAACTGGAACGCAAGGCCATAGCGTTGGGCGAGCAAGCCATAGCTGCCTCGCGCGCGGTGCTGTCCGCGGGTGCACGGTTTGAAATCAAACGTACCTCCCGTGCATCGGCCATTATCCAGCACGCCATCCTGATGACTGAAATTGAGCTTGGCCTGGCAAAAGCCCTTGACCTGCTGGAGGTAGAGACAAGCCTTGCTGAACTGGATATAGAAATAGCCAAGGCAGAACTGGAGCTTGCAACAGCAAAATCGGAACTTGCCGAGGCGCTCTGTGTCGACCAGCTTCCTGAGCTTTCAGAGCGGCTGGTGCGTGACAAACCGATCCTGAGCCTGGATGCAGGACGTGTATGCGCCTTGGTCGTGGAACGATCTCCTGAACTGGCTCTGGCCAGACATAGCCTCATGAACAAGCGTGCGGAATACACAGCCTCGAGGTTTTCGTGGCTGCCCACCATCAGCATCAAGCTCAGCGGCATTGCCAGCGGAACAGAGTATCCATTGACCCGCGCCACCTGGTCGGCTGGAACCACCATTGATTTTTCAAGCCCCTACCTGAGCGGTTCGGGCAGCATCCAGCTTGGTGGCGATCCTCCGGGGTCAGCTACGGCAAGGATAAATGACAACCTGAAGTTCTTGCCCGATCCTGCCCGGTCACTGAGCTCCAGACAGGCCCAATTGGCCTTTAACCTGGAACGAGACCGCTACCCGATTGAAGTACAACGGATGGAACGTTCAGCCAGAACCGCCCTGGCTATCTATGAAAACGCCGCACACAGTCGGGATGCCGGAGCCAGATTACTTGAACTGGCCGAGACACGGCTACGGATGATGGAACTGAGTGTAGGTCTAGGGCAAGCAGTACGATCAGACCTGATCAAGTCAGAACTTGAACGGGCTACAAGTGAAATCGAGCTTGTGGATGCCGTAGCCGCGCTCGAGGTTGCCGAGCGCGGGCTAGAAACGATGCTCGATATTCCACCGGCTTCGCTTGCGGCTTTCTTTGAAGTGGATGCAGGAGCAACGCCATGAGGACACGTTCCATCGAGAGATATTTATTTAACGTATTGATTAACGCAGCCATCCTTTCAGCCGCTTCTTGTGGTGTCGCGACGGCACTCGAGGAGGAGGTGCCCCTGGCGGTAAGGGCGGTGGTTGTCAGTGAAGTGCTGGTTCCCGACGAGGTATCTGGCTACGGAAGTCTTGCATTCAAAAGTAAAATAGATGTCGCTGCACCGCAGGATGCGGTGATAGGGCAGCTGGCCTGCCGCGAAGGCGATGTCGTCAATGCGGGAAACGTGATCGCGAGGCTTGGCAACCCACAGCTGGCTCTGGCCGTTGACAGGGCTGAAAACGGAGTGCTGCAAGCAGAGGCAGCACTATCGCTGGCTCTGGCGCGTTGCTTCGAGGGAGAACTCGCTGCGGAAGCCAAACTTCTGGGCATAGAGAAAACAAGGCTAGAACTATTGCAGTCTGGACGGGAACTGGCTGAAGCCAGACGAAAACACATTGACCAGGAAACTCTGTACAGGGCTGGTGGCGTGACTGAAGAGGCCATCCGTTCCGGTCGTTTTTCAATAGAGAGTGCGGCTGAACGAATAGCCTTGATGGAAAAGGACATCGATATCCGGCTCATAGGCCTGCGTGACCAGGACCTGGTCAGCAGGGGGATTCCTGTGCCGGATGATGCCGCCGGGCATAACCGTGCCCTTGTGCGGTTGTCGGTGGCGGCGCTCGAGGCGGAATGCTCCGCGGCTCGGGCCCGCCTCGATGCCGCCCGCAATGAACTGCAGTCAGCCCGGCTTGCGCTTGAAGAGTTGAGGATTACAGCTCCCGTTACGGGCGTGGTAGCGGCCAGGTATCTGGAAGCAGGGGAGCGGGTAAAGCGGGAAGACAAGCTGTTCACCATCATCGACGTAGCTTCATTGTATGCGGTTGCGCCGGTTTTTGAATCCGAGGCCCTGCGCGTTTCCGCCGGGATGCAAGCGCAGGTAACTGTGGATGGTGCGTCGTCAGCCACGGATTCAGTCGTTTTTTCCGGAGTAGTAGACCTGGTTTCACCTGTCGCTGATATGGGTTCGGCATCGTTCAGTGTACGCGTCCTGCTGGACGATCCGTCCAGCCAGCTCAGACCAGGCATGTTCGCGCAGGTGACCATAACGGCAGGGGAACCACGGCGGGTCATCGTGGTGCCTGAGAGCGCTATCGTGGAGCGGACGGGACAGTCTGGAACCCTGTACTTCATATCCGGTGGCGCAGTAACTCCGGGACAGATTTCGTTTGGTCCTGCCATCGAATCCGGCAGGGTGATCCTTTCTGGCGCTACCGTGGGAGACGTAATCGTCGACAAGCCTGATCCGACACTCAAGGAGGGCCATCGTGTCTCGATATCGGATTGAATCTGCCTTGATTTCTGCCTGGCTGCCTGCTTTGCTGGCCCTCTGTACCTTTGGCTGCGGCCTTGTAGACCTGAGGCCTGTACTGGTCGAGACGGTACCAACTGCAGCGTTTGACGTGCTTGCGTCCCGCGATGACAGCCTGAGCATCACCTTTTCGGCGGAACCGGAGCGGCTGGAGGCAGAGCGGGCGTTTATTGTCAGGTCTACGACAGGTGCCGTAGAAGGCGACTTCAGCTGGAACGGATCAGGCTTTACCTGGAAGCCTGTGCTGCCCTGGAATCCTGGTGTCCGTTACCGCCTCATTCTCAAAGGATCGATACGCACCCTCGATGGACGAGAAGTCAGGCCTGAACTGGACCTTCCCTTTTTTGTCCTGCGCTCTACGGAACAGCCTTGCGTCGTATCATTCCTGCCGGTTCAAGGCACCTCGATAGCCGCACCCGCGGATCCTGTTACTGTTCTGAGCCTGGAATTCTCGGAAGCCATGGACACGCGGGCCACAGAAGCCGCATTCAACTTCAGGCCCGCAACCGGCTGCGACTTTTCCTGGAACGCCGGTCTTACGAGCGTTGCCATAACTCCCAGAGACAGGTTGTCTGCCTGTGTCATGTATCGGTGGAGCCTCGGAACCGGGGCACGGGCCAGTGATGGGACTCCCCTTGGCCGCACCGCTGGCGGAACCTTCATCACTGATCTGGACGATATGCCTCCACGGGTGGAACGTGTGTATCCTGTGCTGCGTTCCGGAGACACCTGGGTTGAAGCCGCCACCGATGTATCGGGACTGGATGCGGGCCATTCACTGGCCGTGCTGTTTTCAGAACCGGTGGACCCTGTCAGTGCCACAGCCGGGATACACCTGGAACCAGGCCAGGCGGGCAGGGCGGATGCCATCGCGCCACGTCTGGTTGTATATACCCCGGAGCGTGACTGGTTGCCAGGGCAGGCGCTGACGGTTGTGGTGTCAGCGGAGGTACAGGATACCGCGGGACTCAGGACAGGAGAAGAATACCGGCTGAGGTTTACTCCGCTGGTACCCCACCTGTCGATCCTCTCGGTGAGTAGCGGTATAGACGAAACAATAACTGACTTTGGCAGTTCATCGATACTGACAACTGCACTCGTAACCGTGCCAGACGGAAGGTGCACGCTGACACTCCGATTTTCAGCTCCATTCGACGCTGCCAGCAAGACCGCTACGGTTGAGCGGATTACGCTCTCCGCATTTTTTCCTGCCTGGCTGCCTCCGCCGGCTTTACGTGACCTTTGCTGGTTGTCAGACGATAC
>JAIFMD010000174.1 GCA_020048755.1 Spirochaetota bacterium
TTGGAGAACATACGCTGATCGCCGCCAGAATGGCAGAACTGGAGGCCGACCGTGCCGCCAAGGGCCATTTTGACTTTCCGAGCGCGGGCAGCCTCTTTAAAAACAACCGTGCATTTGGAAAACCCACAGGCAAAATTCTCGACGAACTGGGCTTCAGGGGCAAGCGGATCGGCGATGCCATGGTCAGCCCCAAACATGCCAACATCTTCGTCAATGCCGGGCACGCGAGCGCCGCGGACATGGCAGCGCTCATAAAAGAGGCCCAGGCGGCAGCCAAAACTGGCTTTGGTGTGGAACTGGAACCTGAAGTGGTAAGGCTGGGAGACTTCTGATACCCGAATAAGCTTGCACACCTCGTATTCGTCGCCTATTTTTATACTACGACCATGTTTGCCGAGTTCGAGTACACATCACTCATACTGCCTCTCCTGGCCTACCTGGCCGCGCGGGCGATAGCTGTAACAATAGCAAAACGCTATCCCGGCAGCGCTCCGGCAACGCTGGTAACACTTGGCATCATAGCCACCGCAACGGGCCTCGGCTCGGCAGCATGGGCCCCCGGTGGTTCGTACTGGATCGTGGCGGATGCTGCCTGCGGTATCGCGCTGTTTGCCACAGGCTCGGATGCTGGCCGGATGCAACGCCGCTCAAAGGAAGAACTATCGCACAATGGCAAACGCCTCAGGCGAACCATCGCATTCTGGATTCCGGTCGTTGTAGGTATTTTGCTGGCCGTCGGGTTTGGCATGGTGTATGGCTCGGGTGCAAGCCCTGTCATCCGGACGGCTCTGGTACTGGCCGCCGCACTCTGGCTCTCGAGCCATTCTTCCGGTCCCAGCCTGATAGCCGCCGCTGCGGCGCTTGCATTGAGTTCCACCCCCGGCACAGCCGCCCTGAAGGCTGCACTCGTGGCGGTGGCGCTTATCGTAGCGCTCGCGACCGCGGGCGGCATAGCCAGAAACGATGGCAGTATCGGCAGGGCAATCAGGGGCATCGTGCCCGCATTGTCGCTCGGGCTGGCCTGGACACTCCGCGCCATCGGGCTGCCCTGGGCGGCCGCAGGGCTGATCACCGGTTTTGCTGCAGGGCTCGAGCGTCGCCTGGCTGAACGTGGCAACTCCACGCTGGCAGCCCACCGGCCTGCAGGATCGCTCGCAAGGCGGGCGGCCACGGAGTCAGCCTATGCGCTGGCCTTTATCGCAGGCTTCGGTATCTCCGTCGACAAGCTGGCTGCCTCGGTGCCTGCCATCTTTGTCATAGGGGGTGCGGTACTTGCTTCCGCGGCACTCAGGACACTCATTTCCGGTACCAGGGCTCCGTACCTGCCGGCCGAAGCTGCCGCATTCGCGGCGCTGCTGGCTGCCAGGCGCGCCGGCCTTGTGAGCGATGCGGCCATAGCCGGAATGGCAGCCGCGTTTCTTGCCTCGATGCCGCTCTCACGGCTCGGAATACGGGCTATCGTGGATGCAACAGCTCAGCCAACGATCAAGGCAATAGTCGGCGTATCGTCCAAGGGTGCCACGTTCGGGGTACTCTCGTTTGCGGCAGCCGTTGGTACGCCTGGAGAAGCCATCAGGGTTGCCAGCATAGCCGCGGCAGAAGGCTCCACGGGACTGGGCACCAGCGACGCGGAGGAAGCACTCGTCCGCTGCGTTGCAACCGGTGCGTCTGCCGAGATCCGGGTGCTGCCATCCGTAGTTGTTTCCGCAAGCATCCCCGATGGTCTGGTGCGGGCTGCCCTTGAACGCAGGGCTGATGCCATTATCCTCGGGCTCGGTGACCGTACCCGTTCAGCCGGGAAAAAATACAGGACAGCGCTGGATGGGTTGCTCACAGCTTTTCCCGGCCACATCATGGCAGTACGGAGGGCAGAGGCCTTTCCGTCGGCCAGGCGGCTCGTGCTTATCGCCGTATCCGGAACAGAAGAGTCTCCAGGCTTTCTGGCTGCGCTTACAGCCGCAGCGCGCGTATGGGGGCGCCCCACACGATCGATAGAAACACTCGTAATCGGTGCGCCTGCATCGGTCCTCGTCGAAGCAGCCGAGGGACTGCTGGACGAGCGCAGCGCGAGCACGGTGGCCTCGTGGCGGGACGTGCCTGCGTCACTATCTACGCAAGCATCGCAAAACACGAGCTTTGTCGTGTTTTCAGCACGGCCAGGTGAAAAAACATGGAACCCGGGCTATGAGCGGCTCCCTATAATCCTGGACGCTGCGTTTCCCGACTCAGCCGTAGCTCTGTGGTTCCTGCCGCGACCAGCTGTCGAGATTCAGGAAGCTGAAGACAACCACCAGCAGGTACCAAAGCAATCATCCGAGGGCGAAAAAACAGTTCAGTCGTCGGAAAACCGCCCCTGGCCACCCATCATCGCAACAGCCTGGGCCGCAGGCAGGATCATGACGAACATGCACGAAGCTGCGCTGGTAGACGCCATACGACGGCTGACAGACGCCGTGTTCCCGAACGACCGAGGCGCCTCGGGCAGGCTAGCCTCGGAGTTCTCGGCTATCGCCCGCAAGGAACCCATAGAGCTCGCGCCAGGGGTGCTGCTCCTGCACGCCCACGCGCGCGGCATACTGCTTCCAACCGTCGCTATCGGGGCAAGACCCGCGGGCTGGCCCCTCGTCGCCCTGCCCTCTTCAATAAAAATCACCGTGGCACTCGTGTCACCTGAAGACTCCGGCCCTGAAATCCACCTGGAAGCACTGACCCAGATTGCGGCGGCTTTCAGAAACCTCGGCCTCGCCGAACAGCTCCTGATGCCTCCTCCGGCTGATCCAGCCAATCCAACTACATAGAGAAACATCACCATCGCTTGAAAAACAACGAGCGCAACGGCATACTCCAATCCATGAAAGACTATTCCGCGATACTGGCCAGGCCGCATACGGCCGAGACGATTGAACGGCTCGTGCGCTATGCCAAAATTGAAACCACGAGCGACCGGCACGCTTCCGTCATACCGTCGACTCCCACGCAATGGAACCTCGCGAGGCTCCTCGAGACCGAGCTCAGGGGCCTCGGCATAGCCGACGTTTCTGTAGACGAGCACTGCTTCGTCGTAGCCCGTGTACCGGCTACACCAGGTCATGAAAAAAAGCCGACCATAGGCTTCATGGCCCACCTGGACACCTCCAGCGAGGTATCAGGCGCTGGCGTCTTGCCACGGGTCGTCAAGAACTACGACGGCAAGGCCATCCCGCTATCAGCCGGCTGGACACTCGACCCCGCAGAGTTTGCCGAGCTCAAGGAATATGCCGGAGACACGCTCATAGTCACCGACGGCACTACCCTCCTGGGCGCGGATGACAAGAGCGGCATTGCTATCATCATGACGGCACTCGCGGCGCTCATCAAGAATCCTGCCGTCGTCCATGGGCCGCTGTACATCATCTTCACGCCGGACGAAGAGACGGGTAAGGGCATGGACGGCTTTCCGATAGGTAAAGTAAAGATGGACGCCTGCTATACTTTTGATGGAGGCCATGGCGGAGAGATCGAATCTGAATGCTTTACCGCCTACGAAGCCAAACTGGCATTCGCCGGCAAGACCTCGCACCCCGGCTATGCACGCGGTGTCATGGTAAATGCTGTGGCAATGGCCGCCAGCTTCGTTTCGATGCTGCCGCGTAGCGAGAGCCCCGAAGCCACCGATGGCTGGTACGGCTACTACTACGCCCACGAGATCCACGGCGGCCTCGAAGCGTCCACCGTCGACGTGCTCCTGCGCGACTTCACCGACGAGGGCATGGCCCGGCGGCAGGCAACCATCAAGGCGCTCGCGGCTGCTGTAGAAGCACAGTTCCCCGGCGGCAAGGTCAGCGTCGACCTGCGCAAGCAGTACCTGAACATGAAGAAAAAGCTGGATGCCAGCCCCAGGGTACTCGACCTGCTCTATGAAGCCGCCCGCCTGGCCGGAGCCGAGCCGTATTCCAAACCGATACGCGGCGGTACCGACGGCGCGCGCCTGACCGAGATGGGTGTACCCACGCCGAACATCTTTGCCGGCATGCACAATTTCCACGGCCGCCACGAATGGGCCAGCGCCGCCGAGATGGTCCTGGGCGTAGACACCACCCTGGAACTCGTCCAGCTCTGGACCAAGGCCTGATATACGGCTTGATATAATAAGAAATTAGCAAAGAGACACAGAGAAGATGAGAAGAGAATAAGGAATAAGGAATAAGGAATAAGAAAAGATACGGAGTTTTTTGCACAGAGCCAGCGCGAGCAGTGCGGAGCGCTGGGAGAAGACGAGGGGGAATTAGAAGGATCAAGAAAGAAAGGGGTTTTAAACTTCTTTCCTTCCTTCTCGTTTCTTTCTTCCTCATCTTCTCTGTGGCTCTGTGCCAATTTCCCCTGTCCTTTTCTAGCCTGAAACCTTCTCTTACCTCATCTTCTCTGTGCCTCTGTGTCTCTGTGGTTCAATTTTCCTATATTCCTAAATCTTCTCTTTCATCCAGCCGGTGGTGTTGTGGAAGTCGGAGACGGCGGTTCCTGGCGGGACCAGCACGTCCAGAGCTGCTGCTGTTTCAGCGTCCAGGTGCATGCCGAGCACGGGCAGGGCTTCTTCGAGCTGGGCTTCCGTACGGCTGCCCAGGATAGGCGCGCAGATGCCGGGCTGGTCTTTTACCCACAACAAAGCCAGTTGCGACGACGTGATGCCGCGCTCCGCTGCAAGCCCGGCCAAGGCACGGGCTGCCGTAATGCCCCGCTCGGAAATCCGCTCCTTTACGTAGCCAACGCGTGCTGCCTTGGAATCCGGGGGCAGCTTTGTGGCATCCGCGTAGCGGCCGACGAGCTGTCCGGCCGCAAGGGGCGACCACGTCAGCAAGCCCACACCGTGGCGCAGGGCCATCGGCACAAGCTCGTTCTCGATGCGGCGGTCCAGCAGGTTGTACGGCGGCTGTTCAGAAATAAAACGTTCCAGTCCGAGCCGCTCGCTCAGTCCCAGAGCTTCCATCACCATCCATGCGGGAAATGTTGAAGACCCGATATACCGCACCTTGCCCTGCCGTACCAGGTCATCGAGCGCGCGCAGAGTCTCTTCCTGCGGCACACTGAAATCCGGCCGATGGGCCTGGTACAGGTCTATCCAGTCAGTTCCCAGACGCACAAGCGAGGCTTCCACCGCGCGCATGATGTGGCGGCGCGAGTTGCCCCGGTCGTTGGGGTCGCCCGATACCGGAAAATGGAACTTGGTCGCCAGTATCACCTTGTCGCGGAGCCCTCCAGCAAGGGCCTTGCCGACGATTCGTTCGCTCTCGCCCCTGGCATAGATGTCCGCCGTATCGATGACGTTGATGCCGGCCTCCAGAGCCCTGTGGACCATGCGTATGGCCTCCGCCTCGGGAGTGGGGTCAGCAAAATTCCAGGTAGACCTTGAGCCCCGACCGCCCCAGATTCCTGTATTCCATGTTCAGCCTCCTCCAAAAAGTACGAACTGGTATACGGCTTTGAATACAAAGACATTGGCACAGAGACACAGAGAAGATGAGGAAGAAAGAAAGGGGCAAGAAGAAGGGAAGTTAAAAACTCCTATACTTTCTTAATCCTTCTTATCCCCCTCGTCTTCTCTGTGTCTCTGTGCCATTTCTTCTTATTCCAATCCTGACTCATCTTCTCTGTGTCTCGTGCCCAAATTTCCTATTCAGGCAGGGTCAGCGTTCGACGCAGAGGGCTATGCCCATGCCGCCGCCTATGCACAGGGTGGCCAGGCCTTTCTTGGCGTTGCGCTTCTGCATTTCATGGAG
>JAIFMD010000220.1 GCA_020048755.1 Spirochaetota bacterium
GCGAAGGCCAGGGCGTGAGCGCTCTCCAGAGCCGGAATGATCCCTTCCTTGCGGCTCAGTTCGTAGAAAGCGTCGATGCTCTCATCATCGGTTGCCGAAGTGTAGGTAACCTTCTTCAGGTCATGCAGCATGGAGTGCTCGGGGCCAACGCCCGGATAGTCAAGACCGCTGGCGACCGAGTAGACCGGTGCCGGCTCGCCTTTTTCATCCTGCAGCACATAGCACTTGAAGCCGTGGATCATGCCTGGCTTTCCATAGGTCATCGTGGCGGCGTGGTCTCCGGTTTTTGTACCGCGGCCCATGGGCTCCACGCCATACAGCTTGACGTTTTCGTCTTCGAGGTAGGCCGAGAAAATGCCCATCGCATTGCTTCCGCCACCTACACAGGCTACGACGTTGTCTGGATGTTCGCCGGTCATCTCGAAGAACTGTTCCCTGGCTTCTATGCCGACGACCCGCTGGAAATCCCTTACCATCATGGGAAAGGGATGCGGACCGACTACCGAGCCAATGCAGTAGATGCTCGTTATCGGGTCTTGCATGTAGGCTTCGAAGGCTGAGTCCACCGCTTCCTTGAGTGTCTTGAGTCCCTTTGAAACCGGTACGACCTTGGCTCCGAGTATTTTCATCCTGACGACGTTGGGGTGTTCCTTCTTGATGTCCACTTCGCCCATGTGGATCTCGCATTCCAAGCCAAAGTAGGCGGCTGCGGTGGCAAGGGCGACGCCGTGTTGTCCCGCGCCGGTCTCCGCTATCAGCTTCTTCTTGCCCAGGTACTTGGCCAGCAGGGCCTCGCCCATGCAGTGGTTGAGTTTGTGGGCTCCCGTGTGGTTCAGATCTTCGCGCTTGAGGTATATACGGCCACCGTACTCGTCGGATAGTCGCCTGGCAAAGTACACAGGCGTCGGCCTGCCCTGGAAATGTTTTCGTATGCTGCGCAGTTCTGATATGAACTCGTGCGATTTGCTTATCGAATAGTAGGCATCGGTGATTTTCTCCATCTCCACCTGGAGATCGGGCGGAATGAAGCTGCCTCCGTATACACCGAAGTTGCCCTTGGCATCCGGAAATGATTTAAAGTAGTCTGCCATTTGTGTTTCTCCTTGTAAGAACTTACACGGAGTATAGTCGTGGCTTATGTTACTGTCAATAGATACACTATACTATTTTTGCTTTGAGACTCGCTCTGCCTTCGCGCTCAGGCTCCCCTTTGCCGCCTTCATCAAGTTTAGAATACTAACTCCTGAGGTGACAGCGTTCCGGGCGTCCAGTTCCAGCATTTCGGTAATCTTTTCAAGCGATGATGGCCGCAGGAAAAAGAAGCCCTGCATGGCACCGCATTCGCGCCGGGCAAAGAAATCCCACTGCTCCTGTGTTTCTATGCCCTCGGCAACAATGTCCAGTTCAAGACTGTGACCAAGGTTTATTATTGCATTGACGACCTTCTCGTTCTGGGCCTCGGCGAGGTTCAGAACGAAGGATATGTCTATCTTGAGGGCATCGACCGGCAACTGTGACAGGTAGGCCAGCGATGAATAGCCGGTACCAAAATCGTCGATCATGAACGAAATGCCGGGCAACCGCTGCTTGATGTCCTTGATGCGGTCGATCGCATCCCTGGTATTGTGCATGATGGCGGATTCGGTTATCTCGAGCTTGAGTCTGGAGGGATCGATGCCGGAGCTTTTTACGGTGTTTTCCAGATCGGTGACGTATCCTGGCTGTTCAAACTGTTTGCTCGAAACATTGACGGATACGTAGAGGTCCTTGTAGCCCTTCTCGTGCAGGCGGCGCGTGTCGTAGCAGGCCCGGCGCAGTGCCCAGTCTCCGAGTGCGACTATCATGCCGTTTTCTTCGGCTATGGGGATGAACACACCCGGCGATACCTGGTCGCCATTGATGCGCTGCCACCGTGACAGGGCTTCCATGCCCCTGATCCTGCCATGAGCATCGACTATCGGTTGGTAAGCCAGATTGAAACCCCCACCGCTCAGGGCTGTCTTCATTTCCTGCTCTATCTGCCAGCGTTTGGTGGCCTTGGCGCTCACCGCCGGATCGTAGAGCGTATAGCGGTTCTTGCCCTCTTCCTTTGAGCAGTACATCGCGATATCGGCACTCTTGGTCGCGCCTTCTATCGTCCGCCCATGGTCGGGGATGACGGCGACTCCTATGGAGACGCCTACATTGACGCTGCCACCGGACATTTCTCCTTTGGACCGGAGGATAAAGGGCTTTGCGATGCTCGAGAGTATTCGTTCCGATACGACTATGCCGTCCTCCACGTCTTTGATGGAGGCCAGCACGACGACGAATTCATCGCCGCCGAAGCGGTAGGCAATATCACTGTCTCGCAGGCATACCCTGATCCGCCGGGCGGTCTCTATCAGAAGCTCGTCTCCGGCATCGTGGCCCAGCGTATCGTTGACATGCTTGAAGCCGTCCAGGTCGAGGAACAGCACCCCGCCGCGCCAGGAAGGGTCGCGCTCTATGGTCTGGAAGTGGGTGGACATGTCTTCGTTGAACAAGTCCCGGTTGCCGAGCCCCGTCAGCTTGTCGTGGTAGGCGAGGTGGCGCAGCTTGCGTTCTATGGTTTTACGCTGCGTGATGTCCCGGATTACACAGGTAAGGGTGCGGCCCATATAGTCCTTTGAATTGCCAAAGGACATCTCCATTGGCGCGACGCCACGATGTTTTGTGGTTCCGAGAAACTCGAAGGTGCGCTTGAGACCGGCTGCCTTGCGGTCCTGGTCGTCCACATAGAAATATTTCCGGAACTCGTGTTCGTGCTTGGAGAAGACTTCCGGCGGGAACAGTATGCTGAACGGTTTGCCGACGACTTCGTCCCGATCCCAGCCAAAAGTGTTCTTGATGCCTGAGTTGGCAAAAATGATCATGAAATCGTCATCGAGCCTGAATATCGCTTCCGTGATGGTTTCAGAGAGGGCAACATAGTGTTCCCTCGTCTCCTTCAACTGCTGGAAGAGTGCGTGGTCAAAGGAAAGGTTGCGTATCAGCGCGATGACAGCCGGTTGTCCGCGTAGCTGGATCGCGGAGAGCAGGCAATCCATGGAGACGACGGTTCCATCGTGCCGCTGGCCACGGAACGCCAGGATGTCCTCTTCTGTGGCAGCGTGCGGACTGGCATTGTTGACGGCGAAATCCGCCAGGCGGGCATGAAACGTTCCCCGATACTCATCCGGAAGCAGTTCAAAGACCGGAGTGGATACCAGTTCCGATTTATCATAACCAAAGGTGATGAAAAACGCCTGGTTGGCTTCGAGGATGATGCCGGCCGGTGACATGATGAGCACGGAATCCGAAACGCCATCCAGAAGGATTTCCAGGCTGGCACCGGATTCTTCGCATTCATCTTCCAGCTTGAGTGCATAACCCTGCAGGATCCGCTCGAGAAGCTGGGAGAAAATTGACTCCCCGTGTTCGGCGTCCAGTTCTTTGTGGGCAGCTTGGCCTATGATATGCTCATGTGCAGGATTGGGTGCCAAACCTTCAAGAAATCCCGAAATTCCATCAGTCCCGCTGGTAGACTCCGACGATTCCATCGATTCCAGCAATTCGTGTACTTCATTGTTTTTTTTCATGTGAAAAACCTGCTCTGCTCAGACTTTTATAGTATTGAGTATACTCCATAAAAGTAAAATACGTTTGTTTTTTTTAATTGTTGACCAGTTTGCTATTTTTTTGTTCACGGGCATCAGCCGCCGTGATTGCATTGGCTTTTTCCAGGATGGTGAACCTGTCCCGGACGACAGCTTCAAGGTCAGCCACGCCCTCCGAGAGGTCAAGTTCCAGGCGCTTCTGTTCATCGGCGATGGCTTCCCGCTTGCGGGTGGAGCACCATCGGGCTATGAATTCCAGGTCCTCCCTGGAACCATAGACAGCCGCGGCGAGTGTTTTTGTCCCACTGGTATCGACGGCCCGGCGCGCGGTGTGTTCAGCAAATCCCCGGATCTGCATCATGGGTTCCCGGGCTGAAACGAATCCATCGAAGGCGCGCCGCCTGGGAGCGTAGACCAGGGCTACATAGATGGATCTGATGATAGCGGCGGCATTGGCAGAAAGCTCGAGCTTGTCCTTCCTCAATGCCTGGAAGAGTTCTTCGTACGCTTCATCATTGCGCCGCAGGAAAGCCTGTAGGTCAGGTGCGGCATGCGCTGGATCGAGCCTGCCATCCTCTCCGACGCTACCCGGCAGCAGTGGATCTACGCGCCTGCGGTCCAAAGAATGGGGCGGTAGTACGCGCTCGCTTATCCCGGCATCGGTCCTGACGGAAGTGCGGTACATGAACAGTGATCCCAGAGTTTCAGCCTGGATACCCACCGCAAGGTTGTTCTGGATGACCAGGCGCAGATCCTGCTCTGCCAGCAGGTTGAACAGTTCGTAGACCGGCAGGTACATGCGCTCGATTCCTGCATCCCTGAACATGAACGCCCTGGAACGCCAGACATCTTCTGAGGCAGCCTCCAGCAGCACCCTGGAGCCAGCAACCATCGTGCCGACGGGATCATCGTTCGTATCCTGTGCAGCTACTCCAAGCGATGCCCCGACTAGGAACGGGTATCCCCAACCCGTATACGCGCTTCCTTCCCTGAAGGCTCCGCGGACAGCATACCTGAAATCAGCACGGAATACTGGCTTTTCACCTAATAGAGGAGCCTTGCAGGGGCCTGCGCTGAAAGCCAACGGAGCCAGATCCGATCGTGCTGCCAGTGTCTCTTTCAGCTTCATGGCTGCGGCCGCGGCCAGGGTGGAAGCGGTTTTGTTCCAGGCTTCCTGTACCGACGAGTCGCCAGCGGGGCCAGGCAGTTGCCAGAACCCTCCGTGCTTGCCGGAAGGGGTGTCAGCCTTCCAGAAAAACCATGGTCCCCTGGAATCCTGCGCACCCGAACCCGTATCATCTCCATGCGCAACTGTCGTGCCAGCCTCCAGCCTCAATGGCCGAACCCTGACAGGCACCGTGCCGACAGAAAACGCCAGTGGAAACACAAGCCCGACTGAAAGGCCATCGAGGGGGTTGTCCAGGTCCAGTATTGAAAGCGGGGCAGGCCGTTCTGGCAGTGACGTTTCCGCCGGCACTGGTTCACGGCTGCGTTTTCCGAATCTGTCAAAAAAGCCTTTGATGCCCATGCATGCCCCTTGGTATGAGTCGGTATCGGGTAGGCCCGGGGTCGATTATTTTCTTAGAAGAGCGGCAAAGGGATTGTAGCCGTCGCTTTCTGTCCCGCTTTCAAGATACTTTTTTGCCGTTTCATCTTCCTCAAGCGACGCAGCCTGTTTCAGGGATATTCTTTTCCCCGCAACGTCGACGCCCAGGATCTTTACGGTAAGAAGCTTGGATTAGGCCATCCAGGCCGCTTTCCAGGGAAACGAAAGCGCCAAAATCAGTAACGCGAACCACCTTGCCGGTATGCTTGGAGTCAACGGGATATTTTTCGAGCGCGTGCTCCCATGGATCCGATTGCAGGTTTTTCATGCTCAGCGAAATCCGCTCGCTTTTCCAGTCTATCTTTAGTAGTGTAGCCTCGATTTCCTGTCCTACCGTCAATACCGCATTGATATCCTCGACTCGAGCCCTGCTGATCTCTGAAATGGGAAGCAGCGCCTGGATTCCTTCAATGTCGACGAAGGCGCCGAATTCCTGGATCGACAGAATCGAACCTTTTACGACCATGCCTTCTTTTAGTGTATTTTTCAATGCTTCTATTTTTTCTTTTCGGGCTTCTTCATGAATCGCCCTGTTGGACACTAGGATATTGCGGCCGTTTTCCTTGTATTCCTGTATTTTAAAGGTGAGGTGCTTTCCAACGTAATCTTCTTCGTTTTCAGTCCGCCTTTGTCCCATCTGGGAAAAGGGGCAAAACGCCCGGATTTCGCCTATTTTTACCTCGTACCCGCCCTTGATTTCCTTTTCGACGACGCCCTCGACGGGGATTCCGTTCTTGTACGCGCTTTCCAGCATTGCCGGAACCGCTTTTTCTCCGCTTATCCTGGTGGTAAAATTCATTTCCCCGTTCTTTGAATTGAGGAAATATACCTTGACCGTGTCGCCTTCCTTGACGGAGAGCTTCCCGTCCTGGTCCGCCAGTTCCGCCCGTTCAAGCACGCCTTCGCTCTTGCCACTCAACTGCAGGAAGATGGAGTCCTTTGAAATCGAGACTATCTGCGTTTCCACCATTTGCCCGGGCTGCAACTTTTCCATCTTCGTGAGGGTGCTTTCAAAAAGTGTCGCAAAATCGCTTGTAGTTGTATCGGCATTGTATTGCTTCATGTAGTGTTCTCCCTGACCGTGGGGATTATAGCAGAAATGAGCATCCAGGTTCAGACCCTTTACAGCATACCACCAATAAAAAGACCGCACCCTTGCGGGTGCGGCCGTTCAGACAGTATCAGCGCTTGAGCTTAGTAATCCATGCGTCGCCCTTCGGGCTCCGCGTGCGCAAGGAATTGTATTGACGTGCGCGCTGAAAGCGCGCGGCGCAAGCCGCCCCAGAGAGCGCTTCGCGCCCGCTCCGTTTCACTACGCGGCCAGCCAGTCGCATGGGCGGCACCATCAATAAAAGACCGCACCCTTGTGGGTGCGGCCACTTAGGCTCTATCAGCGCTTGGTCTAGTAATCCATGCCGCCCATTCCGCCCATGCCACCCATGCCGCCGCCACCACCACCGGCGCCGCCGGCGGATTTGGGTTCGGGGAGATCGGTGATGGCGCACTCGGTCGTCAGCATGAGGCTGGCGACGCTGGCTGCGTTCTGGAGCGCGGAGCGGGTGACCTTGGCGGGGTCGATGATACCGGCCTTGACCATGTCCACCCATTCCATCTTGGCGGCATCGAAGCCGATGCCCTTCTTCTCGCCGCGGGCCCGGTCGGCCACGACCGCGCCGTCTACGCCGGCGTTCTCGGCAATCTGGCGGATCGGCTCTTCAAGAGCGCGCTTGACGATCTTGTAACCAACCTTCTCGTCGTCGGAGAGTTTCTCGGATCCGGCCTTGTCGAGGGCGATCGCGGCCTGGATGAGCGCGAGTCCACCGCCGGGTACGATACCTTCTTCAATGGCGGCGCGGGTGGCGGAGAGGGCATCTTCAACGCGGTGCTTCTTCTCTTTCATCTCGACTTCGGTCGCGGCGCCTACATTGATCACGGCTACGCCGCCGGCGAGCTTGGCAAGGCGCTCCTGGAGCTTCTCGCGGTCGTAATCGCTGGAGGTTTCCTCGATCTGGGCCTTGATCTGGCCCTTGCGGTCGTCGATTTCCTTCTGCTTGCCGGCGCCGTTGATGATCGTGGTGTTGTCCTTGTCGATCT
>JAIFMD010000016.1 GCA_020048755.1 Spirochaetota bacterium
CCGACAGACCTTCAGCCTGCAGGCGCTGGCGTTCCTTGTCCAGTTCAAGCTTGAGCTGGTCTTCCAATTCCAGTTCCTTGGCCTTGATCCTCGTCTCCACGCTCGCCGCCAGCTGGTCCTTCTCCTTGTCCAGCGAAGCCATGCGTTCCTGGATGCTGGCTATCTCGCGGTCCTTTTCCAGGATGAGGCCTTCGGTTTCGCGCTTTATCTCCTGGAGCAGCCTGCCCTCGGCCGAAGACAGCAGCACGGAACTCGACTCGGTGGCACTCTCCCGGGGTGCAAAGATGCGGGTAAGCGTAAAAAGGCCGGCGGCAAGCACGACCAAACCCACGAGGTTGACGAGGATCGGCATCGCAAGGCCACGTTTCCTGGGTCTGACCTTCCAGGTTTCCGGCCCGGAGAGAATGCGGCTGGACTTTGCCACGCGGTCGATGTGGAGGAGGATGTCCTTCTGGTCTTCCTTGGATATGCCGGAAGCCTGGTCAAACACGAACGATCCGCTCTCGGCGAGATCCGAACCTACCGCTTTCCTGAACTCCTGGGCTTTCTTCAAAAGACTCTTCATGCGTTTCCTTTGACTCCCCGAGGCGCGTACCCACGCCAACAGCGCTACTGCATCCTTATGTATATCGGAACAGGATGCCGCTGCCAGAAGCTGAAAAGATCCCTATCGCGGCACGGGACTATGCGCACCTCTTTTCTGCAACCGCCGGTATATGAAATAGAGGGCTCCAAGTCCGCCACTTATGGTAGCCGGAATGGCGAGGACCGCATTGCCGATGACAGGCCACAGGAGTGCTCCTGCCAGGCCTCCGAGCAGGAATCCCGATAGTATATCGGTGAGCATTCTGAGCTTGCGCTCGGGCATGGGTATGCCGGCCAGGTAGTTGCCAAACAATATGCCTATATCCGTGAAGATACCAGTGAGGTGGGTGGTGCGGATGACAGCGCCCGAGTACGTTGTAGCAAGGGCGTTCTGGAGTCCGCTTGCGGTGCAGAGCAATAACTGGCCGCCAAACGGGTTCCCGTCAAAAATCCGCCAGGCTATCAGAATGGCCAGTGATTCCATAAGCAGGCTGATTCCATAGCGCCTACCTAGCGTCAGGTGGGAGTCGCGAATTATGAAGCCGCTCAGGATCGAACCGGAAACGAAGGCCAGGATGAACAGGAAGAGTTGCAGCGCCAGTATATAATCACCCCTGCTCAAGGCCATCATCATGTTGGAAGAGGTACCGGAATGGTGGGTAGCCGCCTGATGCAGGACGCTCTCCAGTACGAATACGTTGGTAGATCCAGCGGCAAAGGCAAGAGAAAAGGCCCCTAGACCTATCCATCCGGGCAAAGCAGAGAGCATTCATCGGCCTCCTTACTGCATCATACTATCGCATCGGTACCAACACAATAAAGTCCTTTACGACCTTTTTATATAGAAATTCCTCAAACACCACAGGGTGCATCACCGACACACCTTCAGGCTCCTGCTACGCAACAAGCTGATCTGCTCCGTCTTCCCATGACCCGCACAGATGGATCAATGGTCTTTTCATGTCACGCCGCTTGTTAATTTCGACCATAGTCAATTTATTTTAAAAATAAATTGACTAAAGTCAGAAACGGATCCTACTATGCTGTACTTACATGTACACGGATTAATTGATATTAATTTATCTTATAACTCCGCGTAAGTACATTCATACTCAGAGGAGACTAGAATGCAAGCATTGTTTGCGGCCCTTCCTATTCTATTGGTCGTGATTCTCATGGCTGGATTCAACTGGCCTGCCAAACGGGTCATGCCGCTCGGATGGCTACTCGCTGTTCTTCTGGCGGCGTTTGTCTGGAAGATGCCGCTGCAATGGCTGGCTGGTGCAACGGTCTCGGGAGCGCTTGACGCCTTCAACATCCTCATCATCGTGTTCGGGGCCATCCTGCTCATGAACACCCTGAAGCACTCGGGCGCCATCCGCGCCATCAAGGCAACATTCTATAACATCAGTCCGGACAGGCGCGTGCAGGCCATCATCATCGCCGGCCTGTTCGGCTTCTTCATTGAAGGCGCGGCTGGTTTCGGAACTCCCGCCGCCCTGGCCGGGCCGCTCCTCGTAAGCCTCGGATTCCCGCCGCTCGCAGCGGCCATGCTGGCGCTCGTAGGCAACAGCATGCCCGTCAGTTTCGGCGCGGTCGGCACCCCCATCCTCGGCGGCGCGGCCAAGGTGCTCAACTCGCCCAGTGTACTGGAAGCCCTGAATACGTACGGCTGGACCTTTGACACGTTCGTGCACCAACTCGGCGTCTACACGGCAATCATCCACACCGCGGTGGGTACCTTCCTGCCGCTCCTCATCGTCATGATCCTCACCAAGCTGTTCGGCGAGAAGAAAAGCTTCAAGGACGCCTTCGCTATCGCTCCTTTCGCCCTTTTTGCCGGGCTCAGCTTCTCGGTACCCTACATGCTCATAGCGTTCTTCATCGGACCGGAACTCCCCTCGCTCCTCGGAGCCCTCATAGCGCTGGGCATTACAATAACCGCTGCAAAGAAGGGCTTCCTCCTGCCCAAGGCGGTCTGGGATTTCCCCGCCAGGAAAAACTGGGGCTCAAGCTGGGTCGGCACCGTTGAACCCGGCGAGCTCAAGGACGAGACGCCCCAGATGAAGCCAGTACTGGCATGGCTCCCGTACATCCTCGTAGCCCTCATCCTGGTCGTGACCCGCGTTCCCGCCCTGGGCATCAAGCAACTCCTGACCAACCCGGCTGTAACCATCGCGTGGCAGGGAATACTCGGCACCAAACTGGCGTACAGCCTGCAGCCTCTCTACCTGCCCGGCACCGTTCCGTTCATCCTCGTCGCCGTGTTGACCATCTTCATGCACAAGATGGACAAGAAAACCGTCCAGAACACTTGGTCCAGCAGCTTCAAGCAGATGGGACCCGCCACCATAGCCCTCGTGTTCGCCGTGGCCATGGTCGCCATCATGAGGAACTCGGGCAACAACGCATCAGGCAGCATGGACATGCTCAAGGCGCTATCCACCGCCGCAGCCGCAGCCCTCAGTTCGGTCTGGGTTTTTGTAGCACCATTCATCGGTATCCTGGGTGCCTTCATGGCCGGCAGCAATACGGTATCGAACATCCTGTTCAGCAGTTTCCAGTATGAGGTAGCCACGAGCGCAGAAATCTCCAGGGTAATTACCGTAGCGCTGCAGGTCGTCGGAGGCGCCATCGGCAACATGATCTGCGTGCATAACGTTGTCGCCGCCAGCACTACCGTAGGGGTGCTCGGGCAGGAAGGCAAGATCATCAGGATCAACCTGGTTCCCGCAGCTCTCTACGCCATTCTGGCTGGCATCGTCGGCTGGCTCCTGATGACCGTTTTCGTCCCCGGCCTGTTCTGATCCTGAGGTAATACAAGCTTTTCCGGGAGGAATTCTTCCGGAAAAGCCCGATGATACGGAGGTTTTTTGTGAAAATCATAGTGCCCATCAAGCAGGTCCCAGAGACAAGCAACGTGAAGATGGATCCGGAGACAGGCACGGTCATCCGGGCGGGAGTAGAAACTGTCGTAAACCCGCTGGACCTGTACGCACTGGAAACAGCGCTCGTACTCAAAGAGCGCTTTGGCGGGACCGTGACCGTGCTCTCCATGGGACCACCGCAGGCCGTAAAGGCGCTCAAAGAAGCGGTAGCCATGGGATGTGACGAAGCAGTGCTGGTCTCTGACCGCAAATTCGGCGGTTCAGATACCTGGGCTACCTCATACACGCTGGCCCAGTCTATAAAAAAAATCGGTGGTTATGATCTGATAATAGCAGGCGAGCGGGCTACCGATGGTGACACATCGCAGGTAGGTCCAGGCATCGCGTCCTGGCTCGATCTTCCGGTAGCCACGTATGTTGCCAAGATCGAGAGTGCGGAAGACAAGGCCATCGTCGTTGAACGCCTCGTAGAAGATGGTTATCAAATATTATCACTTCCTCTTCCTTGCCTCCTCACCGTCGTCAAAGAAATAGCAGCTCCACGCTTGCCCACACTGGATGGCAAGATCCGCGCGCGCCAGATGCAGATCCCCGTGTTCAGTACAGAAAACATGGAACTGGACGCCGCGGCACTCGGGCTTAAAGGCTCACCGACAAAGGTGGTAAAAATCGACACCCCCAAGGTGACCCGAGGCGGAACGGTGGTAAAGGCTGGAGACGATGAATCGATCGTAACAGCCGTCAATGAACTGATGACCTTCCTTGAAGCGAAGGGCATCCTGTAAAGGAGGAACCAGACAATGAGTTTTGTATGGACAATAGCGGAACAACATAACGGAAAGCTCAGGGATGTTTCCTTTGAACTCCTCGCCCGCGGGCGCAAGCTTGCGGACAAACTTGACACCAAGCTGGCTTCAGTCCTGATAGGCGACAAGGTAAGCGAACAGTCAATGCAGCAGCTCATACAACGCGGGGCTGACGAGGTCTATTCAATCCAGGATCCACGGCTTGAGAACTTCATCTGCGAGTCCTATGCCAAGGTGCTGACCACGTTGATAAAGACCTACAAACCGAGCATCGTGCTCGCGGCGGCCACTTCGTCGGGCAGGACCCTGATGCCCTACCTGGCCATCAAGGTCAACGCCGGCCTCACCGCGGACTGCACCGAGCTGGACATCGAGGAAGGCACCGGCAACCTGCTGCAGACCCGTCCTGCCATAGGTGGCAACATCATGGCCACAATCAAGACGCCTGATCACCGGCCCCAGATGGCCACGGTCCGCCCCAAGTCATCGAGGCCCCTGGCGGAGGACAAGACCAGGGCGGGCAAGATCATCGCGGTGCCCGTGACCGCAGACATGCTGGACGGCAGGGTCAAGGTCCTCGGGTACCGCAAGGACGTCACCGATTTTGTAAACGTTGAAGAAGCGGATATCGTTATCGCCGGCGGCAAGGGACTCAAAAAGGGTGACAATTTCATCATCATCCGCAAGCTGGCAGACAGCTTCAAGGGCGTCGTCGGTGCCAGCCGCGAGGCGGTCGACAGAGGCTGGATAGGCTATCCCCACCAGATTGGCCTCTCCGGCAAGACGATATCCCCCAAGCTGTATATTGGCGTTGGCATATCCGGCTCCATCCAGCACCTTGCCGGCATCAAGACAAGCGAGATCATCGTGTCCATCAACTCCGACCCGGACGCAAGCCTCCACAAGGTTGCTGATTTTGGCATAGTCGGAGATGCCTTCCAGATACTGCCGGAAATACAGCGCCGCATGGACAAGCGCAACGGAGGTGCCAAATGACCGCGACCAAAGCCACGACCTACGCTCCGGTCACCGAGGCCATCCTCGGAGAACTGCG
>JAIFMD010000160.1 GCA_020048755.1 Spirochaetota bacterium
CGCTCTATCTGGAATCTCTTATCGAACGCAAGCTCGTTGTACCGAAGCCCTCTGAAATCGCCGGATCGGTACTCATCGAACCGCGGGCAGGTGTCTCCTTTGCCTTGTGGCTCCGCTCCAAACGCAAGGAATCCGGCATGACCCTTGCCGAGACGGCGGAGAAGCTGGGCGTCAGATACCAAGTTTACCAGAAGCTTGAGAACCCCGCGACCGCCAACCCCACGCTCAAGACGCTCAAGAAGCTTGAAAGGGTTTTCGGGGCTGAACTGGTGAGGGTGTGATGCAACCGCTTGCTCTCTCCGGTCCGGCAGAGCAAGCGAGGTAAGACCATATGCATAACACAAACACTGACCCGACGTATTTCCCCACCCTTCCTGGAGCAACCTTAAGGCAATTCACTAGCCCAGCCGATTTCGTCGGCATGAATGCCGTCGTCGAGGCCAGCGCTCGGGATAAAGCCAAAACTGTCAGTAACCCTGCTCTATCGCGCGTATCAGGTCGAAGAGCAGCTGGTTGACCGGAGTCGGAACACCTGTTTCCAGCCCGAGCCCTATCACCGTGCCTGAATCCACATCCTGTAGCATCGACGTCTTGCCGTCAGGTGACAGCAGGTCGAGGGTCTTGTACCAGGATTTCAGGTCAGCATCGACCAGCCCCGTACCCAGTGCAGCGCTTATCGATATCAGTTCCAGCATGGCGGCATCCATGACGCGCCGGGCCTCGGGCACCGACTGGAATACGCGATAGGGAGCGCGCAGAACTGCAGAAACCTGGTTGATGCCCACGTTTATCATGTACTTGTACCACATGGTACGGACCATGTTCCGGGGCACCTCATAACGCAACCCTGCGCGGTCAAAGAAACGCTCGATCAGACCGACGCGTTCGCTGTGGGCGCCCGGTTCATTGGTCACTTCCCCGAAGTTGATGATACCGGCTTGCGTAAACGTTGTCGCGTTACCCTCGCGTACGGCATCGATGGCTATGATCATGGCATGGAGGACATGCGCGGCTCCAAAAGCCGCTGTCAGGTCAACCTCGCTGCTTATGCCGTTCATGAGCGACACAATGAGCGTGTCAGCTCCGACGTACGGCCGCATATCGTCCATAGCCTGCCCTAGCTGGTGATTCTTGACTGCCACAACGATCAGATCCGGCTGATCGCTGACCGCCAACATTCCAACGCACGGGGCTACAGGAATGTCAAAACGTTCTCCATTGAGGAGCACGCCGTCATTCTTAAGCCTGCGAGCACGGTCATCACCAGCCAGTATGCTCACAGCACCGGGCAGAGCGCGATGGATTGTCACCGCAACGATGGATCCTATCGCACCTGCGCCGACAACCAGGACCGATTCTATTTCTTTCATGTCTTCCTTTACTGCGGAGCGTCAGGATTTTCTTTTACAAGGTAAATAGCAGGCAGGCTGGCCATCGTCACGAGGCCCTTGACGATGACATTGAACCAGAAGATCTGCCACACCTCCGCGGCGGGCATGCCAAAGCCTATGCCAAAGGCGAGCCAGGAGAAGATGAGGCTGTCGACAGGCACACTGGCCGCATTGGAGACCAGTACGCGCATCCACTGAAAGCGTTTCGTCACCCTTGTCGTCCACAGGTGGTACACTTCCGTGTCGATCAGTTCACTGGCCACCTCGGCCAGGATGCTCGCGATGACGATGGTCCAGGCCGGAGACAGCACGCGGGCAAACGCCTCGTTCATCGTTACCGATGCACCCTCCCACACAGCCCAGGAAGCATCGGGTGGCAGGAGGCTGATGAGCCAGAAATACGCGGCCATGAGCAGGTTGACGCCCGCTGCCAGCAGGATCGTCGTGCGGGCGGCCTTCTTGCCCAGCCGCTTGTGGATCAGGTCCCGGATGGTAAACGTAACCGGATACACAAAGGTACCGGCATCCACCGCCCAACCGGCTATTGATGCGATCTTGAGGCTTCCTATATCCGATACCATCTGGGCCGCAATGTACGAGCCTATAAGGACGATGGCCCCGCTGGCCAGCAGGGGCAACGCCTGTGCGGTATCTTTTCTGTCAATGGACTCCATCACTTCTCATCCTTTATTTGGATTGCTTCAACGGCATCACGCTTCAGTGGCTTTCCGAATATTCCACGCAGCATTTCTCCAACGACATTCTTGCGGGCGGTGATGCGGGCACCTGTAAACGCTGTTACGGCTTTTTCGTTGCCAGCACACAGGAGCACATCGATAGCCAGCAAGCGGTACCTGGGATCAAAATATTCATACTCATCACCGTCTTCCTGGCGGATCGCCACCACATTTATGCCTTTGGTCTGTCTGAAATTTGCTTCGACAAGTGTTTTGCCGACATATTGCTCAGGCACGCGGATCTCAGCCAGCACGAGGCTGGGGCTGATGGGCATGAATGAAAAAAGAGAACTCGATACAAGCATGGGCACGAGTTTCGCGGCAGCCTCGCGGGCGGGATAAATTATCCTGGTCGCACCAACCATCTCCAGAATCTCGCCCCGCTCTTCGTTGTCTGCACGTACTATTATCTGTCTGGCACCAAGTTTCTTGAGGGCATTGGTCACAATGACCGCTGCTTCTATGTGGTCACCTACATCGACAATGGCCACATCGATGGCCTCGGGTATGATCCTGGAAAGCGCCTGCTTGCTCAGAGCGTCTGCAATGTAGGATTTTGAAGCCAGATCCTTGTACTTCTCGACGATGTTCTTGTCCTTGTCGACAATGATTATCTGGTCGGTCGCCTCGGAAAGCTTTTCCAGAACACTGACCCCGAAACTACCGAGTCCTACTATCGCATACTGTCTACCCATGGATCTTACTCCTAGCCTATCAGAAGGCTCTCACGTGGAAATTCTGCAAACCGTTCAACCCTGTCGGAGGCGCGTGAAATGGCCATGGCGAACAATCCAACCCTACCCATGAACATCATCGCAATGATGAGGCTCTTGGCGGCTGGACCGAGCCCCGGGGTCACAGCCCGCGACAATCCTACCGTGCCAAAAGCCGACACCACTTCGAAAAGCAGATCTCCAAAACCATACTTCCTGCCTTCGAGCGCAAGAAGCACAAGAAAGCCCGATGCAACAATGAAAAAAGCCTTGGCCAGCACGGAGAATGCCTTGATGACGGATCCCGGCGACAAGGCACCGCCTCTGTACACGATGGAACCATCCTCTTCGTGTCCTCTGAAAGCGGAAACGAAGGCCATGAACATGGTCGTCGTCTTGACGCCACCCGCTGTTGACCCTGGAGAGCCTCCGGTGAACATCAAGAAAATCACCATCGCCACCGAAGCCAAATTCAAGGACGATTGTGCGACAGTCTCGAAACCTGCAGTCCTTGGTGTCACGGACTGGAACAAGGCGGCAAGCAATTTTTGAGGTACACTCATCGTCGCGTAAGCGCCGTCATATTCAAGGATGTAGAAGGCGGCCAGACCCACCAGAATGAGGACTGCGGTCGTGATGATGACAATGGAAGAGTGGTAACTCAGGCGGTGCTTCGTGCGCATGAACACGCGCCCGATATCCTGATGCACCACGAAGCCCAGTCCGCCGGCAACGATCAGGACAATGATCATCAGATTGATTGTCAAGTCACCCGCAAAACCGATCAGATTGTCCGAAAATGTTGAAAAACCAGCATTGCAGAACGCCGAAACGGAATGGAATGCAGCCGCAAAGACATATCCATCCACTTCGAGGTCCTTGAACCGGTGGCGCAACACGAGGAATCCTATGAACTCGATGCTCAGAGTAGTAAGTAAAATACTGCGGATGATCAGCCTCGGGTTCGACTCTACCTCGTCTATGAACATGTCCTTGATGATGCCCCTGTTGACGAGCGAAACCCGGCGTCTGGGCAGGGCTACATACAGTGTAGCGAAAGTTACTATGCCCAACCCGCCAAATTGTATCAGCAACATGATTATTGTCTGCCCGAACAGGCTGAACTGAGCGGTGTCTACGACAATGAGTCCCGTTACGCATACAGCACTCGTCGACGTGAACAATGCATCAAGCCATGACAACCGGGTCTGACCATTCCATGCCCATGGCAACGAGAGCATTGCAGCTCCAAGCAGGATCACAGAGACGAAATATGAAAATATATTTAATTTTTCACCTGAAATCCTATATTTCATCGAACTGGATACTAGCATGCGGGTCAGACTGGCTTCAAGGTTTTACTTTCCTTTTCACCAATACTCACCTACACTACCTAACTACCATGAAAATCATCGTCGGGCATACAAACATGGATCTAGACTGCATAGGCTCCATCGTACTGGCTAGATACATCTACCCGGACCATATTCCGGTCAAGAGCCATCTCGTACATCCCGTCGCCCGCAACCTGATGAACCTCTATGAAAACAGGCTCGGCTTCGTTACGACCACAGACCTTAAAGGGCAAAAGATTGAACGGATAGTCGTAGTAGATACCCGGACAGTAGACAGAATAGCAGAATATGTACGTGGGATTGAAACCCCCGGTGACATCGAGTACGAAGTGTTTGACCACCACCCCGCGGACAGCCATGACATTCCCGGTGCGTTGATCCACGAGCGCGTCTTTGGAGCCAACACCACTCAGTTGGGCCTTGAAATCATAAACCGGGGAATTTCCATAGCTCCCGAGGATGCTACGATAGCACTCACCGGCATCTATGCCGACACCGGCAATTTTACCCACGACAACGTTACCCGAGAAGATTTTGAAGTTGCGGCCTTCCTCCTGGCGCAAGGAGCTTCACTGAAACTGGTCAAGGATTTTCTCGTACCGCTCAAGGAAAAGCAGCAGATAGTTTTGTTTCATGAAATCCTCAACATTCTTGAAAAGCGCTCCATCCGGGGCCATCAGGTACAGACCTGCTATCTAGAACTTGATGGCGAGACTCAAGGTCTTGGTGCCGTCATCGAACAGGTCTTTGAAGTTGAAAACCTGGAGATCCTGTTTGGATTTTTCTTCTTCAGGAAAAAGGCCAAACTGCTCATCATCGCCCGCAACAATGACTCCAGAGTATGCCTCAACGAAATCCTCTCGGATTTTGGCGGTGGTGGCCACAAGCAAGCCGCATCAGCCACGATTAAAACTGAAGAAGGCACACAACTCGCAGAAGGAATAATTGCCTACCTGGACAGGATCCTTGCCCCAGCCATAACCGCCCGACAGATAATGACCGAGACGGTCGTTATTCTGAGCCCGGACCTCACCCTGATGGAAGCGTCCATTATTCTGGAAAGCGTCTCGCATACCGGAGCTCCCGTCGTTGATGAAAACAGAAAGCTCATAGGATTCCTTACCCTGCGCGACATCATGACCGGACGCAAAGGTAACCAGATGCACGTTCCTGTGCGTATCCATATGACCAAGAACATCGTGTCTGCTTCCCCGGAAACAACCGTCCGTGAGCTCAGTGAAATCCTCTTCGAACACAATATCGGCCACATCCCCATCGTCACCGACGGCAAGGTCACGGGCATCGTTACCCGCGCCGATATCCTCGACTTCAAGAAAACCGACCTGCTCCGTAAATCAGCCCTTCTCTCCGAACTCGGCGTCTCCGCCCAAACCGAAGCCTCTGCCTGATACCGCTGACTGAGCCCACACCCTCAATGAAAAAAGGCGCCCAAGGCACCGCACACCCTCGTATGCCCTGCCCCAAGCGCCCTCAGTTATTCCCCCCAGCCCCCCGTGCCGCTCTTCAGA
>JAIFMD010000224.1 GCA_020048755.1 Spirochaetota bacterium
GTAGATGGACACATTGAAACAATGGCAGAGTACGATGAAGCAGACGTGCGCCAGTGGAGCCGGCGATATGAGTATGGCAACGGAGTGCCGGTTCCTGCTGCGACAGTTGTAAAAGCTGCAAGTTTCGATGGCAACGGTACACCTTCCGGCTGTGCCATATATGAATTCGACCCAAGCAACCGCGTATCCTTCCTGACGAGCTACGGTGGAGTCAGCTGCGCCATTGCCGGATTGTCTGTAGCGAAGGCTACTACCAACACAGCCGCACGATTCACGCCGCGTACGATCGCTCCACTGAAGATGCCTGTAGAAATTCTCTATGAGGTACCGTCTATTGATACAGCACTTTCAACCCTCGAGAAATCCGGCTACACCTACTGGAACTACGACACATTCGGAACCTCTGAACTGAGCATGGACAAAGACTGGTATCCGGTCCGCGTGGCCAGGGATGACGACCAACTTGAGAAAACGGTTTCAATGGAGCTTGCATGGAACGACAGCCAGCAGATCACCCGCAAAAAGAGCTACTACGGTTCAACCCTGGCCCTCGATGTGAGCATAACCTACAACGATGATGACTACCCGCTAAAAGTCACTACAAGCGGGGCGGCACTGCTTCTACCGCTGGAATATGAGTTCGTCTATGAAAGCCGCATTCCAGCCAGGCTGAATGTCTCCAGCAACGGATCGTTGCTCCAATGGTTCAAATACGAATATACCGGCGCAGTCTTGCCAGGCAGCGTTTCCGCAATCCGCGGCATCGATCCATTTGCCTTGCTCGACGATCTGGTTAAATCAGAGTTGAAGATATTTCACTATGACGGAGACGACACGCTTGTCGAGACCTTCGAGTTTCTTGCTGACGACGCTGACTTCCGCGTAAACGTACGCGCCCCGGATGATTCACTGAACGGCTACTACCTGGCTTCATATGATGCTGAAGGCATGATTGCATCCCTCTCCGCTTACGACGGATCTGGACTGCAGTGGAATAATAGCTACAGCTACACCGATGCAGTTGAAGACGCCACCTTGCTTGCTGCAGCGGCCCTTGCGGAAGCTGGCCTCACGGAAGCCGACTTTGGCCGCCTCGCTGAAACCTACCTGACCGACGACATCACGGAGTACGCCAAGGGCTTCGTGATGGACCTGCTGTTCTAGACGCCGCCTTTACAGGTGCCGGGATACGACCCGGCGCCTGTGCTTTTCATCCCGAAACAATAACCAATTAGACATTATGGATATTTGAAGACCTAAAAATCCTTAAAAATAGCTTTGTAGACAACTGTCTACAGCTAAAAACCTGAAAAACGCTTGCCGGGATAAAACCCGCGGGCTACGATCTGCCCATCAAGAAAAATGAAGAAAAATCAATAAAAGTTTTACAAATCATAAACAAACAGCGTACGACGTACGGGTGCGGCTGACAGGCGATGCCTTTCAACTTGCATCCGTTACGTCGGGCATTGCGGTCCGACCGCAATACACCTGCGGAGGAGCGGCACATGGGCACTGAAAAGCTCGCGACGATCCTGCTCGTCGAAGACGATATCATCACCGCATTGTTTGAACGTGAAACGCTCGAGGCTCGCGGCTATTCCGTTCTGGTGGCAAAAACCGGAAAAGAAGCTGTAGAACTCGCGGAATCGACACAATCAATAGACCTCGTCCTCATGGACATCAACCTCGGCTCTGACCTGGACGGGGTAGAAACAGCAAGCCTCATCAACCGCAGCCGGCCCGTACCCGTAGTCTTCATGTCGTCCCACACCGATGAGGCCACGCTCAGTCGGCTCGAGGGCATCGATGCATACGGGTATGTCGTAAAGGGTTCGACCGATGCTGTGCTCTGCACGGCAGTTTCCATGGCGCTCAGGCGTGCAAAAGCAGAAAAAGCGGCCACGGGGCTGCTGCAGGCCACACAAGCACAAGCCCTTGCAGAAAGAGAACTCCGCATCAAGGAAGCCCACCACCGCGTCAGGAACAATATTTCATCCATTCGGGCCATCATGTCCCTGCAGTTGAGCACCGCCCGCCACCCGGAAACGGTAAGCGCCCTGCAGGATGCCATCGGCAGGATAGAAGGCATGGGCTCCCTTTATGACATGCTCACCGGTGAAGAACATGGTGGAAACATCGACATCGTACCGTATGTAGACAGCCTCTTAGAAACGATAACGCCGCTCTTCTCAAACGCTCCCGATATTATCATAGAGAAACAGGTAGACGACTTCTCGCTCGATTCAAAACGGATGTTTGCCCTCGGCATCATCATCAACGAGCTCCTGACCAACGTCATGAAATATGCGTTTTCAGGCAAGGACAGGGGCTTGGTACGGCTCAACATCACCGTCTATGACGAGACGGTGATACTGACACTCCGCGACGACGGCAACGGGTTGCCCGGAGATTTTGAGCTGGAACGGTCCAGCGGGCTCGGGCTTTCACTTATAAAAATGCTGCTCGAGCAATTCGGCGGAACTCTGGCAATGCGGAGCGACCACGGAACGACCAGCACAGTATTGATACAGGCTCCCGGGCTACGGCTTAAGCCGGCGGATGAGGCCCGATATCTTGCTGGTGGTCCGGAGCAATCAGCAGTCGCATAAGAGCGATCTGACTCTGTGCTGAATCAACAACACGCACATGCAGGCGCAGCGCAACAAACGCCGGGCTTGCTTCTCTCCTCTGGTGGCATATACTTAAAAAAGCACTCTGAGGAGAAACCCTTGGCGCGAAAAAAACATTCAAAATACTTAGCCGCAACTCCGTACCAGGAAAGCAGCCTGGCATGATGCGATCGAGAACTCATGGGTACTTCGATGGCAACGCCAGGGAACCACGAGTCCCGGCTTGATAAGCCGGGGGTGAATCCGGTTCTGACCATCGCGCCGGCCTTGAATACCGGTCGATGGAACGCGAGGAAGATCATGTCATGAAGCCCGATTCCGATGCCTCCATCAAACACATCACCCACCGATCTACAGGAGCGTCAACCAGATACATAAGGAGTTAAACATGGCACTCATCAGTGTAATAATGCCGTTGTATAACAAAGAATGTTCTGTAGCCCGAGCGATTGATTCAGTCCTTGCCCAGAGCTGGCAGGA
This sequence comes from Spirochaetota bacterium, assembly GCA_020048755.1. Classification (GTDB taxonomy): domain Bacteria; phylum Spirochaetota; class Spirochaetia; order Treponematales; family UBA12059; genus SZUA-370. Next base: position 3,114 of record JAIFMD010000224.1, read on the forward strand.
TTTTGAAATAATTATAGTTGATGATGGCTCTACCGATGCGGGTCCGGAAATTGTACAATCGTATTCCGACCCCAGAATACGCCTTGTCCGGCAAGAAAACGCCGGGCCTGGAGCCGCGAGGAATGCGGGAGTACGCATAGCCAGCGCGGACTACCTAGCATTCATCGACGCCGATGATGAGTACTTCCCTGATTTTCTACGTACATCGATCATGAACCTCGAGGCAAATCCCGATTGCGTGCTCAGCGTCGCCAATCATCTCAGGGGTCCAGATAGAATCATTGCAACCAGTATCGAACCCTTTGACATCGGCATAGCATCTGGTCCATGGCGGATGGATCCCGGGATAGAAGCGCATGCCATGTGGGGATCCCTGGTATTCATCCAATCCTGGGTAGTATTGTGCCGACGGGAAATATTTACCAGGTTCGGCGGCTTCTATGAACGGCACTGCACGTTCGCAGAAGACCAGTTCCTCTGGCTCCAGGTTATCCTGAACTGCCAGATATACAGAGATTCAACACCTCTTTTTTGGTACCATATTGAAGATAGTGATCTTGGTTTTTTAAGGACCCGCTCGTCGGCAGTACCTGTTTTTCCTTTCCTGACGGATCCGGTACCGATACGGAGCAATTGCCCGCCAGAATATCGTCCCGCGCTGGAACGAATGTTCGAGTATGCAGCCGCGTTGAATTTTACGTACATGGTCTCGGACCAGTCAATAGTCTCGTTCTGGCGAGAATATCTGAGGGGAATTCCCGAGACCCATGGCATTCCACTTGATTACCCTCGTCAAAAAGAACCAGGCGATCCTGGAGCCTCTGTGTACTTCAGGTTGCGGGATTCATTGTCAGCTCGCATCAGGAGCGTCTGCGAGGCCAACGCCATCACGCCCGACCAATTCTTTCTCGCATGCCTCGCCTTCCTCGCGTGTACCTATTCCTCACAGGAAACGGTGGTCATAGGCACGCAATATGCAAACAAGGAACAGGAGGAGCTGCGGGGATTGTTCGGGTGTTTCATTCAAACTATTCCCGTAAGGATTGACACAGAAAAAACGTCGGTAGTTTCCTCATTCCTGTCATATATAAAAAACCAGTACCAGGCTGCCTGGGAGCATACGGCGATAAGCACGGACGAACTGATAGACTCCATCGGGATTACGCGATGCAGCGGAATCAACCCAATCTGCCAGATTGCTTTTTCTTTTGGATCATCAGAGCCCCGATGCATGGTAGTGGGAAAAAACGACCTCGCCCTGTTTATATGGGAAACCGGCCGTTTCGAAGGGGCGCTCTCCTATTCTACCCAAATTTTCAATGCTGATGGGATGGAAGTGTTCGCGGCCAACCTGGAGAGGGTTGCAAACGCATTCGCAGCAGATCCGGGAGCCAGGCTCGACCAGCTGGAATTCATGGACACGCAGGGTCGGCAGCTCGTCGACCGGACGAACCTGACGGAAAATCCTGGCTATCTTGGCAAGACGTTCCTCGAACTGTTTGCGGCATCGGTCACGACGTTCCACGACGAGCCAGCGGTGACGATGGACGAAGACGAACTCTCGTACGGAGACCTGGACCAGCTGTCGGACAGCCTGGCCCGGAGGCTCTCGGCGGCGGGAGTGCAACCAGGAGAGCGCGTTGGCGTCTACCTGAACCGGGACCGCTGGCTGGTTCCCTCCTTGCTCGCTGTATTCAAGTCAGGTTGTGCGTATGTCCCGCTTGACCCCGAGTTTCCACCTGCCCGCCTGTCTGGCATCGCCGTTGAAGCCGGCTTGCACTTCGTCATCACGGTTGTCGCACTCGAAGCCGGGGTTGCAGAGCTTGGCCCCGGCATCAGCACCCTTGACGCTGATGACAGCGCTGGGTCCGCACCCGACGCGGAACTCCCGGGCGTCGGCCCTGAACGAACCGCCTACGTCCTGTTTACCTCGGGATCAACCGGTGCGCCCAAGGGTGTCCCGATATGCCACGGCGCCCTGGCAAATCTGCTGCAAGCTCTAGGTTCCGAACCCGGGATGACGCGGGCAGACACGGTCGTTGCCATCACCACCCTCGCCTTCGATGCATCCATCCTGGAGATTTTCCTGCCTCTGGCCTGCGGAGCCCGCATTGCGTTGCTGTCCGCCGAAGCGGCAAGAGACGCCGACGCGATTGTGGCGCGCATCGAAAGAGACCAGGCAAATTTCATTCTAGCGACACCTTCACGCTGGTCGTTGATCCTGGGAACCGGTTGGACAGGCTGGCCAGGCATGACCTTCATAGTGGGGGGGGAAGCTTTCCCGAGGGCGCTGGCGGACACGATGCTTTCTATGGGCGCCACGGTGTGGAATAGTTATGGGCCGACGGAAACTACGGTATGCACCTCGCAGTACCGGGTCGTGCCGGAGGCTGTTCCACCGTGCATCGGCAAACCCATCGCGAACACCGCGTTCTTTGTCCTCGACCACGGCGGCCGGCCGCTCCCGGCGGGTTTTCCCGGGGAACTGGCCATCGCAGGAGCGGGGCTTTCAGCGGGATATCTGGGCCGCCCCGACTTGACTGCGGAGCGTTTCGTGGAGATCGGGCACGGAATCCGGCGCTTCAGGGTGTACAGGACCGGAGACCTCGTACAGCAGCTACCCTCGGGAGATTTCAGGTACCTGGGGCGAAACGACTTCCAGGTCAAGATACGCGGGTACCGCATTGAGCTTGAGGAGATCGAGGCTGCCATGCGGCTGGTTCCCGGCGTCAGGGAAGCCGCATGCTCGGTATGGCGCCGCTCCGAGCAGGATGCCCGCATTGTCGCATACTACACGGCAGAACCCGGCACAGACATGACGCTGCTCGAGTCCAAGCTCAAATCACGCCTCAAGCATAGCCTGCCGGAGTACATGATCCCCGGCCATTTCATGGTGCTCGACGGGATACCACGCACACCGGGTGGCAAGACAGACAGAAAGGCCCTGCCCCTGCCCGCCGATACAGGGGAAACCCTGGGCGGCAAGGCTCCGGCCACCCAGTTGCAGGAACAGATGCTTGCCGTATGGAGTGAAGTGCTTGGCCATGAAGTCAGAGGAATTGATGAAAGCTTCTTCGATCTGGGAGGGCATTCCCTCTTGGTCGTGTCGCTCATCCGCAAGCTCAATGCCCGCCTGGGCAGCAACATGCGCCCGAGAGACCTGTTCGACAACCCGACCATCGAGGGTCTGGCAGACCTGTGCGGGAGTCCGGCGGCCCGTCCGGAGCAGGAATCAGCGATCCGGCCCAGGGCCGACAGGCGTCATGCCCCCCTGTCATCACAGCAGGAACGGCTCTGGTTCGTGCACGAACTTGACCCGGACAAGCCATTGTTCAATATCATCAACCTCATCAAGATCACCGGACCTTGCGATTCCACAAGACTCAAGAACGCGCTGGCCGCCTTTTTTGATCGTCACGACATCTTCCGCGCCTGCATCCAGACTACCGGGGGCAGGCCAGCCATGTCGTTTGCCGACAGGGCAGCCATACCCGTGGACGAACTGGATTTAACCCATCTCGAGCCGGATGCCGCCCGTGAAGCTCTTGAAAACCACCTGCGGAACCTCGTTCAGACCCCGCTCGTTTTTTCCCGGTATCCGCTCTGTACGGCGACCATGGCACGCGTCTCCGGGAACATCAGCTACGCCTGTCTGCTCGTACCGCACATATTCGCCGACGGGTGGTCGTCGGACATCTTCGTCAACGAACTCAAGCAGCTGTACTGGCATTCCAGCGATGCTTCCTGGTCGCTTCCTGCGCTGAAAGCTGACTTTGGCGACTACGCAGCCTGGGAACGCGGGCAACGGGAAACGAGGCAGGTGCCCGAACAGGTTACAGCGTTCTGGAAGGAATACCTGAAGGATATTCCCGAAGTGCACGACCTGCCGCTGGATTTTGCCCGACCACGAGCATCATCGGGGCTGGGTTCAGCAACATCCTTCACACTCGATGGAGCACTATCAGCAGAAGTCAGGAGCATCTGCGAATCCCATGCCATCACGCCCAGCATGTTTTTCCTCGGTTGCCTGGCGTTCCTGATACGTAAATATGCCAACCAGCGTACGGTGGTCATAGGAACACCGTACGCGAATCGTGAACTTGAACAGGTACAGGGACTGTTCGGCTATTTCATCCGCACCATACCGTTGCGTCTGGATGTTGACGAGGCTGACTCCATGGACGGGTGGTTTGCCTATGTCAAGGAACAGTTCCTGGCCGCGTGGGAGCATACATCGGTTGAACTCGACGAACTCGTTGAGCTGCTTGGTGTTCCCCGGTCGACAAATGTCAATCCGGTCTACCAGATTGTATTCGCCTTTCAGAAATACGGCACGAAGCCTTGCACGACACCAAGCGGGGAAGCCACACAATTCACAGCGGTTCCGTTCGAACGCGGCATATCGGAAAACGATCTAGCCCTGAACATGTGGGAAGCCAACCTCTTCCGGGGTTCGTTCGCGTATTCAACCGACCTGTTCGACAAGGCGAGCATGGAAGCGTTTGCCGCGAACTTCGTGCGCGTCGTGCGGGCGTTCGCCAAGGGATCCGGAGGCCGGCTCGGCCAGATCGAACTCATGGATTCGCGAGGAAGGGAACTTGTAGACCTCACAAACCGGACGGCAAAACCCGGATACATGGGCCGAACGTTCCTGGAATTATTCAGGGAGACAGTCAAGTCATGTTACGACAGGCCTGCCGTCACGTTGGACGGTGCAACGCTCACGTATGGTGGTCTGGATCAAGTATCCGGAAGCATCGGAAAAACCCTCGTGGCAGCGGGAGTACAGCCTGGAGAGCGGGTCGGCATGTACATGAACCGCGACCGCTGGCTGGTACCGACTCTGCTGGCAGTGTTCAAGGCAGGCGGAGCGTACGTGCCGCTTGACCCGCAGTATCCCCGTGATCGTCTGTCGGGTATCGTGGCGGATGCCGGGTTGCGGTTCATCGTCACCGTCGCGGCGCTCGAAAGCCAGGCAGCCTTGCTTGGTCCAGGCATCCGCATCCTGAAAGTGGATTCAGGCGAAGCGGCGGCCGAAGCTGAACTCCCGGACAACAAAGCTGACCAGACCGCCTATGTCCTGTTCACGTCAGGATCCACAGGCAAGCCAAAGGGTGTTCCGATACGGCACGACTCTCTCGCCAATCTGCTTTTGTCGATGCGGGACGAGCCTGGCATGGAGCAGGGCGATACCGTCCTTGCCCTCACAACCTTTACGTTCGACATTTCCGCGCTGGAGTTTTTCCTTCCGCTCATATGCGGAGCAAAGCTGGTCCTGGCCGACTACGACACATCGCTCGACAGCCAGAAGCTTGTATTCCTGATCGAGAGTGAAAACATCACGTTCATCCAGGCAACGCCTTCACGATGGGCCCTCCTGCTCGAAGCGGGCTTGAAAACCGGCGTGGGCAGAACCTTCCTCGCGGGGGGAGAAGCGCTTCCTCCCGCACTCGCCAGAGCACTCCTGGCAACAGGTGCATCGGTGTGGAACATGTATGGCCCGACCGAAACGACGGTCTGGTCCTCAATACACCAGTTGACGCAGGATGAACAAATTCCGAGTATCGGGAAGCCAATCGCCAACACCACATTCTACGTGCTCGACCACAATGACCGACCGCTTCCGGCGGGTATCCCGGGAGAACTGGGAATAGGAGGAGCAGGACTTTCTGAAGGCTACCTCAACCGTCCGGACCTGACTGAGAAGCGCTTCATCTGGATAGACGACAACGGGAGCAGGCAACGCGTCTACAAGACCGGCGATCATGCTCAGCAAGCTCAATCGGGTGATTTCCGTTACCTTGGACGGAACGATTTCCAGGTCAAGATCCGGGGCTTCCGCATAGAGCTCGGAGAGATCGAATCGGTGATGCAGACCTTCCCCGGTATTCTTGAGGCGGTCTGCACGGTATGGGTGCGGAGCGAGCAGGACAAGCGCATCGTTGGCTACTACAGAGCCGACAAGGCTATCGATGAGCTGGTTCTCAAGGCGTTCCTGAAGAAAAGCCTGCCGGATTATATGGTTCCTGGCCATTTCATTGCGCTTGACGAATTCCCGAAAACGTCGAGCGGTAAAAAAGACCGCAAGGCCTTGCCCCTGCCGAGCGTGTCAGACGAACCGGCAGCAAGCAGGGCTCCCGTCTCCGCCTTCCAGAAACAGATGCTCGCCGTATGGAGCGAAGTCCTCTGCCGCGAAGTGTCCGGAATCGATGAAAACTTTTTTGATCTTGGTGGCCATTCACTCCTGGTGGTATCGCTTGTAAACAAGCTGAACACCCGGCTCGGCGGAAAGTGGAACGTGAGGGACTTGTTCGACAACCCGACCGTAGAAGGCATGGCCGTGGTACACGGGGATGCTGGTACCGCGATCACCCTGGAACCAGCCATCATCCCGCGCAGGCCAGACCGTAGCCGTACCCGCCTGAGCACCCAGCAGGAACGGCTCTGGATAATCCATGAAATGGATCCGGACAAGCCCCAGTACAACCTTGTCTTTGCAGTACAAATCGAAGGCTCGTGCAGCACGGCGCGGTTGGGCATAGCGTTGAAACGCTTCTTCAGCCGGCATGATCTCTTCCGTGCCTTCATCAAAGACGAAGACGGCATCCCGTTCATCTCGTACGTTGACGAAGCGGACATTCCAGCGGAAGAACTGGATTTTTCAAATCTTGATATACGCACGGCACGTGATGCATTCCAGGAGCACATTCGCGATCTGACACGAACCCCCATAGCGCTCTCCAGATATCCGGTTGCCCGGGCTACCATCGCGCGCTTCCCCGGAGAAATCTGCTACGTATGCCTGCTCGTACCGCATATCTTCGCTGACGGATGGTCATCGGAAATCTTCTACAACGAGCTAAAGGATTTCTACAACCATGCTGGTGACGAATCGTGGGCGCCTGCAAGCCTGCGGATTGACTTTGGTGACTATGCCACATGGGAACGCGAGCGTAATGAAACGGGGTATCCTGCGGGATCGGTACTTGCGTTCTGGAAGGAATATCTCAAAGGCATACCTGAAGCACATGACCTGCCACTTGATCATGCAAGACCAAAGGAATCATCCGGACTTGGATCATCGCTGCGCTTCTCGATCGATGAAGGGCAGTCTGCCCGTATCCGCGTTTTCTGCGAGTCCCATTCCATAACGCCAAACATGTTCTTCCTTGCCTGCCTTGCCCTTCTCGTCAGGAAACAATCAGAAACGGAAACGATAGTCATTGGCACCCCTTATGCCAACCGGGAACATGAGGACACGCGAAGCCTCTTTGGCTACTTTGTCCGGACTATACCGTTGCGATTCGATGTTGACTGCACGTGGGATGAGGGCAGGTTCCTCGCCTACGTAAAAAACCAGTTTTTGACCGCGTGGGAACATTCTTCAATTGGTTTTGAAGAGCTTGTCAGCGTGCTTGCCGTTCCCAGGAGCCTGAACATCAATCCAGTCTATCAAATCATTTTTGCCTTTCAGAGCTACGGATCAGGGCGTGCAGTAGAACACACTACTGACGGGCCTCTGTTCACACCGACTACGTTCGACCTCGGTCTGTCTGAAAATGATCTCGCCGTATACCTGGGCGGCACCGACCGGTTAGAAGGAGCGGTTGCCTATTCAACAGACATATTTGAAAAGCCCACCATAGAAATTATTATCTCGAACTTCCTGTACATCGTGCGCGTCCTGGCTGAGGGATTCAAGGACAAACTGGAGCTGATCAATCTCAACGATGCTCAAGGACAAAAACCCGTAGTCAGGACGAACAAGGCATTGATGAGTACCGCAGAAAAACATATACAGGGGGCGAGGATGGGAAAGGATCCTCAAGGAAACCCGGCATGGTTCTTGCCGGATCCTGAAAGGCCCGGCAAGTATATCAGGCTGGAGGAAAAAAATGAGCAATGCGAGTGACGCTGGTGTGGCTGTAGAGTACGATCCTTTTTCTGGTGGAGAAGTGATTTTTTCATATCACTCCACTCAAGCCCAGCAGGATATATGGATTACATCGCAATGTTCCGATGAGGCTTCATGCGCATACAACGAGTCGGTCACGGTGCATCTCGAGGGCGAGCTTGATACTGACCTTCTTTGTTCAAGCATTGATGCTTTGATAGAGCGTCACGAAGCGTTACGCTGTACCTTCAACGAAGACGGAACCGTGGTCAGCGTGTCCGCATCCATCGAGGCTCCGTTAGTCATACTCGAACCGGGTCTGAAACAAGAACAAGGCACCCTGAAACAATACCTCGCAAAGGATGCCAGGAGTGCCTTCAACCTTCGGGATGGCCCCTTGTTCAGGGCAGCACTCATCAGAACGGCAGAAAACGTACATGATCTTGTTTTGACTTTCCATTCGATCATTGTCGACCATTCTTCCATCAACGTTTTGCTGAAGGATCTAGGCGCATTGTATACGGCTGGAAACCTGAGCAGGCTCCCGACGCCGGGAACAAGCACCGGATTAAACCAGTACGCCAGAAGAGCCGGGGAACTACGCGCAGGAGGCAAGAGCAATCAGGCTGACACGGAATACTGGAAGCATGTCTTTGCAGAACATCCACCCGTGCTTGATCTTCCATCCGATTGCCGCCGGCCGATACTGCGCACCTATACCGCAGAGCTGGTAGAAGGCTTCTGCGGGCAGGAAACCATGCAGGCTCTCAGGACTATTGGATCGACGCATGAAGCTGACCTGGCCTCGGTCCTCCTGGCTGCCTACACCGTATTCCTATATGCATTGACGGGACAGACAGACATTGTCGTCGCTGTACCTATGATGGATGCACCTGAATCAGTGACGGATACTTCTGTTGGCCTCCACGAGTGTCTCCTGCCGATAAGGGCTACGTTTGTTGCCACCACAACCTTTGGCGAACTGGTCCGCGCCATCAGGAAAAGCACCATGGAAGCCTCCATGCACACATCATATTCTTATGGGAATATTGTCAGGGATCTGTACGGAGAGCATGATCCATCCCGGATTCCCTTATGCAGTTCCATGTTTGCGCACAAGCAGCGGTTGATGTCAGACAATATGAATTTTGGAAGCTGCTGCGCAACGTACTCCATAAATCCGCGATCGTCTGATTATTTTGAAACAAGCGCAACTGCCTTTGAAGGTCCGGACGGTTTGCGGCTATCGCTGTATTGCAATGCTGCATTGCTCAGGCGCGAGACGATGCACCGGAGAGTACACGAACTGCAAACGCTGCTCGAAGAAATCAGCCGCAAGCCAGATGCACCGGTCGGAGACCTGCACATGCTTCCGCCCGAGGAGCGCAAACTCGTCCTTGGCACATGGAACGATACCGCAAGGGTATATCCTGAGGAAGCACTGCTTTACCGTATCTATGCTGCAACGGCAGCCTCGATGCCGGAGGCTACGGCCATCTGCGATTCAGCTGGTTCCCTTACGCACAGGGAGTTCAAGAAGAAGGCCGATGCATTGACGCGATCCCTCATCGCATGTGGTGTACAAACAGGGGATAGAGTCGGTGTCCACATGCGGCGCTCCATCGACATGGTCATTGCCCTATACGGCATCCAGGCTGCCGGTGCCGCCTATGTCCCCCTTGATCCCGAATATCCGGCCCTGCGGCTGGCAGCAATAATCGAGGACGCGGGTATCAAAACGATATGCACCCACGGTGCGGTCGCAAAGCTGGAGGGCTACTCCGGGCACTGCATCCTCGTAGATACGCTTGATGATGGACCAGGCAGCCCCGGGTCGCAAATCATAGTCCGCGGCCAGCCTGAGGATACTGCATACGTGCTCTATACGTCTGGATCTACCGGAACTCCGAAAGGCGTTGAAATCTCACACAGGAGCATCGCCAACAGGCTGTACTGGATGCAGGAAGCCTTCTGCATCACCGAGGCTGACCGTGTGCTGCAGAAGACCCCATTTACCTTCGACGTATCTGTCTGGGAATTTTTCTGGCCACTGCTCTTTGGTTCCACGCTCGTCGTAGCTCCTCCCGATATCCAACGCGATGCGCGCGCGCTTGTAGATTTCATCAAGGAACACGGCATCACCATTGTGCACTTCGTCCCTTCAATGTTCGATGTTTTTCTTGAGGAGAGCACAGTCTCGGAGTGTACCTCCCTCAGGGCAATCATATGCAGCGGAGAGGCCCTGCCTGTAGCGCAATGCAAACGTTGCTCGGTTGTGCTTCCGCAAGCGCGGGTATTCAACCTGTACGGCCCGACCGAGGCCGCGGTTGATGTAAGTTGGTACGAATATTCACCAGAAGAAGATTATTCCAGTGAGACAGTTCCCATCGGAGTACCGGTAGCCAATACCCGGCTCTATATCCTCGATGAAACCATGGAACCTAAGGTTCCGGGAGCAGTGGGAGAACTATTCATCGCCGGCATCCAGGTGGGAAAAGGATACCTCAACAAACCAGACCTGACTTCGCGCGCGTTCATCAGCAACCCGTTCGGAGACAAGCCAGGCGAGCGCATGTATCGCACCGGCGACCTCGCACGATGGCGGCATGATGGTGCCATCGAGTACATGGGGAGGAACGACCATCAAGTGAAGATTCGAGGCAACCGGGTCGAAATCGGAGAAATAGAAGCAGTGCTGCAGAATCATGAAGGCATCCAGAACGCCGCTATCATCGCCAGACGCGATGGCTCGGGTGAAAACAGGCTTCATGCCTATATTGTCCCACGGAAAGGAAGCAGGTTTGCAGTTGCTGAAGTTCAGGCATATCTTGGAACCTTGCTACCCCAGGCAATGATACCTTCCTGTTTTTATTTCCTTGATGCAATGCCACTTACCAGCAGCGGCAAGATTGACAGAAAAGCCCTGCATGGAATCCAGGCAGAGACAGAACAACCGGCGATACCTTCCTCCATACCAGAAAATGATCTGGAGCAACGGATACTCGCACTGTGGATAGAGCAAACAGGAAACAAGAGCATCGGAATTGATCACAATTTTTTTGAAATCGGCGGCAATTCCCTCATGGCCATCAGGCTGATGCGAAAAATAGCAGAAGTACTGGACAGAGAGCTTCGCGTGGTAATTCTTTTCCAGTTCCCTACTGTAAGAAAATTAGCCTCGTACCTCAAGGCAGGGGAATCAGATGGTGATGAAACTCTGGCCGCAAGGGGACAACGACAGCGCGAATCGATGTCTCAAGGCAAGCATGCAAGACAGCCTCATACGTGAGTAGAGGTATCGCCCAAAAGCAGCACCCGCGGAAACTACACCATGGAGCCCGGCTTTGATACAGGAAGGTATGATGATGGAAAAAGTAGCGATCATCGGCATGTCGGGGGCGTTTCCAAAGGCTAAAAACATCTCGGAACTTTGGGATATGCTTTGTAGAAAAGAAGAAGGAATATACGAGATTGACGCGGCATCCCTCATGGAGGCCGGAGTCTCACAAGAAGAAATTGAAAATCAGAACTATGTTGCCAGGGGGGGATTTATTGCCGAAGCGGAATACTTTGACAACGATTTCTTCTGCATGCCGGCGAGTGAATCTCTTGTCACAGATCCACAGCAACGATTGTTTCTCTCGCACAGCTGGCTGGCACTGGAAGACGCGGGGTATGAACCTGGCCGTATCGAAGTACCCGTAGGAGTCTTCGCCGGCGATGGTGTGACGCAATACTGGTTCATGTTGAAGAATGGAGCCAAGGCAGGAGCCGTCGACGACTTCAGGCTGCTGGTCGGCAATAATAAAGATTTTATAGCAACTAGGACTTCCTACAAGCTGGACTTACGGGGTCCGAGCTTGAACATCCAGAGCGGTTGTTCAACGGGGCTTGCTGCCGTCGGGCTGGCATGCCAGTCCTTGCTCACCTGGGGCTGCGACATGGCGATTGCCGGAGCGGTCACGATCGGAGCGCCAAGGAATCGAGGCTATACCTATGTCGAGGGAATGATCTCGTCCAGGGGCGGTACCTGCAGGCCCTTTGATGAACGTGCCGACGGCGCGGTTTTCAGTGAAGGTGTCGGCGTGGTCTGTCTCAAGCGCCTTTCCCAGGCACTGGAAGATGGTGACTACATCTATGCAGTCATTGACGCGGTGGCTATGAACAACGATGGCAGCGACAAGGTCGGGTTTGCGGCTCCCAGCTATAAGGGCCAATCCGAAGCGATAGAGCTTGCCCACGCACTAGCCGATGTCAGTCCCGAAGATATTGGTTTTATCGAGACGCATGGAACAGCGACACTGATCGGCGATCCCATCGAAGTGCAGGCACTGAGACATGCGTTCAGAAAAAGCACCATCAAGGAACCCTATTGCTGGCTCGGTTCCATCAAGGCGAATATTGGACATACCGATGCGGCAGCCGGGATCGTATCGCTCATCAAGACAGCACTCGTGGTGAATACGGGCATTATTCCTCCCCTCATGCATTTCAATACAAGCAATCCGCAACTCGAGCTGGAATCCTCAAAATTCAGGATAAACAAGGAACCGGTTTCCTGGCCTCTGAAAAATGGCAGTAGAATCGCGGGAGTCAGCTCCTTTGGTGTAGGAGGAACAAATGTCCATGCGATCGTGGAGAGTCCACCCGTACCGCTAAAGCCTGCAATTTCAGGCAAAGAACGATTTCTCCTGCTGACTGCAAAAAGCGGGCTTTCCATCGAAAAGCAAAAAAAAGATATCGCTTCGTACCTGCGGGCACATCGCGGCATCCCCATGAGTGACCTCATCAAAAAGTACAACAGATCCCGACATGATTTCAGGTACCGTTGGGGAACTCCTGCGAGGGACATTGAAAAGCTCATCACCGCCCTGGATGCAGAATCCCCTGCATCCGATTCCACCATGGCTGAAAACCGTGTGTTTGTCTTTCCGGGTCAGGGTTCGCAATTCTCTGGCATGGCAAAAGGCTATCATGGGGTTCTGCCGGTCTTTTCAGAATGGATAGACAAGGGACTCGCCCATTGCGAAAAAATGGGACTGGACAGACTGCGTTCATACCTGCTTGAAGATGGCCATGACGATGCCATAGCAGAAACTGACATCACACAGCCGCTTCTCTATATCGTCGAATATGCTCTTGCCAGAGAACTCATGAGCCGGGGCATACAACCGACAGCGGTCTGTGGCCACAGCATCGGGGAATATGCAGCCGCGGCAGTTGCTGGGGTTTTCAGCTTCGAGGACGGCTTGTCCCTCGTCATCAAGCGCGGCTACTGGATGCAGCATGCTCCGTCGGGAGCCATGATAGCCGTTTCCGCTACGCTGAACCGCATCGAGCCGTATTGTTCTGACGGTGTATACATATCCGTTTTCAACGCTGACGACCAGATCGTTCTTTCCGGTTCGACGGAGAGCATTACCAATGTTGAAACCATGCTGGAAACGGAGTCCATACGTTTCAGGCGCCTCAAGACACGCCGTGCCTTTCATTCGCCGCTCATGAATGACATCCTCGATTCCTTTGAACAAGACCTCCGGAGCGTATCGTACAGCAAGGCGACGATACCGTTTATTTCCAACCTCGACGGAGCCTGTCTTTCTGAAAGCGTCGAATGGATTTCCTATTGGAGGAACCAGCTACGCAATCCAGTTCATTTCGACACATGCGTGGCAACAATGCTGCAACTCGGCAGTCCTGTAATTTTTGAGGCGGGCCCGGGCAAGGTGCTATCCAGCTTGATTGAGACACAGGCGGATACCGATGTGCGCACGATACAGGTGCTGCCTGTTGCCGGAGCCGATGACGAATATTTTGATGCATGCCTCATCAAGGCATGGGAACGGGGATGCAACATTCTCTGGAAACGCGATCGCACCGCTCCTCAGTCGCTTGTCCTCGCTCCAGGCTATGCCTTTAACGCGGTGAGATTCTGGCCGGAAAACCAGGCCCCGGCAACAAGGAACGAGGAAGCCGCACACGCACCTTCAGCAGATGATCCGGCTGGCGAATTTTCCATTGCCGAAAATCTTTCCAGGATATGGGGAACCACATTCGGATGCCGCGAGACAAACGCAGACAGTAATTTCTTTGACGCTGGAGGAGATTCCCTCATCGCGGTTCAACTCCTGCATGCCATTCGTTCCAGGTTCAAGGTGCACGTCAGCGTCTCGGATTTCTTCAAAAAACCAACACTCTCAGCATTGACCGACACTGTTACATCAGCACTCGGAGCACTCGAGGTCGATGCCGAAGCAATTCCCGGCCCCCAGGCTATCATCCCCCTCCGAAGTGACCGGACGCGTGCACCCCTGAGTTCCCAGCAGGAACGGCTCTGGTTCCTGCACGAGATGAATCCGGAGAAACCCCAGTACAACCTTGTTTTTACCGTAAAAATAGAAGCACCCTGCGACACTGGAAGGCTCCAGCTGGCACTTAAGCAATTCTTCGACCGTCACGACCTGTTCCGGGCAGTGGTCAGGTGTGCCGAGGGAATACCACATTTGTCGTTTGAGGAAAAGGCCGATATCCGGATGTATACACTGGACTTCTCGGATCTGGATATGCACGAAGCCTTTCACACATTCAATTCCCACGTACGCGAGCTGGCACGAACGCCCATGATCTTCTCGCAGTACCCGATCGCCAGCGCCACAATTGCCCTCTTCCCCGGTAAAACAGGCTACGTATGCCTGCTCGTTCCACACATATTCTCTGATGGCTGGTCATCCAGCATCTTCGAGAACGAGCTCAAGGAGTTCTATGAGCATGCACATGACGAGTCATGGGC
>JAIFMD010000206.1 GCA_020048755.1 Spirochaetota bacterium
GCCAGAGCCGCATCCTTTGACCTGATGACGATGCGCAGCAACCGCGAATAGGGCGGAAACGCCAGTTCACGGCGCACCGCCAGTTCGTCGGCATAGAAGCCCGCTGAATCGTGAGCCGCCGCCCGTATCAGCACGGGGCTCGTCGGCCTGTAGGTCTGCACGATTACCCTGCCGCCCTTGACGAAGCGGCCCGCCCGTCCTGCTACCTGCGTTACCAGCCCGAACGCCCGCTCCGCCGCCCTGAAATCTGGCAGGTTCAGGGTAGTGTCGGCCAGGATGACGCCGACCAGCCTGACTCCGGGGAAGTTGAGGCCCTTGGCCACCATCTGGGTGCCCAGGAGCGCGTCTATCTTGCCATCCCTGAAATCGTCCAGCGTCTTCTCCAGCACGCCCTTGCGGCTCGTCGCGTCCGCGTCCAGCCTGGCTATGCTCATGTCGGGGAACAGGCGGGCGGCTTCCTCCTCCACGCGCTCGGTGCCGAAACCGGCCCAGCCGGTATCCAGGGAGCCACATTCGGGGCAGGCGGACGGCGGAGGCGCTTGGTATCCGCAATAGTGGCACACGAGGCGGCCGCGTTCCTTGTGGTAGGTCATGCCCACGGAACAGTGCCGGCACTTGAGTTCCGCGCCGCAGCTCTTGCAGCTCCAGAAGTACGAGAAGCCGCGCCGGTTGAGGAACAGTATCGATTGCCCGCCTTCCTTCTTGACGGCGCGGACCGCGTCGATGAGGCGCTTTGAGAGAGCGCCTTCCTCGATCCGCATGTCGACAATCTCGACTGACGGCATGTCGCCGCCGGCAAGCCGCCGGGACAGGCTCAGGCGCTCCATGCCGCCCTCGGTCATCAGGCGCCAGGATTCAACGCTGGGGGTGGCCGAGCCCATGACGAGCCTGGCGCTTTCGGTGGCAGCACGGCGCATGGCCACCTGCCGGGCGTGGTATCGCGGAGAGGACCCGGCCTTGTAGGAGCCCTCGTGTTCCTCGTCCAGCACTATGAGCCCGAGGTCCTTTACCGGTGCGAAAATTGCGCTGCGTGCCCCGACGACGACGCGGGCCTCGCCCCGCTGGATGCGGCGCCATTCAGCCAGCTTCCTCGGCGCGGTCAGGCCGGAATGGATGATGGCGCAGCGGTCGCCGAAACGCTCGCGTACCGCATCTTCCACCTGCCGCGTCAGGGCTATCTCCGGCACCAGGTAGATGACGCCGCGGCCTTCTGCCAGCGTAGCCTCCGCAGCTTCCAGAAACACTTCAGTCTTGCCGGTGCCGGTGGGGCCATACAGGTACCACCGCCCGGCAGGCCTGGACAGGATGCGGGCAAGTGCGGCTTTCTGCTCTTCTGAAGGCACGACTGGCCTGGACGCTATGCGCACGTCGTCAAAAGAACCCGAGTCGG
Organism: Spirochaetota bacterium; assembly: GCA_020048755.1. Lineage (GTDB taxonomy): Bacteria > Spirochaetota > Spirochaetia > Treponematales > UBA12059 > SZUA-370. Next base: position 1,391 of record JAIFMD010000206.1, read on the forward strand.
TGGCTGAACCTCCGGAAGAGCTTTTTTCGCGCTTTTTGCCTTCACGCTCGGCCGAGGGCATCATGGCGGACAGGGCCTCGCCGAGGGAGCAGAAGTACATGCCGGCCAGCCATGAGGCAAGCGTCAGGGTGTCGGGGCCGAACAGCGGCTCGGCATCGACGAGCCTCAGGTAGGGTTTTACAAGCTTTGGGTCAAAATCGACGGTATCAGACGTGCCTACCACCCAGCCCGTGGCCGTGCGCCGGCCCAGCGTGGCCTCCACCCGCGAACCCACCGGTGCGGCCATGCCGTCGGGGTTGCGGTAGCTCCACTGCCTGTCCACGGGAACATCAAAGGCTACCGAGACGTACTCGCTCACTGCTGCTGGTGCCCCTGGCCATCGAGTACAGACTTGAGCAGTTTCAGGTCTTCCCAGGCAGGGCGCTTGAGCGATTCGTCGCGCAGGAGGGCGGCGGGGTGGTAGGTGGCAATCAGGGGGACGCCCTGGTACTCATGGACCGTGCCACGGAGCTTGCCGATGCCGTCCTTGACTCCCAGCAATGACTGTGCCGGTATCCTGCCGACTGCCAGGAACGCCCTGGGCCTGAGCAACGCTATCTGCCGGTCAAGGAATCCCATGCACGCGGCCTGCTCGTCCGGGGCCGGGTCCCGGTTCATGGGTGGACGGCACTTTACGATATTGCCTATGAAGCAGTTATCCTGACGGGACAGGCCTATCGAACCGAGCATCTTGTCCAGAAGTTGGCCTGCCGGCCCGACGAAGGGCAAGCCTGTCCGGTCTTCCTCCGCGCCGGGGCCTTCTCCGATGACCATGACGAGCGGACGACCGGAACCCTGGCCTGGAACGGACCGTGTCCTGCCAGCGGCCAGGCGGCAACCCATGCAGCGTGCGGCCTCGGTTGCGATTGCAGCCAGGCTGTCGTCCTTGGGCAAGCTGGTGGACCGGGCGCTGCCCGCCCGAAGTGGCGCGGCTGCACGGGGCGGAGTTACAGCGGTTCCGATCGTTTCAATGGGTGCCTGCTCGGCGAATTCAGGAACCGGAAGTCCACTCCGGTAGCCATCGGCAAGCGTGTCTTCCATCAATGTCAGCGCTTCGTAGACCACCCGCCTCGCATCGGTTTCCATGGCGTTCAACTCCTCGCTACCATAAGGTTGCGCAGTTCCATGGAAACATCCCTGGCTGTCCTTGCGGCTGACTTGCCCAGCAGTGCGTAGACGGCCCGCCCTGTGACGGCATCCTCTTCACATACTGCCTTGAGAAGCGGCCCGTCAATGCGCAGGACCAGCGTCCGTTCCCTTGCTATGACGGTCAGATGCCGGCGTGCCCCGTCCAGAAAGGATATTTCACCAAAGAATGCTCCCGAGCGGAGCACCAGCAATTCCGTATCATTCATCCTCAAGGGGTCACGCAAGCCGGGATTGCTCGTGCTGACACCGACTATGCCTGAAATGACGAAGTACACATCCCAGGATGAGTCATCCGCGGTGTAGAAGACAGTTCCGTCAGGTACGCTGATGAGCGACGAAGTAGAGGCTATTGCGGCTATACACGTATCGTCGAGCTGTTCAAAACCCTCGATGCCCTTGATTATGTCCGCTGTGCCAGCATCCATGCTCATGTCCTGTCCTTTCCGATACCATCCAGGGCTCGCTCGATGTCGCCAAAGTGCCTGATTGCCAGGAAGCTGGCGACGAGTTCAGTATCACCCAGCCGTGATTGTTCGTTCTGCAGCAGCTTGCGGGTAATTTCCACGCTTTTTACGGCCGAAGGAGTGTCCCGTAACCTGCTTGCGTGATAGTAGTAGATGATCGCGTCCTTGTTCGGCAAGAGCAGGCCCGTAGAGAAGAAGTTGGACGCCTCCGCAAGGAAGAAATCCGCCTCGGTTTCGTCGCCACGGTCGGAGGCAATCTGTACGAGCAGCATCAATGCCGTGAAGCTCGGATAGTAGCAGGAATGCCTCAGCCCTGGAACCAGGCATTCCCTGGCCGCCGCTTCTGCTTTGCGCACATTTCCGGCGACGAAGTGACACAGCGCCAGGGTCCGCAGCGACTCAACGCGGTCAAAATCGTTGCGCACCTTGTCGATGTAGTACTCGGCCTGCATGAAGGCCTCGCGTGCCGTCTTCAGGTCTCCCGTCAGCGTGGCTGACGTGGCGAGCATCGCATGGGCCTGTGAAACAATTGAGTCGCTCAGATCACCCGCCTCGAGCAGGGCCTTTGCTGCCGGTGCAAGTGCCTTGAAATCGCACAGTTGCCACAGGATCTTGAGCCGCAGGTCCATGCCGAAGAACCTGGCGACCACCAGCAGGTTTTCGTCGACGGGCAGGGCGACTGACTCCAGAGCCTGCAGCGCGCCATGGTAGTCGCCGGCAAAGAGCCTGTGCTCCGCTATCGCGCTGGCATACTCAAAGTCGTCCCGGCCCTGGATGTCCGCCGTTTCCTCGATCATGGACCGGGCTTCCTCGAAATTGTTGCGCTGGATTTCCGAGAATGCTATGTGGCGCACTACGTTCTGCATGCTCCGCGCGGGGACGCCTGCCCTGCGGTAATAGTAGAGTGCCTTCTGTCCGGTGAAGCGCGCCTTCTGGAAGGCTGCGGACATCGCATTATGCGCACAGATCATGTGGTATGCAAAACCCATGCACAGTTCGTTGCGTTCACTCACCGCAAAGCTCATCACCCGTTTGAGCTCGTCCTCCGCCTGTGCGATCTTGCCGGCGTTGAAATACAGGGCACTCTTGGTAATCAGGAGCTGCACAGCTTCATCCGGTGCGGTTTTGGACAGCCGTTTGTACAGTACGTCGATGTATTCGAGGTATTCATAGCCGTAATTCCGTGCCGGGTCTGACTGGATGACACGGGCGGCTTCCATCCAGCGTTCCGATTTCATCAGGTGGTGGAGCAGCCGCAGCCGGTTGTGGGCCAGATTCTCCAGCATGATGTCCGCCACGATGCCGTGGAGTATCTTCTTGTTGTGGTTGAGGATGCTTGCATACAGGGCCTTTTTGAACACATCGAGGGCAAAGGCATACCGCTCCCCGCGCTGTACCAGAACGCCTTCGCGGGTCAGTGTTTCCAGCGCCTGAGTTACAAACGCAGGGTCGCCACCTGATGCCTCGTAGACGCGAGTGGCTTCAGCTGCGTTGAAGTTGAAGAGGAACACGGACATCGAGGTGACAAAATCGCGGAGCGCCGGTTTGTAGCGGTCCAGACTCGTAATGAACATGGTCTGAATGGTACCCGGAAGGCTGGACAGGTCCTTGTGTTTTTTGGCAAACAGCGCGTATTCACGGATGAACAACGGGTTTCCGGAGGATTGCGACAATACCGCCTCGAGCAGGCGCTCCGGAATTTCAGCCCAGTGGGCCAGCGCGAGCGATCGTGCCTCCGCTTGCGGCAGCGGGTCGAGGCGGAGCGACTTGAGGGCTGGAAACGAGTCGCGCAGGGCCTGGGGCTGGTCGCGGCCGGTCATGAGCATGAACGGTTTGTAGGTGCCGTTCCTGAGGTAGTACGCCAGGAATTCCCTCGACGGCCTGTCCATGGCCTGGGCGTTGTCCACGAACAGGACTGCAGAATACACGGCGTTGGCTTGGCGTTCCATTATTGCGGAGACTATGGAAGACAGTGACAAGACCAGTTCCGAGTCCTGGGTCCGTGGTCCGGTGGTATCCAGGAGGCTCGCGAACCGGTTGGCATGCAGTGGCTCGATCCCTGGCAGTTTTGCCAGGGCGGCGGCAATAGCCTCATGGCCTGACAGAGGATCAATGCCAAAATATTCCAGAACCAGATCGACTATGACGGCATAGCGCACGGGGCGGTATTTCTG
>JAIFMD010000033.1 GCA_020048755.1 Spirochaetota bacterium
GCATCATGCGCGTGCCGGTCTCAGTCGTGGAGACGGCACAGGATCTCAGGCAGACCATAGCCATGTACCGGGAAACCGACCTGATTCTGGTCGATACGATAGGCAAGAGTCCCAGGGATGCGGTCAGGCTGGCAGAGATGCAGCAGATACTCGACGCGTGCGGGCCCTCCGCCGAAGTCTACCTCTCTGTAGCCGCAACGACCAAAACCCAGGATATGCTCGATATCTTCAGGCAGTTCGAGCCATTCCGGTATCGTGGGGTCGTCGTGACCAAGATGGATGAAACGGGAAGGGTAGGCAATGTATTGTCCGCGTTGGCAGAGACTGACAAGGCTGTTGCATGGGTGACAGACGGCCAGAAGGTTCCCCAGGATATATCACCGGCCCATCCCCTGCGATTTCTCATGAATCTCGAAGGTTTCAGGCCAAATCGACCGAAACTAGAAGCAAGGTACGGGGCAGTTTCGCGTTGAGAAGGGCTTCATTGCCGGTACCGCTGATCCAGAATCCGTGGAGTTGTTGATATGGAAGACCAGGCGCAGAAACTTCGTGAATTGATGAATGCCAAGCCCCAGGGGCAGCAGTCTGCCAAGAAGACCCGCGTCATAACCGTCGCAAGCGGCAAGGGTGGTGTGGGCAAGACAAATCTGTCGGTCAATCTGGCTATCGCATATGCCCGCATTGGCAAGCGTGTCATGGTGATGGATGCCGACCTCGGCCTGGCAAATGTCAACATCATGCTCAACATGATACCCAAATACAACCTGTATCATGTGATACGCAAGCAGAAGACGATGAAGGAAATCATACTGGACACTGAATACGGTATCCAGATACTCGCTGGTGCATCTGGTTTTTCCAAAATCGCAAACCTGAACGAGGAAGAACGTCAGAACTTCATCACCGAGTTGTATGCACTTACGAATGTAGACATCATCATCATCGATACGAGTGCAGGTGTTTCCAACAATGTATTGTCCTTTGTCGCCGCAGCTGATGACGCCATCATCATAACGACACCCGAACCTACAGCCATTACGGATGCCTACGGAATCATAAAGATCATAGCCACCGAAGTGGAAAATCTGAACATAGGCCTCAAACTGGTTGTAAACCGTGTCAAGAATGTAACAGAAGGCCGCAAGGTTGCTGAACGGATAATCAATATTTCCGGTCAGTTCCTCAATCTCAAAGTAGAGTACCTCGGGTGTATTTATGAGGATCCGATAGTCCAGCAGTCTGTGCTCAAGCAAAAACCATTCATAGTCCAGGATCCAAAATCAAAAGCCGCAATATCGGTACAACACTTGGTCAGCCGGATAGAGAAGACAGATTTTGTCGATGACAGGGGAATCGGACGGTTAATCAAGAAGATGTTCGCCAAGGAATAACCTGAATATTTCCTGCCAAGCCAAACCTTGACGAGACAAGGGCTTATGCCTTAATCTTGCAGGCTATGGGAGGGTACTGAGACGGTGGACTCGAGTATTCGCGCGTCCGCCTTTGCGCGTGCCCTTTGGTACGCTTCTTCTTCGTGCACTTCTGTCTGGTCTGGGATTTGCGTGCTTGTTCTTTGGTTCCTTGTGGTTGCTGAAACGTTTTCTTCCTGATTTGTTTGACGAAACGGCCCACCCACAGGAACTCAACACAGACAGTACTCCTGGTTCGGTTGTAGATATTGTTTTGCCTGGAGGAGAAGAGGACAGACTCGATGCTGCGACTCAGGCGGATGGGCTTCGCGTAAATGATGCGCCCTCGTTCATGCCTGGAATCAGCGCACAGTCAGTAGAGTCCGGAGAACTTGCGCGCGAGGTTGCAGATCTGCGTGCGGATGCTCTGGTCTCCAATGACCCTGCTGATTCAGCTTCACAAGGTTCCATAGCGCCCAGACCTTCGGTCGCTCTTGACGAGCTTGATACGTTACCGGATCTTGACGGTTTTAGTGATTCGTTTTCTGATGGACAACCCGGCGGTTCAGTTCCGTCTGATGCTTCTGGTGGATCGCCGGCTGGCGATGCATCCAGATTCATGGGTGTCTCTGACTCGATGCCGACGGCTGGTTCGCCTGACCGGGGAAAAGACCCTGTGGTACTGGCTAAAGCTGTTCAGACTTTACTGCGTAGAGACCAGAAAGGGCAATAATATATGAATCATTCCCTGCTGGAACATCACAGCGAAGAAGAACTCTGGGCCGCCTACAAGCGGAACAAAGATCCCCTCATTCGTGAATCGTTCATAAAACAGTATGCTCCCCTGGTCAAGTATGTGGCAGGCAAAGTCGCTGCCAACATGCCAGCCTCAGTAGAATTCGACGACCTCGTTGGCTTCGGAGTTTTTGGCCTCATAGATGCCATCGATAAATTTGATCCCGACAAGAACGTCAAATTCAAGACGTATGCCGTTACCCGCATACGAGGTGCGATTTTTGATGAATTGCGCAGCATTGACTGGGTTCCCAGGTCTGTCAGGCAGAAGACAAAAGAAATAGAAGAAGCCATTGTGGCCACGGAGGCCAAGCTGGGGCGTCCGGCTACCGATCAGGAAATAGCCGGCTGCCTTGGAATGAACGAAGACGAGTTTGCCAAGACCATGCTCAAAATTTCGAGCACGTCGGTACTTTCATTGAACGATATCTGGTATTCAGCAGACGATGCGGAACATATGACCATCGGGGACAGCATAGAAAGCCCCACGAGCCTCAGTCCGGATGCAATAATAGAGCGGGATGAAATCAGGCGGGTCGTTGTCCAGGCAATCCAGGAATTGCCGGAAAAGGAAAAAAAGGTTCTTGTCCTCTACTATTATGAAGAGTTGACGCTCAAGGAAATTGGCAAGGTGCTTGAAGTTACCGAGTCCAGGATCAGTCAGCTGCATACCAAAGCCATTCTCAGGTTACGGGCCAAGCTGACTCATTATCGCAAGGGTATAGTCTAAATGGCTGCACGCATAGGTTTTGATGCTGTTCGTGAACTTATGCGCCGGTACCTTGACGAAGATGGTGACAAGCGGTCAATTACCGCAGAAGGCGCTACTATAGAAGAGGCTCTGAAGAATGCTGCTGTCCAGCTGGATTGCCCTGTCATCCGGCTGGAATACGATATCCTGGAGAAAGGCGCTCCAGGCATCATGGGGCTGGGCAGCAAGCGCTGGAAAATCAGTGCCTATGAGGCGGCTGTCAAGAAAAAGGTTGAAGAGGAACATGACGAATCCTTTGATCAGGGACTCGATCTTCCTGTCGAGCTGAAGCCCCTGCAGTCCAACGTTGATGGCCGTGTGTATGTCAGGCTGGCATCAGATGGTGCCTTGCTCAAGGTAACGACTCCCCAGGGCAAGGGGAAACGCGCCACAGAAAAGCTATGTATCGAAAAACTGCACGCCCGGGCCATTCATAGCGTTGATGAAGCGCTCATAAAGGAGACCGTCAAAGCCGCTGCTTCGGAATGGGTTGTTGTTGGTTCGTTCAGTGCGAATCCCGCGGCCGATGCCCTCCTTACGGTAGAGCTGGGTTCCCAGGAGATGGAAGCTCGAGTGGTAATGACTCCGCCACAACCTGGTGGCTGCGATCTCTCCAGAGAAGTGATACTCGCATATCTGCGCAACAACAAGGTCGTGTTCGGTGTCATCGAGGAAGCTCTTCAGGGCCTCGAGGATGCGCCTCAGTATAAAGAGCCCATTCTTGTAGCCCAGGGACAAAAGCCTGTAAACGGCGACGATGCAAAAATACAGTTCCTGTTCGAGACTGACCGTACCAAACTCAATCTTGAGGAAAAAAATGGAAAGGTTGATTACAAGGAGCTCCATCTAGTGCAGAACGTTGTTGAAGGCCAGGCTTTGGCCAGGAAGGTTGCCGCCCAGCAGGGTATTGCCGGCCGCACCGTTACAGGAAAACTGCTACCCTCAAAAAATGGCAAGGACCTGCCGTTGCCGCTTGGCAAGAATGTCCATGCCAGTGATGACGGTCTGACCATCATTGCCGACGTCAATGGCGAGGCCACCTACATCAACAGCAAGATCAATGTAGAAACCGTGTATACCATCAATGGCGATGTAGACCTGAAGTCCGGCAACCAGTTCTTCCTGGGTACGATCGTAGTCATAGGAAATGTAGAAGATGGTTTCTCCGTTAAGGCTACGGGCAATATCGAGATACGCGGCAATGTGGGCAAGGCAGAAATCAGCGCAGAAGGCGATGTCATCGTCCACCAGGGGATAACAGGCAAGGGATCGGGAACCGTAACCGCGGGCAAGAATGTATGGGCAAAATTCATAGAAAACGCCCAGGTGACAGCCGGCGAAAATGTTGTTGTAACGACCAGCATAATCAACTCAGAGGTAACTGCAGAGAAGCGCATCGTATGCTCCGGTCAGAAGCACGCATCCATAATCGGTGGCCGTTACAGGGCTTGCGAAGAGATCAACGCAAAGTCAATCGGCTCACCAAGTGGTGGTGCCGAGACGATTCTGGAGGTCGGCAGCGATCCCAAGAGCCGGGCCAAGATGGACGAACTCGATGCCAAGCAGAAAATTCTGCAACGTCAGATCGATGAACTCGACAAGAATATCTTTACAATGAATGAAACCAAGCGCCAGCGTAAGACCCTGCCGGACGACAAGCAGGCAATACTCGACGAACTTGTCCACAGACACGACGAATTGACGGATGAAACGGCGTCCCTGAAAACTGAATTCGATTCAATCCAGACCTACTTGAACAATCTTAAGGTCAAAGGCAAAGTCAGTGTATCAGGTAAAATTTATCCGGGTACCGAGATCATAATCAGGGATACACACGAAAAAATTAAAAATGAGTATAAGGGTCTGACATTCTATCTTGAAAACATGATGGTCAAGACTACCAAGTATGAAGAACTCGATGATGAAATCCTGAAGAAAGGGCCCCCGGATGCCCATCAAGCCGATTGACCTGCAAACCCTTTTCGTCCAGCTCGCACAAGTTGGCAAACAGCAAGCCGCCGAAAAAGATGGTGCCCTGTTACACGTACATTTGCACAACAACCAGGTCAAGCGTCTTGCCGATGAGGCTGCCAAGGCCATCCAGCGTCCGCAGGATGATCAAATGGCAGCTGAATCGATCAACGACGAATCCGGATCAGGAACATCTGGTCACCCCGGCGAGAAAAAACGCGATGAAGAGAAATTGCCAGAAAAGGTCGTCGAGACTATCCGTGATCCAGCCCTCGGCGGCAATGTCGATATTTCAGGGTAACCCATGACATCCATACTTATCATCGCGGCACTGCAAATTCTGGTCTCGGTTTTCCTGATCCTCTGGACCCGGACCAGTGTGCGGCGCTTCCTCGGTTCGGATGAAGAGATCAACAGGGTCCGGCGGGAAATCGGCGCGCTCATTATCGAACTCGATTCCAGTGCCGATAGAAATGTGACAGTGCTCGAGGACAGATTGTCTGCTCTAAAGGAACTTCTCTCTGACGCTGACAAGCGTATTGCAGTGCTGGGCCAGGAACGATCACGGCGACTTCCGGATGACACCGTGTACGACCGGCTCGGACGTGTTGCCGAACCCAATCCGATACCGAAAGCTGAACCCCTTGTTCCGTTCATTCGCTTCTCTGAAAAACCCCTTCCGATAGAGGAACCGTTCGCCGATAAGGTAGTATCGCTTGCCCGAAGAGGGTTTTCCAGCGATATCATCGCGGCACGCCTCGGTGTTACCATGACGGAAGTGGACCTGGTCCTTTCCATGGAACGGGAGCGAGACGCCAGAACGAAGGAATGACCCAGTGCGCGGAGTGATAGGACTCGATTTTGGTACTACCAACACACTCTGTGCCTGGATGGATGGAGAGAATCCGATCATCGTTCCCAATGAAAGAGGAGAGCGCGCCACTCCATCTGTGGTGGCTGTTTCTGATTCCGGAGAAATTCTTGTCGGGTCGTCTGCCCGTAACCAGGCTCTGGCAGACCCGCATTCCGCGCTCTTTGGGGTAAAACGCCTGCTTGGCAAAGCCAGGACCGCCGAATTTGGTGGCAGTATCCATTCACCCGAGGATGCCGCAGCGGCCATCCTCTCCAAGGTCAAGCTCGATGCAGAACATTTCCTTGGCTTTGAGGTCGACAGCGCCGTTATTACGGTACCTGCGCGATTTGGCGATCCTCAACGTAGGGCTGTAAGGGCTGCAGCAAGTCGCGCCGGGCTCAAGGCAGAACGCATCATGAACGAACCCAGCGCGGCTGCCCTCGCCAGAGCCTGGGTGTCCGCAAAGGATGACCAGGATCGCCTCGTGCTCGTGTATGATTTTGGAGGTGGAACATTCGATGCGACTGTGCTACGGGCCAAGGGCGGATCGTGCTTTGTACTTTCCAGTGAAGGTGACGATACCCTGGGTGGTATGGATATCGACACTGCTTTGTACCGTGATTCTGCCGACCGTTTCAAGTCTGAGTTTGGCATAGACCCTGATGCAGATCCGTATCTTGCACGCTTGCTTGTCGACCTGTGCGAAAAGGCCAAGATCGAGCTTTCAACGCGTGATGAAGCAACTATTGCCGTACCCTTTCTACGCGGACCCGACGGGCTCGTGCACCCGAGTGTCAAGATCGACCGTCTCCGTTTCGAGCGTATTGCCGCGCCGTTCATAGACAGGAGCATGGCGCTCGTGCAACGCGTCCTCGGGTCGGCCGGTGTCAGGGCTTCCGATGTTGGCGCTTTGGTCCTCTCCGGTGGATCGAGCAGGATTCCGATGGCTAGACGGCTTCTTGGAGAGGCGATGGGGCGTGAAGCCGATCCACGCGTCAATCCCGATGAAATCGTAGCCCTCGGTGCGGCTGTCGAGGCCGCCAGGATTGAAGGACGCCTACATGGGCTCTCATTCACCGATGTCTGCTCCAGGACTTTCGGGCTTGAAATCGATGACGGTCGTTTTATACCCCTCATCAAGAAAAACGAACCGTTGCCGGCCGTTGGGCGCCAGCTCTTTACAACGGTAGAGGATTACCAGCGTTCGGTTGAACTCCATGTCATCCAGGGCGAAGATGCCAGGGCCGCCTCTGGTGTTTCAATCGGCAGATTCCTGCTGCCTGGCATCCGCAAAGCCCCCAAGGGAGACCCAAGGATTGCGGTGGAATTTACCATTGATGAAGGTGATATGCTCATTATACGCGCCAGAGACATGGATACGGGCGTAGAGCAATCGATAGCAGTTTTTGACGGGGGGCTCGACTCCAGGTCGCCCCAGGACAGAGTGCTCGCCCTGGCCCAGATAGCCCGGCGTGAATCCGCTGGCCTTACCGTCGATGCCGCACTATCCAAGGAACTTGAAGAAGTACTCGCCATGGTGCCGGAGTGTGCGGGCGACGATCAGAAAGCCGCAATGACAGCAACGTTGCTTGAAGGTCTTCTTTCAGAATTGTCGGCTCGATCGGCACTGACCGATGCTCTTCATGTTGATGCCTCCGAGTTGCGCTTTCCTGGTTCCGGCCTGCGGTCATCTACGGAGGTGCTGCGGTGAGCGACCGTGCCATGTATCTGGCACTCGGCCTTGAACCAGGTGCGCCTTCCGCTGAGCTCAAGCAGGCTTACCGCAATCTGAGCCTCAAACTGCATCCTGATGCGTCCAGGAATCCCCTTACGGCACGCCGATTCGACATGGTTGCCAGAGCCTACGCAACACTGTCTGTAAAGGAGCGGGAACAGCCCCGCGTGGCCGCAAATCTACTTGTCGAGAAGGAAAACGTCGACCTGTTCGCACTCGGTGCTGATCTGGCTGGCAATCCCGACTCTGATCGCAGGCAATCGGCTGCCAGAAGACTGGGCCTTTCGGGGAAGCGCAGTGCCTGGGTATTCCTCAGGAAGGGTTTGTACGACCAGGACCCGGCCGTGGTGGCATCCTGCGTAAGGGCGGCCGCGGTGCTGGGCCTGGCACAGGGGGCAGGGGAGATAGCCGGCGCTTATGACCGTGCGGGCGCGACCCTCCGCGATGCCATACTCGAAGCCGCCAAGGCAACCAGGGACGGGTTGTTTACAACGACGCTCGAGGCCGCAAAGAGCGATCCTGATCCACGCCGGAGGGTCGTTGCGTATTCCTTGCTCCAGGAACTACGTGCCTCAACCACACCGGCGGGCCAGTCATACCATGCGGAAGTATCCTGAACGATCTTTATTAACTTGAAGGTTCCAGACCGTAATCCTGGATCTTCTGGTACAGCGTCTTGCGGGCTATGCCGAGGATATCAGCGGTGCGGCTCTTGTTGCCGGCCTGGGCTGCAAGCGTATCGCGGATTATGATGCGCTCCGCATCGGCCAGACTCGATCCTGGTGGTACCCGGATGACGCTATCTTCCGCACCAGCGCGTACACCCGGGGGCAGGTCATCGATGGTGACCAGTCCTTCTGACGCCATGACAACTGCACTCTCTATGCAGTTCCGCAGTTCTCGTACATTTCCCGGCCATGAGTAGGCGTACAGTGCCGCCCGCGCCTTGGGATCAAAACCGATGATGGCCTTGCCGTTGTCGGAAGCGAATTCATGCAGGAATGAACCTGCGAGTAGCGGGATGTCATCCCTGCGTTCCCGCAGTGGCGGCACGTGGATGTTGACTACGTTGAGCCGGTAATACAGGTCTTCCCTGAACGTGCCGGCCGCTATTTCTTCTTTGAGATCCTTGTTCGTGGCAGCGACGACGCGGACATCGGATTCCAGTGTGTCCTCACCTCCGACGCGTTCGAAGCGTTTGTCCTGAAGTACCCGCAGTATCTTTATCTGGACGTTCTGGTTTATTTCACCTATTTCATCGAGGAACAGCGTACCTTCGTTTGCCAGTTCAAAGCGTCCCTTTTTTCTGGCTTGTGCTCCGGTAAACGAACCCTTCTCGTGGCCAAAGAGTTCACTCTCCAGAAGGGATTCTGCAAGGGCAGCGCAGTGTACCTTGATGAACGGTTTGTCCGCCCGTGGCGAGAGGTTGTGGATCGCATCAGCGACGAGTTCTTTTCCTACCCCCGATTCACCCGTTATAAGGACGCTGGCCTTGGTTGGAGCCACCCTCCTGACCAGTTCGAAAATTTGCTGGATAGCCGGGCTCTTGCCTACGATGCTTGAGACCCGCCGCTGTGTCTCCACTTCCTCGAGGAGTTCTTCGTTGCGCCTTGACAATTCCCGTCGTTCGAGTGCGCGCTTGACGAGTATTGACAGATGATCCAGGTTAACCGGTTTTGTTATGAAATCATACGCGCCATTGCGCATGGCATCCACGGCATCCTCAACAGTGCCGTGGCCGGTGAGTACGATGACGGGAACTGACGGATACCTCGACGCAACATGCTTGAGGAGTTCTCCGCCAGAGAGCCCCGGCATCCGGAGGTCTGTAATGACGAGGTCGATGTCTCCCCTGTCTGCGAGCAGGACGCCTTCCTTGCCGTCAGATGCAAGCGCTACATCGTAGCCGTCAAGCCGCAGGTATTCTCCAAGCCCTTCACGGATGTTTTTTTCGTCATCAACGACGAGTATCGTAAACCTCACTGGAACTCCTCGTCGACCTCTATCTGGTCGGCCTTGCAGTCTTCACCTTCAGGACACACACCAGTAATCATCCTGCGCTCCTTCTGCGGAATGGGCAGGGTTATGGTAAAGGTCGTGCCCTGGCCCGGTCTCGAGACGACCGCAATATCCCCGCCGTGTTCCTTTATAATCTTGTAGGTCAGTGTAAGCCCAAGCCCTGTCCCGTTTTCCTTGGTCGTGAAGTATGGTTCGAATATCTTTCCCAGCTTGTCTTCAGGAATGCCTGTTCCAGAATCAGCGACTGTTATTCTGAGTTCGTCACCTACAAGCTCTATTGCCAGTTTAAGTTTTCCGCCATCGGGCATGGCTGCTGTGGCATTCTTGACCAGGTTGAGCAATGCTTGTTTTATATAGCGTTTGTCGAAGGGTAGCAGTGGAATGTCCTTGCCGTATTCCATGGAAAGTACGATGCCTGAACTTTCAACTTCCACATGCATGAATTCCACTAGTTCCTTGAGGACTGCCACGATGTCGTCATTGATCGGCGCTATGTCCATGGGCCTTACGGCGAACAGGAAATCCACGACTATCCTGTTGAGGCGGTCGATCTCTTCAGTAACGATATCAAGATACCGGACCAGTGGTTCTTCTGTCTGGCTTTTTAATGATTTGCGCATGAGTTGTACATGGATGCTTATGGAGCCGAGAGGGTTTTTTATTTCATGTGCCACGCCTGCAGCCAGCGTTGTCAGAGAAGCCAGACTTTCAGCCCGGCGAAGCCTGGCTTCCTTGCGTCGTTTTTCAGTTGTCTCTTCGACATGTATCAGCGTGCCGCGGATTCGTTTCTCCCGCACAAGTGGTGTCACGCTGATCGCGAGGATGCGTGTGCCGGACTTTATGTCCAGCGCGAACTCCCTGTCTATTATAGATTCTTCACCGTTGAGGGCTGTATCAAAAAAAACCGCGAGTTCTTCATCACGGACGCTTTCCCACAAAGGAACATCAAACAACTCTGACTGTGTCAGCGGCAGGAGCCTTTCTGCTGATTTGTTGATGAGTATAGGGGCGTGATCCTCGTCACAGACGACAATCCCATCCATCATTGAATCGAGTACCGCGTCGAGCCGCTCGTTCTCGTCTGCCAGCACGCGGAGGAGCCCTCGTATGGATTCCTCGTTCATGCGTGAGACTTTCTCCATGGCTCGTTCCAGAAATTTCCTCACGAGTGCGGAACCCCGGTTTGATGGACGAAGGCGTCGGCAAGGCGTTCTGCAAGGGCAACTGGCTGCAGGTTGTATGACGAATATCGTATCAGCGCATCGCGGGCCAGAGTAGCGTACAGTTCGGCGATCCGCTGGGTCTCAATGCTGGTTCCGTTTTCACGGAGCAGGTTTGAAAAGGCTGAACCCGTGGCATCCAGGAAGGCCGGGAAGGTCCAGGCAGCCGCTTCATCATTGGATCCGAAATTCGCAGTTGCGGAGGCGGCAGCAGAAATGGCCGCCGTTATGGTCCTTCCGGACGATGCCAGCGCGGATAGGGGCGCATCCGTGAATGAACCTTGCCGCTGTTCTACCGCCGAGCTCAGAGCTGCTGCGAAGTTGCGGGCCAGCACTTCCATTTCACTGGATGAAGAAGATCTGAAGCGCGAGACATAATCCACCAGGTTATCAAGGCCGGTTTCCTTCTCTTTGAAAATGCGTTCTATCACCTTAGCCGCATCGTCTCCTGTCCGTTGCCCGAACCGGTAGCGGCGCACCCTGGAGAGTATTGTCGGGATCATTGCCTGCCGCCGGTTTGTGGTAAGCACGAAGACGGCATGTGCTGGTGGTTCTTCCAGGATCTTGAGCAGGGCGTTGCGCGATGAGTCGAGCATCCTGTCTGCGTGCTCGACGATGATTGTTTTTCGTTTGCCGTATGGAGCAAGGCGCGCCCAGAATTCCATGGCACGGATCTGGAATACCGGTGTAGCAGCAGGAAGCAGATCCTCCAGCTTGACACAGACGGATAAGAGCTTGGCCGCATCCTTCGCTGCCGCGGCGTCATCCAGACCGGTCGGTGAGCCAGACGCGGATACTGCGGTTGACCCGACGGGAGAACAGGCGTCAATCCCTTCGAGTACAGTGCGTACCAGAGGCAATGCCTTGGCCAGCCGGCCCTCTTCGCCTTCGTAGAGTTCGCGGTCAAAGCGCCGTACCAGTTTTCTGGCAGCACGTATAAAAAAATAACGGGAGGCAGTGCCAGGAGCACGCTCCATCATGGCTGCCCCTATGGCGAGTTCTTCGCGGAAAGATTTAGGACCCAGGAGCAGTATGTCCTGATGCACGAGCGTCCTGTGCCGGGCGCATTGAGCGCAGGCACAATTCCAGGCGGCGTCGCGCTCGCATGATAGCGCCCGGGCCAGTTCCAGCGCTGTGCTTAGTTTTGCAGAGAGTGGGGGGCCGTCAAAGAGCAGCGATCCCGGTAATTCACTTCTCTCCAGATCTGAATGAATCAGCGTGCAGGCTTCGTTTTGCCCCAGGATGTTCTCAAACACGCTTGCTATGCCCTTGCCGAACGGGCCAGGTATCTCGCGGTCTGAGTGGCTACAGGCAACCGTTCCGCCACCAGAGGCAGCAACCAGCGTGCCATGAAGCTTCCCTCGAGTATTGAACCAGCATCGACGAGCGGCTGGTACCTGAGTATCATTATGATGATTATGGAGATGATAAGACCTTCAACCGCTCCGAAGACCAGTCCGAAAATCCTGTCCAGAACATCGAGGTTCAGGTTTTCCAGGACGCTTCTCATAGACCGTTCAATTATCTTGACGATGACGAACACGAGGGCGAAAGCCGCGATGAAGCCAGCTACGATCTCGAAGCCGCCTAGTGGATACAAGCCGGATATCCATGCTCCGACAGGCCGGTAGAAGAAAATGCCTGAAAGCAGCCCACCAACCACGGCTGCCATGGTCAGCACCTCGCTGATGATACCCCTGAACCAGCAACGCAATGCAGCCAGTACGATGATTCCGAAGAGTACATAATCAAGTGTATTCATGGTGTCTGTTCCTTCTGTATGCGTGCCAGCATCAGGTTGGCAATCGCGGCCGCAGCATCAGGCCTGGCCGTCTTACGTGCGGTACTGGCCATCTCGTTTCTTTTTTCAATCGAGCCTGCCAACGGCAAAAGCGCCTTGAGCAAGGCCTCCGGAGTTGCGGCAGTTCCCGTCAGGCAGATTGCCGCACCAGCAGTTGCAAGCATTTCCGCATTGTCTACTTGATCACCACGGCTGCCCGATCCTGTCAGCGGTATGAAGATCATCGGTTTGCCCGCGGCCGCACCTTCCCACAGCGTGCCCGCTCCGGCCCTGCCGACTATGATATCGGCAGCGGCCAGTACGTCAGCCATCTCTCCCCGCACGAACTCGAACCCCTTGTAACCGGCATCCGCCGGCCTGCATGGGGCGTGCCCTGGCCCCGTCTGGTGTGCGACGCGCGCTAAACCATTCAGTCCAGGCAGGATTGCAGCAATCAGCTCGTTTACCTGCCGTGCTCCCTGACTGCCACCGAGCACCAGCACGACAGGCAGTCCAGCATCGAAGCCAAGCCATGCAAGCCCCTTGGCCCTGTCGCCTCTGCCGATGGCTGCCCGCACCGGATTGCCTGTCACGACGGCCTTTGTACGCTGGCCAGCGGGTAAATATTCCAGCGTTTTTTCCCAGCTGACCAGAATACGGTCGGCCCGCTTTGCGTTGAGTCTGGTCGCCAGCCCGGGCGTCAGGTCGGATTCATGTGTGAACACCGGGATTCCCAGCGACACGGCCGCCATGCAGGGCGGCACGCTTACATAACCGCCCTTTGAAAACACCAGCACAGGCGCAAGTTCAGACAGAAGCTTCCTGGCGGCATAGTATCCAGCCATGATCCTGAAAATGTCTGTAAGATTCCTGAATGACAGCGAGCGCCTGAGCTTGCCCGACGGTATTGAAAAAAATTCAATACCCGCAGCTTCGACGGCCGAGCGCTCGACTTCCTTTCCGGAACCAATCCAGACTATCCGCCCCTCCCAGTGCTCGCGCAGGCGTTCAATTACGGCGAGTCCCGGATATACATGCCCACCCGTGCCGCCACCCGTGAACGCTATGCACGCTCCACTCATAACGCGCCCAGGAGCCTTGCGTAAGCACCGAGCAGCGGATCCGATGGCCCATCTTTGGCCAGTACCGTGCTGGTCAGCTTTTTACCCAGTTGCACGCCTTCCTGGTCAAACGAGTTGATGTTCCAGGCAAAACCCTGGAACATCACCTTGTTTTCATAATGTGCCAGCAACGCGCCGAGCGCTGACGGATCAAGTTCATCGCCTACCAGCAGAGTAGACGGCCTGCCTCCGGGGAAACATTTGTTGGGATCGATATCATCCTTGCCTACAGCAAATGCAACGATCTGGGCGGTCAGGTTGGCGTTGAGCTTGCGGCGCGCCGTCGAACCCTCGAATTCCGGATCAAAGCCAGTCTGGTTCTTCCTGAAGCCAATGAACTGTAGCGGTATGATGTCGGTGCTCTGGTGGAGCAACTGGAAGAACGAATGCTGTCCATTTGTGCCGGGTTCGCCGAACACGGCAGGGCCACTGGGCACCCGAACAGCGTTTCCCTGCCGGTCTACGCGTTTGCCATTGGATTCCATGTCCAACTGTTGCAGATGTGCCGGAAACCGGGAGAGAGCCTGGGAGTAGGGCAGCACCGCCACGCTCGGCCTTCCAAGGATGTCCCTTTCGAATATACCCAGCATGGCATCCATCATCGCCGCGTTCTTGCGAAGGTCAGGTTCCAGAGCCAGTCTGTCTGCTTCTGCCGCACCATCAAGAATGGCCTTGAAGGTATCCGTGCCTAGCGCGATGGAGAGTATCACCCCGCCGACGGCACTGGTAGCGCTGTACCGGCCACCAATGTAATCGTCAATGTAGAATGAATCCAGATAACCCGGGTTCCTGGCTAGCGGACTAGACTCGCTTGTCACAGCGATGAGGTGCTTCGATGGATTCATTCCTGCCTTGGACAACCAGACCTTGACCAATGATTCGTTGGCCAGTGTCTCCTGGGTTGTGCCACTTTTTGATACGAGTATGAACAGGCTTGTCTCCGGTTCGAGGCCGGACAGTACACCATTTGCGTCGTCAGGATCGACGTTGCTTATGAATGATGCCCTGAGTGAGAGCCGTCCCCGTTCTCGAGCCCATTGCTCCAGTGCCAGATAGAGCGCCCGTGGTCCCAGGTCAGAGCCACCTATGCCAATCTGTACTACACGCTCGAAACGCCTGCCGGTAGTACCCTTGAGCGCCCCTGACCGCACTTTTTCCGCGAACGCATTGGCCCGTGCCTGTTCTGACTCGTAGAACGCACGATAGTCTCGTCCATCCTTTATTACTGGGCCACAGGGTGTTCCGCGTGCGATGTGATGGAGCACCATGCGGCGCTCGCCCGGGTTCATCACCTCACCCGTAGCTACAGCCCGATACTGACCCGGCAGATCCAGCGCGACAGCCATAGTGCCAAGTTCGGCCAGTGTGGCCTCGTCGGCATCCATGGCCGCGTAGGAGTAGTCCAGTCCACCGCCAGCAGGGATGGTCCGTTCGGCCACTCTGCCCGGATTCAGGACCTTCGCCAGTACCTCCGCCTTCCGGTTCTGTAATGACTGCCAGGTATCAAGCTCGTCGATGCGTTTCCATGGTTTCATTGAGAATCCTTCCATTGCAAGCGGCCCGTAAGGACCAAGGCTTTGTGTTTCATTTCGCTACGATGATAGTATGCTCAGTGCCCCGATTTTTCAATACGGACAACACCGCACAGCGCTTTGTATACGAAAAACAGAGATTCAGGTATACTTTAGCCACAGGAAATTCTGAATCGTTAAAAATTGATTGTGCAGGGGATCGTATGGCCAAACTTGTCACGTTTATAGAAAAGGAATTCTTGCTCACCCAGGTGATGAAGTCGGGAAGCCGTGTCGTCGTATACGGTTCAGGCAAGAGCCTTGATGGCAAACTCAAGTCGTTCGACAAGGAAAATTTGATCCTCAGCAGCAAACCGGCTGCTACAGGGGCATTCAAGCCCTGGGATGAAATTTCCGTATTCCTGTCATATCAAAGCCAGCGCGTCACCTTTCCCGGGAAAATACGTAAAATAACCGGCGGAGAACTTGTCATCTGCCTTCCGGAGAAATTGATAAAGGCTCCAAAGCGCAAGGCTGTCAGGGTTCCGCCTCCGCAAGACCTCAGGCTCGAATTCTTCATGCAGAATGAAAAAATCCGCATTGATTGTCCGGAATCCAGTGAATACTCCGAGCTCGATATGCCTGCCCTGAGCATAGGTTTTGATACTGCTTCGATTAACGGCTTGCTCCAGAGCTTCAAGGATCTCACCTCGACGATGTACTCCAGAAGCGGCATTGTCATGTTCAACAAGGGACGAAAGCCTGAAAGCATTGAGGAACGCCTCATCGCTGACATTGGCCGGACCTTGCTTGTACCCAGCATGCAGAGTGCCTTGCCCACTGTTGATCCGTATCCCGAGGGGCGCATCATAACGCAGTCGATGTCCGATGCCTTTGAAGGACCTTCCGTATTCCTGGAAGGCTCTGCCCTGGAACGCAGCAGGGCAGAAAAGATTGTTGAAGGCGTCATGTCTGAATTGTACTGCCCGGTTCTATACTATCAATACGTCGTCGGGTATGTATATCTGATGAACGATGACCAGAGAAAAACCTGCCTGGATTACCGTGCTGTCGATTTTGCCTGGGAATTTGCACATATACTTGCCCATAGTCTTAAAGTCAATAATTATTTCAGGCTGGACGAGAACTTCAAGCCTGACCCGTACAAACCCCAGGTTGTCGACCTCTCCGCCAGTGGCTGCCTGTTGTTGATGCCAAAAACTGTTTTCAAAGTCAAGCTCAAGCTCGGTTCCGTCCTCGACATCATTATTTCCCGGACTGATTCCGCAGCCTCGGTAGCTTTGAAAGGACGAGTAGCGAGGCGCTTTGATGACAAGGCAAACGAATACTACGGCGTTTCCTTCCTGAATGCCGAGCAGGATGTGTTCGCGGAACTGGGAAAGACCCTGTACGCTGACGATTCCAGTCGCTTTACCTGCGATGAAGCTACGCTTGAACTATGAACGGAGTACATGATGGTTGGTGATTTTTCTATCATCGGAAGGATCAAGCTGGCTTTCGAAGTAATGATGCACTGGGAGACACTCGTCACCCTCGGAGCGTTCATACTCTTGTGGTTGCTTATGAGCTACGTGGCCGATCCGTGGCGTAATTCCGGGCGGGCTCCGAAATCCCGCGCAGCCAGACCAGTCAGGAAGGCAGCGCCCAAAGCTGTCACTGAAGAACTCGGCGAGGATGACGATTTGCCCGACTGAGTTCTAGCCGGGTTTTCTTTCCAGTCATTATCCTGTCTTTCCATGGTTGTCTGCACCGAACATCGATCAAACCCGTAGCTATGGCCTGAAAAACCGCTTCCTCGACCTCGTCTGCCCGCCAGTTGCCCAGTGTACCGTACAATGCATCTATCCTTGAACCCGGTTTGCCTGCCAAAAACGCAGCCAGCTCCCTTGGCCTGAATCGCCGTGCATGCTTTTGGGCAACATCGTAGGCCTCCTTTGAACCTTCCCCCCTGGTAGTAGCTGAACCTTCGCAGACATCGCAACCGGAGCATGCGATGTCTGCAGTTGCATCCGATCCCAGCGCACGCAGCAGGAATGACCTGCGGCAGTCATAGCTGCCTGTTGCATAGTCATACATGGTCCGGGCCCTGGCCGCCATTATTCGGGACCTCCTGTCATCTGGCAAAGAGGCGTTGTTCCGTGCCGATTCAACCCTCAGGCCATAATCCTCGGGAACGGCCTTACGGAGCAGGAGCGCGTTGCACGGCTGGCCATCCCTGCCTGCCCGGCCGGATTCCTGCAGATAGGCTTCTACAGAAGAAGGCGGACCAAAATGGACCACCGTTTTTATATTTGGCTTATCCATGCCCATGCCGTATGCGCATGTTGAACAAAGAACACCATCATTTGAAGCCATGAACCATTGCTCCAGCGCGGTGCGCTCGGTTTTCTCAAGGCCGGCATGATAAAATCGGGTGTCCATACACGGGAACAATGCCCTCAGATCCTCGGCAAGGATTTCAACTCCCGATCTTGACGCTGTAAATATTATCATCGGCCTTTGCCTTGAAGAAGCGGCCATCCTTACGGCCCGCCTCATCGACAATGCTGGCTGGACCTCATACCGGATGTTGGGCCTGTCAGGCGCCCCGGCTATGAGTCGGTAAGTCCGGTCTCCAAACAGTACTTCAGTGACCCGATCCAGTATGGGCGGTGATGCTGTCGCGGTAAACGCGGTGATCACCCGGGGTGAAATTGCCTGTATCGAAGTGCCCAGTTCAAGATAGGCTGGCCTGAAACCATCACCCCACTCGGCTATGCAGTGCGCCTCGTCAATGACAAAATGGAACACCTTCGCGGCGGCGAGCACCTTGATTACGCTCGGTACGGCCAGTATTTCCGGGTTTGCGATGATTATGCGGGCCACACCCGACTCGATGGACTTGAACGCGGCCTCGCGTTCAGTTGCCGTCATTCCACCCCTGATGACCACCACTGCGATGCCCGTGGACGCCAGGCGGCGCTCCTGATCTGCCATCAGACCCAATAACGGGTACACCACGAGCGTCGGACCGGGGCACAGCGCCGCCGGCAACTGGAAGCATAGACTCTTGCCGGCACCGGTCGGCAAGATGACAACCTGGTTGACGGCCTCTCCGGAGTCTGCATACTCGATGGCGTCCATCACATTGGCCACCACGAGTCGCTGGTATGGGTATAGGTACTGGATTCCAAAACCCTCACGGGCGTATTCTGTTACGGGATCGGGAACGTCCATGCCTGGTTCACGCCGGCGCGCGCACTGGCGCTTTCGCTTGTTTCAACGTCCGGGTAGATAGTCCTCGGCTGAAGGGCATACAGAACCGAGCGGGCACGTACCGCAGAGGGGTTTCCTGGCCTTGCAGACGTGCTTGCCATGACGGTTCAGTGCATACGAGAACGCCGTCCACATGGTTTCCGGTAACGAAGCGCCTATCATCCGCTCGCTTCGAACCGGATCATCCGTAGGTGCAAGGCCGAGACGCCTGGCAGTCCGGAGCACGTGGGTATCAACGACGATGCCTGGTTTTCCGTAGCAGACGCTGACGACCAGATTTGCCGTCTTCCTGCCGACACCCGGGAGCCTCGTCAGTTGCTCTATCGAATCCGGTACTATTCCGTCAAATTCATCAATCAACATCCTTGAAGTCGCAATGATGTTGGCTGCTTTTGCCCTGAAGAATCCTGTCGTGTGCACGAGGAATTCAACCTCGGCCCGGGGTGCTCCAGAAAGCAGCAAAGGCGTGGGATACGCTGCAAACAGGGTTGGGGTTACCTTGTTCACTTGCTCATCCGTGCATTGCGCCGAAAGTATGACCGCGACAAGCAATTCGAAGCAGGAACCATACCGGAGGGCTGACCCCGCATCAGGCCAGATCGGGACGAGGGTATCGTAGAGCAGGCGGGCGC
>JAIFMD010000121.1 GCA_020048755.1 Spirochaetota bacterium
GTCCCCGGCGTAGCCAGAAACCAGGATGGTGCCGTTTACGATGTCCGTGCTCCGGGGCGATTCGAATATGATGCCGGGTGCCGCGGTATCCTTGGCCACCGACGTTAGAGCAGTGTTTGAAACACCGGCACGGTCCGTGGCGCGCACGAGTATGCTTACGGGGCCGTCAGCCGTTTCAGGCGTCAGCCTTGCTGAATACTGGATGGGTTCAATGGATCCAGGGGGCAACCCGGATTCCTCGGAGGATGGTTCGGCTGACCCGAAGGGCAGCCAGGCAGCACCGCCGTCGGTGGACCATTCCAGGACTGCCAGCCCGTTGGGGTCGGCAGCCGTACCGGAGAGCACAAAGGTGCCGGTGGCGGGTGCGCCTGGAACCGGTTCCGTGATGGTCAGCGCAGGCGGGCCTGAATCGACGACGAGGGACAGGGGGCCGGAGCGGAACACATCGCCGTCCACGGTCTCGACGCGCAGGACCGTGCTGACGGCTCCCGGAGCCGCACCACCATCGGCCGTGGCCTTGATGCGCAGCGCGGCGCCTTCAAACGAGGCCTCGGCAAAGGCCAGCGGCGGCTCAAGCGAGACAGCGCTGACGGGCCTTCCCAGCCAGAGTGCGTCAAGTGTGTCTCCCGGCGCCAGGAGCGCGCGATTGTCGGCGCCCCTGCGCTCGTCGTACAGGTACACGCCCTCGGCGAGTACCGACTCGAGGTTGCGCTCCGGCGTTACACGGTAGAACGACAGATAATCTTCTGATACCGCACCGGTTGCATCGGTAGCCCTGACCGCAACGATGGTGCGCTCGTAGGGCAGGGTAGCAGGGAGTGTCACGCGTACCAGGTAGGCTCCGGCCGCGTCGGGCTTTGGCGCACCGATGGCGCTCCAGGTGCCACCGTTTATGGTGTACTCGATTTTAGCAAGGCCGGCAGCGGCCGTAACGGTCGCAGACAGCGCCGTCTTGCCGTCAACGACCAAGGGCGCGCCGGGTGTGAAGGCTTCAGGCGCTCCCGATCCACCGGACTCAACCGATCTGACGACCGAGCGGAGCGCTACCGTGGGGGCGGCGCTGGATTGCATGAAATTCAGCGTTGCCTTGGCAGACGACACGCCATTTGTATCCAGGGCGGTAGCCGTGACTGCATGCTTGCCTGGTGCCAGTTTTCCCGCATCGATTGCAAACAATGGTCCGGGACCGCTGGCCTGCAGGGCCGCCGCATCCACCGTCAGGTTGACCGTTGCGGGTGTGTCGTCGTCGGTGGCGTACAGGATGACCGTCGTGGGGGCACCCTGTGCGCCAGCAGTCGCGGCCAGGGCTTCGCCTTCTGTCGGCGAGATGATGCGCACGGCGGGCTGGTCAGTGGCGGCATCCATGGCCACGGTTACCGTGGTAACGGAGCGGTTGCCCGAGCCGTCGGTGGCGGTCAGCTTTATAACTGAACTCATAGCTTTTGGCGCAAACGTAAAGGTCCTTGCCGCGTCTCCTGAACCTGGCTGCAGCTCAAGCTCGTCTTTTTCCAGCCCTGCTTCATAGGACACCGACGCGATGCCGCTGGCGTCCGTCGCACGGAGCACCACCGCAAAGGTGCCGGCTGCAGTGGCCTTGATGGCCACGGCGGCAGGTGCGGCGGTCGGGGCTATCAGTTCAACAGCTGGCAGTGTGGAATCGTAGTCGAGGGCGACCATCGCATGGACTGCGCCTTTTGCGCTGTCCTGTATCGTTACCCAGACAAAGGAAATTCCATCAGGCCTTGCGGGTAGCTTGAGTGTTGTAGCCCATGAAACCGTATCCAGTGCGGAGCCTGTTTTTACTGGCTTGAGGACGAGAGCTTGATTGATGGCATCGGGTTCGTAGCCCCAGAACGCCACCGGCTTCTTGGGATCGGGCGCTATGCTGGTAAAGGTGGCGTTCAGGTTCGCAGCACCTGAAACGCGTATGGGTTTTGTGGCGTAACCGGCGAAAAGGGACTGGTCCAGGGAAGCGCCGTCGGCAGGCGCTAGTATCGGCACGGTCCAGGAGAGCGCACCTGTGGCGTCTGAGCCCGAGAAGACCGCAAGCGGACCCGCCAGACCGGCCGGGAGCCTGTCAGCGTTTGTCTTGATGGTAGCGGGGGGTACGGGGGCTGTCCTGGGTTCCAGACTTGTAATCAGCCCTGCCAGCAGGTCCAGTTCCGTTACGTTGCCGGCCTTGTCGGTCACCCTGACGGTGAGCGGGCCCGCTACGGCTCCGGCGTTTACGGCGGCTTCTGCCGTAAACGTTATGACAGAAGCCGCATCGAGCGCCTCGTAGCTGCCGTTCCGGCCAAGTTCTACCCGTTCGAGCGATTGCAGTCCTTCGCCGATACGCACCGCGAACAGTGTGGGGCCAGACACCTGGTCGCCGTCCCGCGGCAGGAGGCGGACGGGTTCGGGAGCTTTGGCGTCTGCCAGGAACGCTGTTGTGGTGACCACGGCATTGCCGGCGGCGTCCACCGCCCTGACATCCAGCCGTACCGGGCCGGCTACGGTGGCCGCATCAAAGGTTGCGCGGTACTCCGCGCCGGAAGCCTCCAGCGGCCCCGGCTCCAAGGGCAGCCAGGCGCCGCCGTTGGCTGAATATTCCACGGAGGCTACCGCGTCACCGTCCTGGGCCTTGACGACGATTGCCGTAGCTCCGCGTTGCCATGAGCCGAATGCCGGTTCCATCAGCTGTAGTACCGGCGCTTCCGTGTCTGTGCGGATCAGGTAAGGGCCCGCGGAGTAGCGGTGGCCGCGTTCAGTCGTCACGACGACGCTGGTGGGGCCGGTGGTACCGTCCCCCTTGCGGATTACCCTGACAATGGCACCCTCAAACGATGCTTCAAGCAGCGGTGTTTCAGGGTCCAGCCTCACCGCGGTGATAGCTTCTCCGTCGAACGGCGTGACGAAGGTGCCGACCAGCGGTGTCGTGTCGCCGACAGAAACCCTGGCCGGATCGGAGGCACTGGAACCGACGTTACCGGTTTCAGCCGCGAGGCTGAAGTCCAGGAGGGGACCGCTGCGCGGCCTGGCGTAGTTTACGGCCAGCACGGGCGCACGCACGGAGCCGGTCTTGCCAAACGAGTCTGTAGCGGTGACTCTGACGTCCAGCACGCCAAAAGGCAGCGAGGCGGAGAGCGGCACGGTAAAGGCTGCCCCGGTCGCGCCTGCCGCGGCCTTGGCTACGGGCAGGCTCACCGGTGCGCCCCCGTTGACGGTGTAGGAGAGTGCGGTGAGGGGATTGGCGGCGGTTATGGTACCGGAGAGCGACGCGCGGCCTTCCAGCGTTGAGAGTGAGAGCCCGGGTGCAAATTCGCGCTCGCCTGTTGCATCGGTGGCACGCGATAGAGCCAGCCTGGGAGCAGCCCCGGAATAGGTGAAGGGCAGCTGGATCCATGGGCCAGCCAGCCCGTGTATGTCGTTGGCGCGTACCCACAGCACGCGAGCACCGCTTGCGGCGCCGGCTACGGAAAACGAGAACGTACCCGTGGATTCAACACGGGTCTCCGGACCGGAGTCCAGGCGCCAGTCCACCGAGGCCACCCCGTCGTCGTCACGGGCGGCGCCTGTCACGTGCACTACGCCGTCAAGCGTGGAGCCGGAGGCGGGATACGCTATCAGGACTACAGGCAGGTCAGCGACGGGGTCTACCCGCCGCTTCACGTCCACCGTCGTCACGTTTCCGGCAACGTCGCCCGCGGATATGCGCACCGTCGTCGCCCCCGCCTTGGCGGGGGCAATAAAGGGCAGGGAAAAGTAGGGATTGCCAGGCAGCAGTTCCACCTGGCCCGATTCATTTTCATAGGTCCAGGACAGGGACGAGACGCCTACCGTATCGTACACGCGCCCGCGTATGGCATAAGCGCCATTGACCGCCTCGTCTTCGCCGGGCGAGAGCACGACCAGTTCAGGTTTTGTATTGTCTACGAAGTACAGGAACACGGCGACACCTTCGGAACCTACTCCGTCTACGCTCCTGAGCCAGAGTACGGTGGGGCCATCTGGCATCTTTTTAGTATCGGCTGCAAGGCTGAACGTGGCCGTATTTGTTTTCTTGTCATACGAATGCTTGAGTGGCAGCCAGGTTGAGCCTGAGTCCATCGAGTACGAAACGCCTGCGAGGCCATTGGCGTCGTACACCGAACCGGAGACGGCCAGCCTGCCTGAGACTATGGCGCCAAAGCCTGGATCACTGACCGTATGCAGCGGTTTTGTCCGGTCCAGATGGAACGAGACTTTTGTCTCCTTGCCGGTCAGGCCATTGGTGTCCACACCCCTGACGGTTATGGTATGGAGTCCGTCTGCCAGGCTCGAGGTCTGCAGATAGTAGGACCAGTATTCGGCTCCTTCCACGCGCTTCCATTCGCCATCATCCAGCCGGAGTTCAACGTGTGCGACGGCATCGTCGTCAACACAGGTGCCCACGATATTGAGGTCGGCGCCGACGCGGGCCAGGGGCAGCGGGTTGACTATGCCGGACAGGGCAAGGTCTGATTCAGGATCGACTATGAGGTTGAACGGTGCCGCGAATGATATGTTGCCAGCGGAGTCCACCGCCCGCGCCAGTATGTTGTAGGTGCCTGGTTCCAGGGCCGAGACGTCATAGTCGTAGGTCCAGTTCTCCAGCCCCTGGACCGCCCTATACTCCGGGTCTGGCTTTTTCGATGCTTCCTGGGCCAACGCCGCGGCTCCTATTGAAAGCAACGAGGCGAGGGCAATGAGGCGAGCTGTGCGTACACCCATGCAGTACTCCATTCAGACGAGAGAGTTTCTCACTTCAGTATCGGCATTTTTTAATATATCATATATCGACGAATTTATCCGTTAAAAATGTACTTAGTACATCGAACCTTGCATCTCCTTCAGCTAGCGTACTTGGGCAGGTAGGTAGCGCCTACCTTGAACGGAGTCACGGCCTCTTTGAGCCAAATCTTTCTGTTTTCAGCACTTAGCGTCTGCTTCGACAGGAAGGCCCGCTCCGTGTAGAATGTTTCCAGGTGCGCGGCGATCCTGCCAGCCGGTATTCCCGCCATTTCTGCATGCACTTCCTCCGTTTCCCTGCCCGGACCGACGCGGAACGGCTTCTGGTAGTTGTGGTACACGAGGTGCAGCATGAGCCGCGCCAGCCCGTTTGCCGTGTTCCTCGTGTAGCAGGTGCTCTCCC
>JAIFMD010000139.1 GCA_020048755.1 Spirochaetota bacterium
GATGCGGGGCTCCTTTACAAGGTGTTTCGTGTTTCAAAGCCCGGCTTACCACGCAAGGCGTATCAGGAGCAGAATGCCTTTAAAGTATACATGCTCGACGTAGGACTGCTTGGTGCACATGCGGGAGTTCCCCTCCAAGCTCTTTTGAACGGCAATGTTCTTTTTGAGGAATTCAAGGGTGCTCTTTCCGAACAATATGCCAGCCAGGAATTGCGCCTGCAATCCAGTTTGATCGTTTCGTATTGGGCAAGCGACAACTCACAGGCTGAAGTCGATTTTCTTGTGCAGAATGACAACGCCGTTTTTCCCCTTGAAATCAAGGCCGCTGAAAACCTGCAGGCAAAAAGCCTGAAATCCTATCGGGATAAATACAGCCCGTTGCGCTCATTTCGAAGCTCTCTGTCAGGCTATCGCGAAGAATCCTGGTTGACCAATATCCCGCTGTATGCCTTGTCGGCACTCACGCGCGAGATGGAGAAATGGGGTCAGACCCCCGGTTAGCCAGTCTTCCGCGCAAGGGATGGGAAGGGCGCGGAGCGGTCACGGCGCCAGCCGGGACTGGAGCGCGAAAGCGCGGAACCCTGGACAGCCCGACGGTGCCGGCCGGCAGGCCGGTGCCGGTGCGCCCGGATGGATATGTCGGGGACAGAGCTGGAAAAAAAACAGGTAAAAAATATTGGTTTTCAGCTTGCAAGAATGGTATAGTTGTCCAATCATGGGTCCGCGGAGGGTGCTGGATGAAGAACATGGAAATGAGGCTGGAGGGGACGAAACTGACCATTACGGTGGACATCTCCAGGGAATTCGGCATGTCAACGTCCGGCAAGAGCCTGATCATCGCGTCCTCCGAGGGGAATATCTCCATTCCCGGCAAGGAAGAAGTGAAGATAGGCCTGAATGTGTACAAGAAGCCTTGAGCGTCAATCAATTCATTGTAAAGGAAATCAAATGAGCTTAGCAGCCGTGCTACCTGGCCTGGAGTCACCAGAATTTGCCTTCGAGTGGAGGCGGGGCCTGCCCGTCGTCAGGATGTCCGATGACGATTATGACGACGAGGACGACGACGAGGATACCGGGGGTGATGAGGACGACGATGACATCCTCGAGGATGACGAGGACGATGAGGACGACGAGGATTATCTGGATGACGATCTGGATGACGACGACGAGGAAGAGACCTACGACGACGACGACCTCGACAAGGAAGAGGACGACTACTTCAACAGTTGAGCCTAGGTTCCTGATCCTTCCCTGACAAACAGGGCGACTATGGCCAGGCCTGTGGCTACCGCCGCGGCGGAGGTCCAGGCCAGGGCCGGAACGCCCGAGTTGACGAACAGCCACGGGCCGGTGAAGCCGGCCAGGGTGGCGCCGAGCATGGTGGAGGCGGCGCCGAGCGTCATGACCTGGCCGCGCTGCTGCGGCACCTGTTCGCTGAGCAGGGGAAAGTGGCTGACGATATTGAACTCGAAGCACATGCGGGCCACGGCGATGATGAAAACCGCCTGGACGACGCCTGTGTCCAGGAACGGCATGACGAGGTAGGCGGCGAGCGAGCCGCCTATGCCTATGAGCACGCTGCGCTTCTTGCCGATGCGGTCGGTAAAGAGGCTGACGGCGACGCTGGCCGTGAGGTCGAAGCAGCCGAGTATCAGGGCCACGAGGCCCAGTGCGGCGGCGTCCAGCCCGTAGGTGCCTGCCAGCCAGGCGCCGTGGGTGATCATGAGCTGCATGGCCGCGAAGAAGCTCAGGGTTGCCGCCGCGATGGTGGCGTAGGTGGAGCGGCGGTTGCTGCCTATGACGAAAACGGACAGGGCCCGGCGGAGCCAGTGCCTGCGGCTGGCGGTGTCTGCTGCCGTGCCAGTCGGGGTTGCGGCTGTGGCTGGTATGGCCGCAGCGGCGCCGTGGCCATGCTCGCCGGGCATTGCGCCAAAGACGAGGCTCATGGCCACCATGGCCACCGCGAGCAGGTAGAAGGGCGTTCGCCAGCCGGTGGCGGCTATCAGGAGCCCTATCAGCGATAGCCCCACGATTCCGGTCAGCGCCCACGAGTACTCGATCATGCCGAGGCCGCGGGCACGGAGTTTGTATGGCAGCTGGCTGCTGATGAAGGCATGCAGGTTGGGCACGAAGGCGCTGGTACCCAGGCCAGAGAGCATGATGGCAACCGCTACCATCCAGGGGGCGCTGCTGACCGCCAGGAGCAGGCAGCCCGTGGCTATGAGCAGCAGCGAGACGCGGATGATCAGCCGGTAGCCAAACCGGTCGGACAGGGCTCCGCTCAGGGGCGAGAATATACCCATGACATTGCGCAGGCCCACGAGGCGCCCCAGTTGCACCACATTCAGGCCCAGCCCCGCGGCTATCAGGGGCAGAAAGGGGTTGAATATCTGTGAGCCTGTATCGACGGCCAGCTTGGCTGCCATGCTCGTGCCAATCAGACGGCGGAACGAGAGGGGTGCGTGCTGTGTGCTTCTCTTATGCATGCTGACTAAACCACCAGTTTCTCCATACTAGCATAGTCGCTGGTCTACAGGTACCGGGTCCTTGATCCGCAGCTGCCGTACCTTACCACGTTGCCATGAGGCCTTGCTTGTAGTGCGTCAGGAACGCGTTGTACTGGCTCTGCGTGAAGCTGATTCCCGTCACCTCTACGTTGCCTATCTTGAGCGGCCCCTGGATCGTCGCTCCCTTGGCGAGCTGGCCCGAGTTTTCCAGTTTCGTCCTGAGGTAACCGAGAAGCTTGCCTACTGAAGGCCTAGCGCCCAACAACGCATCCTGCACGCTCAGTCGGCCCAGGCGGCTGTCAGTAGCGTCGAAGACGTCGAATGAAATCTCGACAGTCTGACCTTGACCGAGCGACGGTACGATGGAAGACTCGAGGCCCGCGCTCGGTACCGAGTACTGCTGGTTGCCGACGAACAGTGTGCTCTTGTTCTGCTCTACCCAGATGCGGATGAAGCTGTTGGGAGTGTTGGGATCGGCGTACAGGTCCCATTCGACTTTGATCGTCGCGGGGGTACCGAACTGGCCCCTGCGCGGGCCTATGGTCAGGGGCAGGCTCATGCTGTGCTTGTTGTAGTTGCCGACCTGTCTGGCGGGATCGAGCCGGACGGGGAAATTGATTGTACCGAACGACGAGACGACGGCGTTCCAGCGCTGTTCCTTGGTTTCCGCCGCCGGCTTGGCCGCGCTCGTCGCCGCGGACGGCGATGAGGCTGAGGACGATGAGGCGCCGCCTCCGAACGAACCCGAGGAGCTCGGAGCCTGATAGCTCGGAGCCGGGGCCGCTGCTGTGCTTGCGTGGCCGGATGAGCCGCTACCTGAGGACGACGAGGACGCCGAGGATGAGCTGTAGCTTCCGCTGGAACTCGAGGATCCGCTCGAGTATGACGGATACGAAGAGCCGGAGCTGGTCTTGGCGTTGGCTTCCCTGACCGACTGGTTGTAGCTGTCTATGCTTTTAAGCGTCGCGTCGAATTCTGCGCTGTTCTGATCGGCCCACGCGGAGAAATCGGACGTCGTCTGCTGGAGCTGGTCAAGAAGGTCCGGGCCGAAATTACTGTCCGGCGAGCGCTGCGCCATATAGGCCTCATATTCGCGCTCTTCCTGCTCCTCTGCCTCGCGCTTCTTGCGATCCTCTTCCTCCCGGCGGCGATGCTCGGCGGCGAGGCGCTCTTCCTCCTGCCGCATCCTCTCGCGCTCGGCGGCTTGCCTCATCTGGAAGGCCTGGTCTATCCTGGCGCCTTCGTAGTACTCGGCGCGCTCCACGACCGAGCCGAGCTTGTAGATGGCCAGGCCGTGGGGTACGCCGTTCTTGAAACCGCCCTCTATGGTCTCACCGCTCTTGCGGACCAGCTTGCCCTGGCCGCTGAAGGTGCCGTTCTGGAATTCACCAGAGTAGCTGTCGCCGTTCTTGAAGGTATAGGTTCCGTTGCCCTGGGGCCTGCCGTCGAGGAAGTTCCCTCTGTACGAGTCACCGCTCGCATACGCCATTGAGCCTGAGCCGCTCGGCCGCAGGGACGAGTCGAACGGGCCGGTATAGACGTCGCCGTTGGACGACCAGAGTTTGGCCGGGGACTGTACCCGATCATCCACCCAGGTTCCCTCGGCCGCTGTGCCGTTTGACCTGCGCCAGTTGCCTTGTGTCAGCTGCCCCATGGTAAAATTGCCCTGCTGCACGCCTCCGTCAGGCAACGTTTTCTTGCCGCTGACCAGGTATCCCTGACGGAACGTGCCTTCCTGGCTAACCCTGCCGTCCAGCGACAGCACCTTGCCGGCGCCTTCAGCCAGGCCATTCTGGATGCCCGCGCCGAGGAAGTATCCACGGTCAGCGCCGATAACCGGCTCCGGCGTATATGCAGTGGATTCGGCGACCTTGCCACCCGCATAGCGGATCAGCTTCTCGGGTTTCCCCTGCGCGTCAAACTCGATCCCGGTCCCGTTCCGGAGGCTTTTCTGGTACGTTCCGAAGAACGAGAGCGTAGAGCCCGAGGCCGAGACAACCCTCTCGATGCCGAGACCTTCCGCCAGGTCGGCCGTAAACGTGCCCGTCAAGGTTTTAAAGCCATCGGCGGAGGTCCAGGTGCCCGCGCCTTCCTTCTTGCCCTGGACGACCCTGCCGCTGAAGCGGGAGCCGTCGGGGAAGCGGCCGTCCTTGGTGACACCATAGCGGTCGAGGCCGGTAGTCTTATGGTAACCCCGCTCGTCGTAGACGTACTGCCTGGCGATGTCCAGATAGACGGGCGGATAGAAGTCCTGAGGCATGAACGATGGAAGCGTAAAGCCTCCGAACGCGCCGACTCCGAGACCCACGAAGATAAGCAGGTTTTTTGTCAGGACGTTGGACGCCATGCGTCCGTCGCTGTCGATGTAATTGATGGGAAGCAGCGCGCCAATGACCGCAGCGGCCCCGCCCGAGACGATCGTCAGCGGCGTGATGCTCCTGAGG
Source organism: Spirochaetota bacterium (assembly GCA_020048755.1). Taxonomy (GTDB): domain Bacteria; phylum Spirochaetota; class Spirochaetia; order Treponematales; family UBA12059; genus SZUA-370. The sequence goes on from JAIFMD010000139.1 coordinate 4,952, forward strand.
GGACTTTTGGTCGAGCCTTGCGAGGCGATGGCTACGCCGAGTAATCCCATCGAGGCGGCAGACGACGAACCGCTCCGGCTACTGCTTTGGGACTTCTGCTGCAGGGCCAGTTGTTCCGCCTCGTATTGCTCGACCTTGCTGCGCTTCGTCACCTCGACGGTAAATGGCAGGGGAAAGTGGTCTTC
>JAIFMD010000096.1 GCA_020048755.1 Spirochaetota bacterium
AGCGTGTTGTTGAAATCGTGCGCAATGCCGCCGGCCAGGGAGCCGAGGGCTTCCATTTTCTGTGCGCGGCTCTGGCGGCGCAACCGCTCCATGGCCTCTTCTGCCGTAGCCCGTTCGCGCGTCACATCACGCAGTATGAACGCCAGGATGTCGCCTTCGTAATTTGGTATGGTGAACGCGCTCGTCTGCAGCCAGCGGGTCTGGCCGTTCCTGTGCAGGATTTCAAATTCGACGAGTTTCGTAGCCGTTTCCTTGCTATCCTGCAATGGTCGGTATACCGCATCCACGATGCTCTCTTCTGGCTTGCCGGCAGGTGCCAGGGTTTTCTGCAGTCGCCAGAGTAACTCGCCTACAGTTTCTTCTGCCTTCAATCCTGTCATTTCTTCCAGCGGTTTGTTCCAGTAGATCACCTTGCCCCTGGCGTCGCTGACCACGATGCCATCCATCGATCGCTCGATGAAGCCATCCATAAGGAGGCCAGTGTCGCGCGGCGAGAGTGGAGCCAGGAATCCGTAGCGCTCCATCGCGACGTTCAGCCCGATTGCCCAGACGCTGGCCCAGAGCACGCCTACTTTCGGGAAGTCTATACCCAGGGCTTCCAGTATGGTATCCGTCGTGAAGCCGCCAAAAAGCGCGATGCTGTGCGTTACGACGATGATGCCGAGTCTTGCCCTCTCCTGGTGCCCCTTGGAATGGTGCCAGGTGCGCGCTACGAGGAAGATGCTGGCCAGGTTGAGTATCAGGTAGTACGCAGAAAATGCGCTGTACCCTGGTCCGGGAATGATGTCCACGGACCAGTAGCCGGCCCGCCTGACCGCGCCTCTGAGCAAGGGGCCGGCGAGCAGATAGTAGAACAGCACTGCCGAGGCATAGAGTGCACTGACTACGGTGATGCGGAGCGGGCGTTCCATCTTCTTCCAGCCGGGGCTGAGTTCCAGCGCAAAGTTGAAGGCGATGGCGGCAAAGAACGGCCAGCTCCAGCTCATCGCTTTTGAGAGCAGCACGGTGACCGCGGGATTGTCCGCCGCATAGGAGATGGCTGCCTGCAAAGACCAGACGGCCAGATCCAGGCACAGGACGGAGGCCAGCCGGTTGGCAAGCACCCCGGGAGCCATGCGCCAGAGCCTGACTGCCGAGTATATGTAGATTACCAGTGCGACTATGGCCGCCCTGGAAAGCCAGAAAGAAGCGAACGATTCATGCATGGAGTAACTATTGATTACCCGTCATTGCGGGCAAAGGCGCTCCGCTTTTTTCGTCCCACCCGAATTCCCTGCGATAACGCTCCACCATTGCCTGGAGCGGTACCGTATTGCCTGCCAGCGGCCCGCGATCCAGGGGAGGCTCGCCGTATATGCGCGGGTTGGCCAGCGGGTAATCACGGGCCTGCGCTTTGCCCGAATCCGCCGCCTTTTCCCGTGCGCCAAAAGCGGCGCGCGCCGTCTGAATGCGCCTGCCCGCATCCATCCACTCGTCAGGCGTCCTGGTTTCCCCGGTAGCCGCGTTGAGCCACTCAAACAGCCGCCAGTGCTGCAGCCCCGTCGTCAGTGCGAAGAGGCAGCCGCCCGTCGCGTCCAGCAGCTGCTTGACGCAGGCTCCCGCGACGGACTTGAGCGCTTCCTCGTCGCTTGCCACAAATTCCTTTGCCTTGAAATACGGCCTCGTAACCGGCGGTGCCCAGCTGACAAACTCCCAGAGGTGCGAAACATTGTAGTAAACTGCCGAGGAGATCGTATGTCGGCCCGGTGTAGGATCTGCTGAGAACGCCACTGCCATCATCGGGTCCATCCTGCCGTCATGCATGCCAGGCTCCTGGCCCCCCGCGTGTACCGCGATCGCATCGGATCCCTTGCCAAGGCGCTTCGCAGCCAGTGCGACACCATCGGCCAGGATGTCGCCTATGCCACGCCGTTCGGCCATCATGGTCAGTAGCGCTACGATGGCCTTGCCGTCGCCCCAGCGGAGTTCCAGCCCGCCCGTGTCGTCTTTGGTCAGTATGCCGCGTTCATAACACTCCAGCGCAAACGCGACCGTAGAACCAGCCGAGATGGTATCCAGCCCTGAGCGGTTGCAGATGTCGTTGCACAGGAAAATCGCGTCGAGGTCGTCCGAGAGCACCAGCGCCCCGAACGCGCAGCACGTTTCGTATTCGGGCTTGTGCATATGGGAGCCCTTTGCGCCTGTGCCGCTGGCGTCGCAGATGCCGCCGCATCCTATCACGCAGGAATAGCAGTGGTACTTCTTCGTTTCCCGCGCGACTATCCTGTCAGGATTCAGCTTGCTGTACTTTTTGTAGTTAAAATCCTTGACTGATCCGCCCCAGTTGCGCACCGGGGAATCCCCGTTGACGATACCCGCGGTGTTGTTGTAGATGGTGCCCCATTTCTTGAGGATGGCCGAGGCCAGGATACCGTCTACCGGTACCACGGTCTTCATGCCGAGCATCTTGCCCATCAGCGGCATGAAAGCACCTGTCATGAAGCCCGGCAGGTTGATCTTGCCGATTTTTCTGGTGAATGCCTTGGATATCTCCTGTACGCGTGCTTTGTCGGCACACGGTATGGGTTTGTTTCCTGACAGCACTACGGCCTTGAGACGTTTTGACCCCATGACCGCCCCGACGCCAGAACGCGCCGCGTACCTGCCGCCATCGTTGGAGATACCCGAAATCAGCGACAGTTTCTCGGCCGCAGGCCCTATCGTCGCAACCACCGGCTTTTTGGCACCGTCCCACGCCGCCTTGAAGCTGTCTTCAGACTCGATGGCATCCAGGCCCCATTGGGCCGAGGCGTCAACCAGCCGCGGACCATTCCCGTCCGCCACGAAAGCAACCGGCCCGGCTGAAATGCCCCTGAACAGGATGCCGTCCCAGCCGCAACGCTTGATCTCCGGAGAAAGCGTACCGCCGCAGTTGGCGTCGCCCCAGCCGCCCGTCAGTGGTGACTTGCAGCAGACCATCCAGCGGCCGGTCATCATCGACCCGGTACCGGTGAGGAGGCCACTCATGAACGCCAGCACGTTGTCTGGACCCATCGGGTCGGCCCCGGCTGGTATCATGTCGGTCAGCAGCCTGGCCGCGAGGCCTACGCCACCCAGATAATCGCGGTATGCCTCTACGGGCACTACCTGCTCCACCATGGTGCCCGTAGAAAGATCGACGACCAGAACCTTGCCCATCATACCGCGCATAGCGCCTCCCTGGCGGCCGTTCAGCCACCTGCCAGAATGGAAAAAAACGAAACGACATCCCCGTCATGCAGGACGCGCTTCATGCCAGATTTCTCATAATTGACTACACAGAAAGCAACTGCGAGCCCCTTGAGTGGTATCCGCAACAACCCGAGCAGATCCCCCAGCGTCGATTCCGGCTCCATCTCCACAAAACCCCGCTCGTCCACCACGCTGGCATCTGCGAAAACCGGAACATAGACACGTATCCTCACGGGGCCTCCAACACGTCCCATGCTATAGCCCCCCACCCGCCACGTCAACCGACATCGTTCCTCCCTTGACGCACCCGCCCTCCCCAGAGTATACAATTCCTAGATCCCGCCCGGATGGTGGAATTGGCAGACACGCTAGTTTCAGGTACTAGTGCCGCAAGGTATGGGGGTTCAAGTCCCCCTCCGGGCAAGTAAAGCTCCCTACCGGGAGCTTTTTTTATTTTCTTCATCTTTTTTATCTTATTTATTTTTTTACTATAGAGGCTCTTTCAAATATCCTGTCTTTCTCTCAGGACCAAATAAACAGCCTCAGCTTAGACTAAGGTCCGGTTAGCGTCTGACCGGTGATTTTCCCAATTTCAGACTTAAAATGGTCTCACACCAGAGTTCAGGACAGACTGCCCCTACATATTAATTGTCTGCCAAGTACCAATTCTATGTGGCTTCCGCAGCAGGCAACACAAAGTATTGAAGAATCTTGAGGGCCGCCAGACATACAACTGCACTCATGAGCAGAAACGATATCTTCTCGAAACCCCGTACAAAAATCTGGTTTGGGATGAGCCAATCTTTCAGATGTGCATTGGCACGCTCGACGGTTGTCCTGATTTTGTAACGGGATTTTTCCGCAGGGTCAAATGACCGTTGTTCCGATCCCTTGCGCTTGTTAGGATCTATGAGCGGTACCCGGTCTCTAGAACGGATATAGTCGTTGATCGGATTCGCATCGTATGCGGCGTCCATGAGTGAGTAGCAATGCTGGACTTTTCTTTCCGTCAATTTCTCCAAAGGAATCGCAACCTGGGAATCGTGCACGTTTGCGCCGGTCACGATTGCTGTAATCGGAAGTCCTATATCATCCACGTCCAGATGGAGCTTGTAACCTTTCCAGTACGACACTTTTCCCTGACTATTTTTCTTGCAGCCCCAAGCACAGTTTTTCTGTAGCTTGGATAAGGAATTACGTGCACTTCGTCCTGCCTGAAGTTCGAGAGTCGTCAGTTCCTTGGGAGGCCGGACCTCATCCTTGCGAGGCCGTCCCCTCTTGTGCTTTACCTTCTCTGGAATTTTATCAGCTTTCTTGTTGACAGGTGTTTCCCGTGCCGGGATGGCTGTCGAATCGCGGTTGATGTGACCGATGAGTGTACCCTTCCGGTGATCGTCGATCATGTTGTTCAAAGTTACAGTCATGATCGGACGGGAAGAGAACTCTGACATCCGCCGTGAAAAAGTTGGAGCACTTGGAATACCATCAACGAATCCGCAGATTGCCCTGAGGTTCGGATCGTTCAAAAGGCGGTTCCGCAATGCTTCCATGGTAGCTATCCTGAAAAAGTGCTTGGCAAGGAAAGCCCTCATTATAGGAAGATTGTCGAATGGTATCCGGCCGCGGAGTTTTCGTTGCATCACCAAGGCTGGCTGGGCGTCCTCTATCAGTCTGAGCATGAGTAGAAAACAGCGATGTTCAGCAGTCAGATATTCCTCAAATGAATCCTGGAGATTGAAAGAAATCCCCAAAAGTATTTGCGCTCCACCTAGTATTTCTGTTACAGTTTTCATCGCGGGGGTTCCCTTTCCTGTTCGGTTCGAGTCTCGATAACCCTTATCCTACAGGAAAAAGCCCCCGCTTTCCATCAAAAATCAAACAGTCATGGATTTATGAAAGAGCCTCTA
>JAIFMD010000008.1 GCA_020048755.1 Spirochaetota bacterium
TGACGGCGTGGTCGCAGAGGACGGCGAAGGCCATGCGGTTGAGCGCGCCGGTGAGCTGGTCGTAGGAGGCGGTGCGCTCGAGGCGGGACTGATAGCGGTCTATGGTAACAGCGGTAAAGGCAATGACAGCAGCAACGATGAGGGCGAAGATGACCAGGTTGAACCAGAGCGCCTGGCTGGCTCCGGACATCGCAGCAGTCTGAGTGCCTTCAACAAAGAGATACCAGCCCAGTTCCGGCATGAATTTGACGAGGAGGAGACGCTCGCCACCTTCACGGCGGTACCGGAACGAGCCGCCGCCCGCGGTCATGGCCTCTGCGGCTATTGCGCGCAAGGCAGGATCGTCCTGCACGGTGGAAGGGGGCGTTGCACCGTACGGTGAACCTACCAGGATGCGTCCCTCCGGATCGACCAGATAGGCAGCGGTGTCGTGCTGCTTCTGGAGCGTTTCTACAATATCGTTCATCGATTCAAAGGCCAGTCCGACGCCGGCTGCGCCGAGGAACGCACCAGAACGGTCAAGCACGCGGTAGTTGATAAATATGGTCATGGCATCGCCATGAGCCATGTCGGGGTCCAGGTTTATTTCATAGGGATCGGCCATCAGGCGAACGCGGTAGTACCATGCATCGCGCGGTTCGTCGGGACTGACGTTCTTGAGGATGCCATCAGCCTGGTAGTAGCGGGACGTTCGGTCTGAAACGAAGAAGGCCGTAAAGGCTCCGTAACGGGAGCGTATCTCCGAGAGGTAGGTGATGACTTCTTTGGAGTCGAGCTCTCCCTGGGAGACCCAGTCGTGAAGAAAGGTGTCGTTGCCCATCATCGATGATATGAACACGGGCTCGATGAGCTTCTTCTGCAACGCGGAGTGAACGTAATCAGCGGACGCGGGCAGGGAGTCACGCTCTATGGAGTAGCGTACAGAGTCCCGTGCCGCGAAAAACGCAAAGAGGCTGGTGCCTACGAATCCCGCGACAAGAAGTACGGTGATAGTAGCTATCAGCCTGCCCTTCTCGCCTATGCCTGTCCTGGGTAGTTCTTCCATAGGACATAGTTTTACTCAGAAACGCTGGAATGGCAATACCGGGCTGACGTTTGCCTTGGCAAGCCCGGGATGATTATATTAGCACTAAGCAATTACCAAGGAGCTTTTTAATGAAACGAATACTATTTTTAGCAGTTTTCCTGGCATCCGCGCTTGTGGCAATGGCGCAGGACTCACCGGTATCTGTAAGCCTCGAGGCCGAGGCCGGCGCCGTCAAGGTGTTACATCATACCTACCAGGTCGGCGCAGATAGCTACAATTTCGATTTCGTAGCCAACGGCGGGCAGGAAATACTGTTTCCGTTCCAGCGCTTTACTGCCACGGCGAAAATAGCCGACCGGCATCAGGTGAAGTTCCTCTATCAACCTCTGACGGTGGCTACTGAAATAACAGCGCGCGATTCCTTCACAATCGATACCGTAACATTCCTCGCGGAAGAACGACGCGAACCTGTCTGCGGGAGCCGCGATCCAGCTCCGCAACGCATCTATCAGATTCACGTCTGCCGATGGTACCAAGCGCGCCGTGTCGCAGAACCTTGGCATCGTTCCTGCGGTGGCTTTGGCCGGAAAGCTGCCCTTCGACAACGGCTTCTTCGTGGGCTTCGAGGCGACAGGGCTGTATGCTTCCAGCGCTTTCATCAACGGCGCAGACTTCGTGTTCGAGGGGTCCATCCTCGACGCTTCGCTCCGTGCCGGTGCTCGGCTGGACGAACGGGCAGAGGCTTTCCTCAATGTGCGCTTCCTGGGCGGCTCCGCCCAAGGCACATCACAGTACGACACAACCTACTGGACAAAGTCAGAGGAACCGTACACGGCCAACTACCTGGCAACGTTGACGGTGACGCTGGGAGCAACCCTGGAACTGTAACAAGGACCGAGCAGCCCGGCACCACAATCAGCCAGGGCTGCTCAAGGTTTCAAAGCACTGCATAGCTCATCTTATCTGCAAATTTTCCGATACTTGTAATTATGGAAACCAAGGTTGACAACAAGGGCTTCTCTGTATACCTGGCTGTGGCAACTGGAGCAACCGGAATCGTGGCGGGTGTCGCCGGTTCCCTTCTGGGTCTCGTGCCAGCCCTCGCCATGGCAGTGCTTGGTGCAGGGTTGCTTGGCTTTTTTGGCGCAGCGCTGCTGGAAGCCGAAAAAAAACGAAAGCCGGCCACATCACCTTCCGGTGCTGCCATCGTTCCAGAGTCACAGATACCCCTGGATAGAACCGATGTGCTGACAGGCCTGGCAAATGCCAATGGTCTTGCTGCCTGGTTCTCCGAGAAGGCGCAACGCCTGACGGATGACGGTAAGGTTATTTTCATATTGCTGGCTGACCTTGACAAGGCAGACGAGATAGAGCGCCTGCGAGGCAAGGAAACAGCTGAAGCCGTCATCAAGGAAGTCGCGAAACGCGTATCCGGCTTCACCGGGTCGGATGGAATCGCGGCAAGGACGGGCAACGACGAGTTTGTCGCTGTAGCCGCCGTCCTGCCAGCCAATGCCCTGGAAGTTGCGGAGGATAGCGCAGGCAAACTAGCCGAAATTCTCTGCCGTCCCGTTGACCTCGGTGGCGGAACGATCTGGATAGGTGGTGCTGTAGGAGCGGCTACCGGATCACCCCAGGACAGCGACGGTGTTCTGGCCAGAGCGAAATCAGCCCTGCAAAAAGCCAGGAAACTTGGGCTCGGACGTTTCTGGGTGGATGGAGTCTCGTAAAAAGGCTGAAAAAAAGACATTGAAAAAGAGCTCGGCACAGAGAAGACGAGACAGGACAAGAAGTATAGGGATGAAGATAGACTAAGAAATTCGCAACGAGACACAGAGTGCGGCGCGAGACTCGTAGCGCCGCAAGGGGGTTTGGGGGATCTGCCCCCAATGGCTACCGTTAGGGGGGATACTCCCCTAAAACCCCCTGCGATCCTGCGCACTGCTCGGATCGCACTCTGTGTCTCTGTGCTTGAATTTCCTATCTTCTCCTGCCCCAAAACCTTTCCTACCTATTCTTCACTGTGTCTCTGTGCCCAAATTTCCAATCTTATATATATCTATGCTTTCATGAACCTCCGCTCACTATCCGGCAGATCCAATGCGATAGTGCCGCCGGGGTTCATGATGCCGTTGGGGTCGAGGTGGTGCTTGATGGCGCGGAACAGGGCTATGGATTCAGGGCCGATGTTGCCCTCGAGCCAGGGTGCGAAAGATTTACCGATACCGTGGTGGTGGCTCATCGCAGCGCCGTACTTCTGTATGCTGTCCAGGATGCCGCGCTGGTAGGCCAGGTACTCGTCGATGTCGTCTATCTTTGCGGTAAAGATGAAGTACAGGTTGCAGCCCTGCGGATAGAAGTGGGACATGTGGGTCATGCAGATGGTATCGGGCCGGGAGTGGCAGAACTCCCGGACGCCGGTGTGCACGGCTTCGAGGTTTGACCAGTTTACCGAGCATTCCAGGGTGTCCATCATGATGCCGTAGTCCTGCAGATCTTCGCGCAGGTACGGGTCGCGGAACCGGCCGTGTTCCCATTTCTTCTGCACGTACCCGGTGGTGCTCATGGCACCATGGTGCTCGCAGACGCGGCGTATCGACCGCGCGACATGCCGCGCGAAGCCATCCTCGCCGTCGGCCGTGCCGAGCAGCAGGCAGCGCTCGCCCTGCTTGTAGCCTTGCACGCGCATGAAGGCGTCCAGGATGGTGCCTTCCACACCGTACAGCTTGAGTGCCACGTCGGACTCCTCGGGGTCGGAGAGGCGGAATACCGAGGGAAGGCCGAACTCTCCCTGCATGATCTCCCGCGCAGCTTCTTTGGCGTCTTCCCAGTTCTTGAAGATGTACGAGTAGCGACGCGTGTTGCCCGGCATATACATACGGAAGCGCAGGGTAGCCGAGTAGAGTACCCCGAAGGTGCCTTCAGAGCCCATCATGATCTGGTCCACGTCCGGGCCGGTGGCCGCGGCAGGAAATTCGCCGGTGCGGATGTCGCAGGCGGGGCATACGTAGTCCTGGGCTATGACCATGTCCGCGGCGTTGCCGTAGTAGGTGGAGTTCTGGCCGGAACCGCGGGTGGTGACCCAGCCACCCACGGCTGAATATTCAAAACTTTGCGGCAGGTGGCCGCAGGTGTACTGATGGCTTGCCTTGAATACTTCACGCGCGTTGCGCAGCACCCGTTCAAGTTCCGGCCCGGACATGCCAGCCTCGACGGTGATGGTGTGGTTCTTCTCGTCGAATTTGATGACCTTGTTAAGGTACACGCGCATATCCAGCGTGACGCCGCCCTTGACCGCCTCCACGCCCCGGGTAACGGAAGAGCCGCCGCCGTAGATGTAGACCGGTATCGATGCCCCGTTACAGTAGTCGACTATGGCACGGAGGTCGGCGCGGCTGCGCGGATGGAGCACGACATCGGGGATATTCTCGATGATGCCCTTGCGCAGGCGCATCGCGTCCAGCATCGTCTTGCCGTAAGCCACGCCAAGGCGGTGATAGACATCTGTAAATATATTTTCCTTACTTACGATAGCGCCCAGCGCGACGAGATGCTTTTCTTCAAGCCTGCACGGCACGTTGTCGGGAACCTTCTCCATGCCCATCCCGAAGGGATGCCTGAAGTACTCGTCATCCAGCTTGAAGGTGTCCCGCATGAGCCGGTACAGGCGCTTGTTCGGGTGCTTGAACCCCTTTGGGTCACCCCACTTGAGCAACGATCTGAAACTGCCCACGGGCATGTCGCCCTCGAACCACTCCGGTACGAATTCCTGTTTAGCCATATAACGCTCCTACTAATAATTCAGAAGAATTTTTGCACAGAGCCACAGAGAAGACGAGAGGAATGGAAAAAGGTCAGGAAAAGAAGGACAAAGACTAAGAATTTGGCACAGAGCCACAGAGAAGACGAGGAAGAGGGAAAAATTGGAAATAGAACAGGATAAGGAGTAGTGAACTACTTTCCTTATCCTCATTTGCCCCTGGTCCATTTCTTTTCCAAAACTATTTTATTACCTCATCTTCTCTGTGTCTCTATGCCCAAATTTCCTATTTTCTCCTGTTCCAAAGCCTTTCTTACGTCCTCTTCTCTGTGTCTCTGTGCCCAAATTTCCTATCTTATTCTATTCTATAGTCCTTCCTACCTCGTCTTCTCTGTGTCTCTGTGCAAAATTTCCTATCCATCTTCAAAGCCTTTCAGGGTAGCCGGTGATGGTGCGGATCTGTTCGTACAGGGGGGCCAGGGCCTTGTACATTTTTTTGTAGACGCGGGTGTAGAGCCTGTAGTACAGAGCGGCGCGTTCCGGGTCGGGCTGGAAGACGCGGTCACGCCTGGCCATTGCGGCAATGGCTGCTTCAACAGACGGGTACATGCCCAAGCCGGCGGCGATGACCATGGCGGCACCGAGTCCAGACGATTCAAACGTGGCGCCCCGGACGAGCGGCAGGTTGAAGACATCGGCTGTGATGCGGCATATCTCGTCACTCTGGCTGGCTCCACCAGAAACAGCCAGCTCCGTTATCTTTGTGCCACTCGCTTTTTCCATGGCATGCAGGCCATCCTTGAGGCCGAACGCCAGACCTTCGATTATCGCCCGGTACAGGTAAGCGCGGTCGTGCACGTCACCAAAACCGATGATGGCGCCCTTGGCCGACGGCATCTTGAACATGGGGGTCCAGTACGGCTGCATCACAAGTCCGTGACCGCCAGCGGGCGTCTTCCTGAGGAGCTCGTCCAGCATGGCTTCCGGCACTATGCCGCGCGCCTCTGCCTCGCGGACCTCTTCGAAAGCAAACTGGTTCTTGAACCAGGTGATCATCCAGTAACCCCGGAATATTTCCACCTCGGGGTTGAATTTGCCGGGTATCGGCGCGGGATAGGCCGGCATGAAGGTGAGCGGTTCAATATAGCGCGGACTGGTCGTCTGTATGGTCGCGGTCGTGCCGAACGAGAGGGACGCCTTGTCAGTACCGGTGACACCCATACCGATGGTCTCGCAACCCTTGTCGCTGCCCGCCGCAATCAGGGGGATACCCATGGGTATGCCGGTCTCGGCGTGCGCCGCCTGGGTGATGCGGCCAATTTCTTTGCCAGGCTGGACTATGCCGGGCAGCTTGTCCAGCGGCACCGGGAACATTTTCGCGTTGCGGTGCCCGGGTTTGCACCAGCGCTGCTTCTTGTAGTCGAAGGGCAGGTGGCCTATGAGCGAGGCAGCCGAGTCGTTGAAGCTGCCGGTAAGCCTGTGGGTCAGGTAGCCTGACACCTCGACATATTTATACGTTCTGGCCCAGAGTTCCGGCTCGTTCTGCATTATCCAGTTGCACTTGGCCTCTTCCTGCGTCAGCATCACCGGCTCGTACATGCCGATCAGGCCGAGCGCGGCGCGCATGCCCGGAGCAGGATGGTAGGGCGGCCTGGCCT
>JAIFMD010000005.1 GCA_020048755.1 Spirochaetota bacterium
GTCAGGGAACAAAAAAGCCACCCTTTTACAGGCGGCTTGAAACGTGATCTGGGCGGGAATCGAACCCACGACCTATTGCTTAGGAGGCAATCGCTCTATCCAACTGAGCTACCAGACCGGGTCAGGGCATCACGAGCGGCCTTCCCGAGTCGGTACTGCTGGTTCCGGCTCGTCGGTTTTTCCGGAAGTGTTTTCTCAAGCCAGCCAGTTCTTTCCAGTGGTTCGATGTAGCGTCGCTTTGACCGGGTATCCGGTTTCAGGCCTACGAGGGCGAAAAGCTCTTCTTTGGATCGTGGTTGATCCAGACTGAATTTCACCATCGCCATCATTATATCGATGGTAGCTTCGTCTTGGTGCTCGTCTTGGTGCTCGTCTTGGTGACTGGATGCTGTCAGCGCTTTGCGCAGAAGCTCTGTCAACAAGCCTGATGCAGTTGTAGCCCCAGAAATTTCATCAAGGGTAGACGCATACAAGAAGGCTGGATGCAGGTACAACATGACGCTGAACCAGGTCCGTTCATCGTCGGTTTCGAAAAACGGAGCAGGGGAGCCATTCTGTTCAAGTGACGATTTTATGAGCTGGATTCCGGTCAGCCGCCCTTCGGCAAGTTTCATCTCCTTGAGAAAGTCGCCGAGGCGACGGTTCCGGTAGCGTCGGGGTACGGCCTTGCCGGACAGGAGGTCTTCAAGATTGATTGACCTGTCCAGGCCTCCAAGGTTGTATATGCGGATCTTGTCCGGCTCGATTCGTATGGTGATTGGTTCGTGCTCCTGATAGTCACGGTGGTAGACAGCGTTGACGAGGATCTCCTCAAGCACTCTGTATGGATAGCTCCAGGCCCGGATGGCTTCCGCCTGGTCAGGCACCTTGATGACGCGTTCCATGACCACTGAAGACTGGAAGTAGTCGAGTGCCTGCCTGATCTGGTTCTGCATGGAGCCATAGCAGCGCTTTTCCGAGAACGTCCTGTCGCCCTCTCCGTGCCGGAAGTCCACGATGTCGATATAGGAATAGGGGAAGAATTGTTCAGGTGTTTCATTGAAAAGCATCAGCGAGACGTTCCGCAGCTTCTGGTGCTCGGGAGGACCGACTAGTAAGTTCATGCGCGCCAGTACGGTTTCCAGGTTCAGGCTGTTCATCTCTTCAGCCAACAGGCTTTCAGCTTTACGGAGAAAATCCCGAACCAGGACTATGTCGATATCGCACTGTTTTGCCTGAGCATTGGGTCTGTCGTCGAAGGGAGTTCTGTTCGTCAACGCGAGCAGTTCATCCTTGTCGTTGCCCCTTGCCTCAATGGTGCTGGCATAACGACGAATATAGTGTTTCCAGGTTTTCTGTTTGGACTTGATGGATTCCGGTACCTCGTAGGGGCGGTCATCACCACCAGGTATCCAGATGACCAGAATTTCCTTGCCATCGACATGTACAATACCGAGCCGTGGAGCATACTTCGGACGGATCAGGTTGTTGAGCCCGATCATTTCCTTCTGGATGGAAGCTATAGCCTCAGGAGACAACCCGACGACTGGTCTGGTCGCCCTGCCTCCCTTTTCAGCAACACCTATGAGGATGTACCCACCGCCGATGTTCTCGATGTCGTTGGCGAAGGCGCAGATGCTCTGATAAACCTTGTCGGGATTCCAGCCTTCCTTGAACTCAAGGCGGTCAGATTCAACGGCGCGGGCATTCAGGAGGTCTTCTATGGCGATGGGCAGGTTCACGATTTCATTATCTGCACAGGGCTAGTTGCTGTCAACGGAATCAGGGCATGGGAGAGTCAGGGAACAAAAAAGCCACCCTTTTACAGGCGGCTTGAAACGTGATCTGGGCGGGAATCGAACCCACGACCTATTGCTTAGGAGGCAATCAGGCCTGTCAACGACCGGAGGCGGGCTGACCGTCGGGGGGCTTGGTGCCGCTGGTTGGTGCTTCCAGTCTGGCCCGGGCTTCTGACTCGGCGGCGAGGCGTTCCAGCTCGGCATAGGGATCGGCCGAGGTTTCCTCGTAGCCAGTTTTCAGGTCCGCCAGGTAGCCGGAAAGTTCGCTGGCTTTCTTCCTGATGTCCTCGAGGGCTTGGCGCTCGCTGGCTTCGGGCAGTGCCTTCATCCTGGCCATGTCGATCTTGAGCTGCTTGAGTGCGTTGGCCGAGGAGCCGAGCCTGAGCCGCAGGAGTTCGCGCTGGTCCTCGAGGTCGGTGCAGGCTTTTTCCTGCCGGGCAATTTCTGCTATGGAGCGCGTGTACTCGTCCTTGAGCGCCTGGCTGCCGGCCACCGAGCGCTTGGCCTCGAGTGCTTCGCGGTCGCTCTTGAGGGCATCCATGGGGATGGTTGAAACGATGCCATCAATCTCATTGACTGAATGGGAGAGCAGTTTGACCTGTTCAACGTACTTGTCCAGGGTGGGGATCATGTCCTTGCCAAACTCGTCCGAGCCCTTGCCGGCCTTGAGGTCGCGGACTATCTCGTCCCGGATGGTGGCTACCTCGGTATAGATCGACGCGTACGGGCCTGCCGCCGCACCGGCCTGGCGGCCCTTGCCGAGCCTGAAGAGCTCCCGCCACGAATCGACGCCGAGCATGCGGCACAGTTTTTTTTCCAGGCCACGCAGGGTGCCGGGGTAGGAGATGAGGTGCCCCAGGAAGCTGAGTGCCATGATGCCTGACGGTATGGCCGCCCACAGGAAGCCCGGGCTGGTCAGCAGGTTTATGGTGAACAGGAGTGGTGGTACCGATATGACGCTGGCGAAATGCATGGCCATGCCGTCGCGGACGCGGTGTATTTTCTTGTACACGTCCAGTGCGTCGGGGCGGAGCTGGGGCATCCTGTCCGCTTCTGCGGCCTTGGCCTTGCCGCGCAGCATGGCAAATAAGCCCGATACGATGCCGGTGCCCCAGGCCGCGCTCACGATGGCGGCCCACATGAAGCCCGGTGCCACGTTGAGGTTGATGTACCACAGGAACGCGTTGACGCCCAGGAACGATATGAGGTTGCCGACGAAGCCACTGGTCGATTTGTGCGCTTTTGCGTCTATCTTGTCGCGGTAACGGTCAAAGTCTGTCTCGAGTTCCTCGTTGCCTGGCTTGAAGTGTTCGGAGCCGCGCAGGTCCTTGTCCCATTTGCCGGTACCGACCTCGGCCTCGTGGCGCTTGTATTCTGCCTTGATTGCGAATTTCTCGTCGAAGGCAAAATCTACCTTGTCGGCTGCACGTTCCAGTTTCTGGATGATGTGCGCTGTCTTGTTTTCAACGCGCCTGCCTATGTCGTCATGGCCAGAATCATGGCGGGCTTCGCGATGGGGCTCGCGGCCGCGGGTGCCATGTGCGCCTGACTTCTGCCAGTCACCGACGCTTTGTTCTATGGCGCGCGCTATGCCTTCTACGGCCCGGCCTATGTCCGCGGCGAGGTCACTCGTGCCGCTGGTTCCGGTTGTGTTGCTGGCGGACTGGATGCCTGTTCCGAATTCCGGTTCGGGCGAGGCATTCCGGCTGCTGCCAGGTGCTGGCCGTTTCTGGATCAGGCCCTTGTCGGTCATCGTCGCTATGACTTCCTTGGCCTCGACGCCGTATTCGCCGTAGCGCGCCAAAGCCTCGTCAACGGTGAGCCTGCGGCCCATGCGTCTGGTGTCTTCCAGGATGGCCTTGCGTATGTCGTCGAGCACCTCGCGGGCAGCCTCGGGTGTGTAGCCGCGGTCGGCGGGGGAGGGCAGGCCGGGCAGGGGAGCCGCCACGGGTTCGGGGGCAACTACCTCTGCGGCTGCCGGCTTGAAGCCAGGCCGGGGTTTGTCCCTGTCGGGGTCGAATTCGACGTTGGGGCTGACTATTTCGTAACCGTGGATTTCCTTGGTGATGTTCTTGAGCGACACCTTGCCGAGCTTGTCTGCCCTGAAGTCTATCTTGTTGAGTACCTGGTTGTAGACGTCCTGCGAGAAACAGATGCAGCCGGGGCGGGCAAAGGACTGCAGGCGGCTGGCGATGTTGATGCCTTCGCCGAGGGCATCGTTCTCAAAGAAGTATATGTCGCCGAGGTGCAGGCCTATGCGGAGGAGGAGCGGCTGGCCCTTGCCTTCTTTGTTGTGCTCGTAGATGGCCGCCTGGATGTCCATGGCGCACTGCAGCGCTTCCACGGTATTGCGGAAGTCCACCAGGAACGCGTCGCCTATGGTCTTGATGACGGTGCCGTGGCGCTTTGTCGCTATGTCGGTGACGAGGGTGTTATGGTAACGGAGTATATCGAGCGTGCCAGACTCGTCCCGCTCCATCATCCGAGAGAAACCGACTATGTCGGTGTACATGATCGCCGCGAGGCGATAGTCAGTTTGTTCCATGCTCACCGCGCAAGCATAGAGGAGGCGCGGCTCCCGGTCAACTATACTATGGAGAACTGCACGTCGAGCCTGGCTATGTCCGCCTTCTGGAAACGTACCCTGACAGCCTGGTTTAGTTCAAACCCCGAGTTTCTGATCTTTGTTTCCAGGCCGATTTCCGGTACACAGAGCAGGGCATCGCCGCTGCCAGCCTGGACTACGATGGCATCACCTTCCCAGCCGGGGCGGTCCAGCAGCCACGCAATGGTCCAGTGCAGCTCGCTCTGGCGCTCGGCCTTGCGTACGGCCTGTCCGCCCGCAGCCGCCCGGGCCAGCCGCATGGATAATTCATCCGCGGGCAACGGTGCTTCGGCCTTGCGGCCTTGTTCTGCCGCCAGGGCTGCGCGCGCCTGCTGGTGCCCGAGGAGGTCGCCATAGCGGCGGAGCGGGCTGGTAGCCTGTGCATACATGGTCACTCCCAGGCCTTGGTGGGCGCGCGGCTGGACGCCCGCCATGCCAGCCTTCATGAGCCGCCGTTTGGCGAATTCGCCTGCGAGGCCTTCGGGCAGGTCGTCCCTGGAGCCCGGGGCTTCCTGGCTGTAGTAGGGAAAAGGCAGGTTCCGGTCAAAGGCCCAGCGGGCCAGGCCTTCTCCAGCCATTACCATCATCTCTCTGACCACGCCGCTGGAGGCGGAATGGGGCACGGGGTCGATGCGGGGCACTCCTGCGTCTACCCAGACGCGTACTTCCGGTATGTCTATGTCGATGGCACCGTTGCGCTGCCTGTAGGCCTTGCGCAGGGCTGCTACCCGGGCCAGTTCTGCCAGCGGGCCGGCCGCAAGGAGCGGATCGGCTGCGGCATAGGACAATCGTGTCACGCGGACTCGGCTGGGCACGACCCGTACATCGGTAACGAGGCCTTCAGTATCAAATGCAACCCTGAACGAGAGTGCCCGGGACATGTCGGCGAGGCCGAGCCCGAAGCGGTCGAGGGCGGCGTCCGGCAGCATCGGTATGGCGCCTTCTGGCAGGTAGAGCGTGCCGGAGCGGTTGGAGGCTTCGAGGTCGGCCGCACTGCCGGGGATGATGGCGCTCGCGGGATCGGCTACGTGCACCCATACTGCCTCGCCGTCCCAGGATATGGCGTCGTCGGGATCGTGGCTCCAGGCGTTGTCTATGGCCCAGGCTTCCATCGCGGTAAGGTCGATACGCCCCTCGTCGTCATCAGGACCAAGTTCTAGTTCAGGCGCTTTTGACGGATGCCCCGAGCGTATGGGATGGGGATTGGTCCGGGCCGTCCACAATCCAGCCTTGATCAGCCAGGCCTGGGCGGATTCCGGGCCGTCGCCGGCTCCTATATCGGTGGCCATTTTTGATTTTTGTGTGCGGCCAGTCGCCAGCGCTTCGACCTCGCCCCAGAAGCGCTCGTCACCCGGTTCTATCCTGCAGCGGCGTGCGCGTTCCACGAACGCGGCGCGTTCCGATGCTTCGCCTTCCTTGCGCTTGCGTCTGGTAGCTTCTGCCTCTCGCTCAGCTGCAGTCATAGCGACGATGCGCTCGCCGTCCAGCCTGAACAGCAACCCTTCCGCCACCGCATACCTGCAGGCAAGGGCTTCAGCCGGTCCAGTTGCCCCGAATGCCAGTTCTGCCAGTTCTTCCAGCCCCAGGGCGGTACCTGCAGTCATTTCCCAGGCTGTCTCGAACTCGCCACCGGAGGCGGGGGCCGGAATTTTCTTTACCGGGCCGGCATGGATCAGTTCCGCATCCTTGTCGCGTACTCGGACCGGAGCTCCCGTCTCGAACGACAGTTCAATGCGGTCGCCGTCACGCTGGACTATGGCGGGTCGGGTCTTGAAGAGGACGAGCGCTCCATTGGGTATCATGGCGATCCTTTCGCGTGCGGTTCCCTCAGTATAAAGGCGATGCGCGCCGCGAGGCAACGGCCGGAGTCCGGGTCCTGCCTTATTGACGAAACCAGCGTTTCAGGTATCTTTATATGGGCATGCGTTGTCCGGGGCCTGTCCGGACCGTTTGTCATGAAACCGGAGGTAATGATATGGTGGCTCTCATAGTTGGAATCGTCTGCGTGGCGTTTGCCGTTTTTGCCTGCCTTCCCGGCCCGCTCGGCTGGTGGCAGGATGTGCTGGCCTTCCTGCGCGGCTCCGTTCCCGTCATCGCGGCCTTCATCGGGCTCATTGCCGTGTTCATCGGCATTGCCGACATCAAGGACCGGATGGAAGCCAGAAAAGAAGAAGCCGAAGAGGCAGCAACCGAGAAGAAGACGTAAGGGGGCGCGTCCCTTGACACGTCATGCGATATATGTGAATATACCGCTCGCTTCCTTTTACACTAATGAACTCCTAAAGGTGAAGGTATAGATTGATGAAGACCCTATTTGTTAAGCCGGCGGAAGTAGCCCGTTCCTGGTTCGTCATTGACGCCCAGGGCCAGCGCCTCGGTCGCGTAGCCTCCAAGGCGGCTTCCCTCGTGCGCGGCAAGCACAAGGCTTGCTACACGCCGCACCAGGAAATCGGTGATTATGTCGTAATCGTCAACGCCGATAAAATTGAAGTTA
>JAIFMD010000099.1 GCA_020048755.1 Spirochaetota bacterium
CTCCAGGAAGTAGAGGCACTCTGTTCCGAGGTTCTCATACTAAACGAGGGACTCATTGTCGCCCAGGGCAGCGCTGCTGAAATAGCCGCTGACATGCAGGGTGAGGAGCGCCTTGAATGTACCGTAAAAGGAGCAGGTGCCGCTGCCCTGGCTCTCCTGAATGCCTTGCCTGGCGTGCGTTCTGTTGATTCGCCGGGACCTGCCGGCCAACCGGCACTCGTCAGGTTCCGCGTGGTTGCGGGCCATGGTGATGGAGATGCGGTAGCCGAGTCTGTCTTCGACTGGGCCGCAGCAGAAGGGGCCAAGTTACTCGAGATGCGGCGGGAGCGCCTCTCGATGGAAGATATTTTCGTACGGCTCACCGGGGAGGATACTGGACGATGAATGGTACGGTAACCATAGCAAGGCGTGAGATCGCAAGTTACTTCAACGCGCCTGTAGCCTATATTTTCATAGTAGCGTTCCTGCTGGTTTGCGGAACCCTGTTTTTCTTTTTCGAGACGTTCTTTGCCGCCGGGCAAGCCTCGATGCGCGGCTACTTTTCCCTGATGCCCATAGTGCTCTCGGTGCTTGCACCCGCGCTTACGATGCGTCTGTGGGCGGAGGAACGGCGGCAGGGAACCTATGAACTGCTCTTGACGATGCCGTTCCGGGACGGTGAACTCGTGCTGGGTAAATACCTGGCAGCAATGGCTGTCATTGCCACCGCGCTGGCGCTCAGCCTGCCTGTTCCGTTGTTCGTGTCCATGTTCGGGCGCTTCGATGCGGGCACGATCGTAGCGGAATACCTGGGTGCGCTGCTGATGGCCTCGGCTGTGGTGTCGATAGGGCAGGCGGTCTCGGGAGCCGCAAAAAACCAGATGAGCGCATTCATGGCTACCGTCCTGATACTCCTGACACTCAGCCTGCTGTCCCAGCTGACCATGCTGGTAGACCTGCCTTCCGCCCTGGCCGGGATAATCAACTGGTTATCCCTTTCATACCATTTTTCTTCGTTCTCGCGTGGTGTCGCCGATACGCGTGACCTCGTGTATTTCATGGTGATCACCGTCGCTTGCCTCTATGCGACGACCAGGCTCCTGTCAGCCGGCAAGTGGAGGTGAGCTCATGATGACGCGACTGAAGAAGCAGGAACGCCTGCTCGCCCTTCTGGTTGGCCTTGGCCTTGTACTTGCAGCAATTGCCTCGACCATGTTCTATGCCCGGCTGGACCTTACTTCCAGCCGGACCTTCACGCTTTCAAAGGCCGCCCGTGCCCTGCACGAGGAAATTCCCGAGAGCATCCGGATTACCTATTTCGTTTCAAAAAGCCTGGCTGACCGGCATCCCGGCCCCGGTGCCATAGAGGACCTCCTGCGTGAACTGGAGGCCGCCAACAAGGGCAAGATCCGTGTCCGGGTTGTCGATCCTACCAAGGATCCAGCCGAAGCCGAGCAGTTCGGTGTAGCGGCCCAGCAGATGCAGGTTGTGGAGCGCTCGGAACAGCGTGTCGCCATGGTCTACACCGGCATCGTCATGGAATACCTGGACAGGCATGAAACCATTCCTGCAGTCCTGGCAACAGAGACGCTCGAGTATGAACTGGTAAAATCAATCCGCTCGGTCGTCGGAGACATCCACCTGGTGGCAGGACTTCTGGTCGGCGATGAGGACAAGGCTGTCCCAAACGACTATCAGACCCTGTCAGGCAGCCTGGCGAGGGCAGGGTACGAACCTCGTGAGGTGTCTCGCGGTGTTGTCATCGAGGATGACATAGACCTGCTGTTCGTGCTCGGCAACGCGTCGATTGACAGATATGACGCAGCCTTTGTCGACGCATTCCTGATGCGCGGAGGCAAGGCCTTTTTTGCGGTAAAAGGCGTTACCGTCAATCCGGAATACGGCCTTGCTGCCGCGGCAGTACCAGAAGGTGGGCTTCTGCCGGTGCTGGCCCGTTACGGTTTTGACGTGCAGCGCAGGCTGGTGCTCGACCAGTCCAACCTGACCGTACCGTTTCAGACACAGCGGCAGGGTGGTGGCTACCAGATCCAGTATGTACGCTACCCGCACTGGGTGGCCCTCGATGCGCGTTTCGCAGATCCGGACAGTCCCATGACTGCTCGCTTCGCCGGATTGGACCTGTACTGGCCCAGTCCGATGATGCTTAATCCGGTTGCCGGTGCTGCATATACGGAACTGGCAAAGACGACACCCAAGGCCTGGCTCCAGACGCGGGATTTTGCCGCTGCTCCAGAAGACCAGTCCCGGTATGCCCTGGAGCTTGCCGAGACCACGGGCCAGTACCTGGTAGCGGCCTCGGCGACAGGTTCGTTCCCGAGTGCCTTTGCCGCGGGAGACACGCCGGTACGTGATGGTGCCCCCCCGCCTCCGAAACCGGTATCAGCGATTTCAGCCCCTACCCGCATCGTCGTCGTCTCCTCCGCTGACTTTCTTACGGATCTGATGAAGATGAGCGACTCTGGCTTTAACGCCTCGTTTGCGCTGTCTGCAGCAGACTGGCTGAGTTCACGGGATGACCTCATTGCCATCCGTGCGCGTGCCGTGACAGATACACGCCTCAACAGGATCCAGGATCAGGGGCTTCGTGATTTCCTGATTGCCCTGACCTACATCGTTACGCTGGGCCTCGTACCGCTCGGTGTCGTGGTGTGGGGCTTGGTGCGCTTCGCGAAGAGGAACAGGGCGGAGCGGGAATCCCGCGCCCGGAGGGGAGGTGAGGCATGAGCGACTACCGGAAGAGGGTCAGGCTGTTGCTGGCCATAGACGCGTTCCTGGCCGCCGCAATCCTGCTCGGGTTGCTGTTTTCACCGTCGTCATCAGACGCACGTGCTACCAGCTTTGACCTGATTGAATCGCCCGACGCCATAACGGCCATCGGAATAGAAGGACCTGAAACGGTGCAGCTTGCCCGTGCAGGAAACAGCTGGATCATGAATGTTCCGGATGGCACGCTGCCTGCCGACAGCGCAAGAATTGATTCTTTCCTCAAGGCCGTGGATTCTGTGGCCCACCTTGAACCTGTTGCAAGGGATAAGGCGTCCTGGCCGGTTCTTGGTCTGGAAGGGCAGGAGGTCCGCAGGGTCACGCTGAAGGATGCAAAAGGCACCGTAAAGCGTGATTTCCTGCTTGGCAATTATGCCAAGTCTCCGGGGGCCGCATATGTTGCATTGGCTGATGGTTCCGAGGCCTACAGCGTGGCCTCGGGCATGGCATCATACATACTTGGCAAGCGCAGTTCATGGCTGGATCTACGAGCCTGGACAGCGCCGCCGGCTGCAGAGTCGGTGCAGCAACTCATCGTCAATGGCGTCTTTGAAAGTGCTGGCGGAAGCGTACTGAACCTGGCCTACACGGCCAGCAGATCCGGTTCCGGCTGGGTCTCTGACGGCATCGCGCTTGACGGAGCCAGGGTCGAGGCCCTGGTGCGGGCTCTGGCAGCACTCAGGGGCGATGACTATGCCCCCGGCGCGGAACAAGCCGGGCCGCCGGTCATCACTGTCGAACTCAAACTGGGCAACGGCCGTTCGTTGAATCTGGCAATAGAAGCCAAACGCGAAGATGGCCGTTATCCAGCGCAATCGTCACAGCGGGACCGCAGGATGTACCTGCCGTCGTGGTCGCTCACCGAGATTCTGAAGCCGCTTGATCAACTGAAAGCCGCAACCGGCTCCTGAATATGGTTACGGGTTTTTTTCATTGTCCCGCGAGGTAAGCCCGGAATTTCTCAGGATCCGGTCTGAACGCCATGATCCTGGTGCCGCCATCCTGTCTGGCTTTGGCAAGCGCGGCCATAGACTCACCGATGATGCGGTCAGCATCCACGAGGCGCCCGGCACGGGAACTCAATCCGATATGTATATCCGTCGAGCCATTGGCTGTCTGGCTCCGGAACATGAGAGAAAGCTTCTTCAAGAGTTCCTCGCTCATCCTGAGCGCATGGTCTACATCCATGTTGGGTAGTATGCAGGCAACCCCGCCTTCGCCGAAGAGGAAGGCCATGTCCTTGAAACTGAAGAAATCCCGTACCGTTGCGGCGAACAGGTTGAATTCCTCGTCCCCGCGCCTGGCTTCGCGGAAGGACGTAATGAGGAGTGATAGATCCTGCTCGAATGAAGCCGACCGGCGAAGTTCCGAACTCAGCCGTTCCCTCAGGTAGGCTTCCCAGCCCAGCCCCGTTTCGGCATCGAACAGGCCCCGCGGTCCATCCAGCGCGCCTTCCGGCAAGTCAACCTGATCGATGAAGGCAGCTTTTGGTGCCTCGGTTGCCACCGGCTGGGCAGTTGTGACGGCTTCGGAACCCCGTGTGGGGGCCGAAGCAAGAGCGGGAACGGTTTTCCGCGCTGAATCAGCATCATCGAAAGGGTTTTCAGAATACAGGGTAGATTCTTCCAGGTTCATCAGGGGGATGTCGGGCGTCCAGTCTTCATGAACCACCATGGAAACCACATCGTCAGATGCGGCTTCTTCATCGTCGACAGCCTTTCGCTCCGGGCGTACATTCGATAGTACCAGCAACCACGCTACCAGCATGGCCAGAAGCGCCGCAAAGACGACCGCGGCATCCCGGATGGCATAGAATACGGCTTCCTGGCTCAGCGTAACGTAGAGTGCTTCCAGCGCGATGCCTGAAGACAAGGTACCGCTCAGCCTCGTTGTCGTTCCCTCTGGCTGTTCGAATGACAGGCCATCGTCAGCGCGCTTGTAGTACGGTGATGCGCCTGGTTTTGCATAGAGCACTTCTCCGGAGGAATCCTTGAGGATTACGGCGAGCAGACGGGATTGCTTGCGCCATGCGGTTCCTGCCTCTGTCCGCCAGGCCGCGCTCGAGGCGTCCGAAGGCTGCGCCACGGTGTTGAGCGCAGTCCTGCGGAGTTCGGAGAATGAAGCGAGCGATTCCCGGCGGCCTTCTTCAAGGGCGCGTGAAATTCGCAGTACAGGCCACGCGGCTATGGCCGCGACGACGAGACAGGAACAAATAGCTATCAGTAATGGTCCACGTTTCATGGTGGTAGAGTATAATCCTTATATTGCAGTTTGTGGAACTGAAAGGAGGCCGTATGTCCGTACGACCGAGGATGTTGCCGACAGGCTGGTATCCAGACGTGCGCCGCGAAGTTGAAACAAAGCTGGGTGCCTGGGACAGGGTTGACGCCGCCTCACATGCCCAAGGAGCACTTGCGGGCATAGGACCGCATGCAGGCTGGTACTATTCCGGCAGGATAGCATGGGCCACGTGGCGGTCAGCTGCGGATTCCGACGTGGTGGTCATCATCGGAGGTCACCTGCCCGCTGGTTCAGACTTCAGGTACTGCGATGAGGATGGTTTCGAGACGCCGCTGGGCACCATCGTTGCGGACAGGGCCTTGCGTGATGCGGTCGTACCGGCAGTATCGGCAATACCGGAGCGGGGAACAGATAATACCGTCGAGGTCCACCTGCCCATGGCCGCCCACCGGTTTCCAGGAATTCCCGTTGTCTGCTTCAGGGCGCCCAATGATGCTCGTGCGGCACGGTTGGGTGCTGCGATAGCCGACTATTCCACATCGACAGACAAGAAGGTCTTTGTCATAGGTTCTACCGACCTGGTCCATTACGGTCCGGCATACAACTTTGAGCCAGCGGGTCGCGGGCAGGAAGGGTTTCCGTGGGCCAGACGTGCCGACAAGGCTCTCGTCGAGGCCTTCATGGCTATGGATGAGGCAACCGCGCTCAAACGGGCAGAATCAGATAGTTCTGCCTGCTCCGTCGGAGCGGCTATGGCGGCTATGGCCTACGCAAGGCACATGCAAGCGTTGCGGTCACGATTGCTGATGCGGGGATCGAGTGACGAAGTGGCCCCCGGCGGTGATTCGTCGGTAGGCTACTGCGCCATTGCGTTCATGCGCTGATATTAGTCAGGCAGAGCCGCCACGGCGGCCTTGTAGCTTCTTCCCCGGTCAAATTCATTCTTGAACATGCCAAACGAGGTGCAGCCTGGTGACAGTACGGCCACCGAGCCTGGCCTGGCCATGCGTGCGGCCTCCGCTACGGCCTTGCCTATGTCGTCAAATGGTCCGCGATATCCTACGGAATCTGCCTCGAGCATGGCCCTGATCTTGTCGGTACCGGTACCGGCCAGCAGTACGAGGCCGGCCGCCATCCGGTAAGCGGCCCGGGCCACTTCGAATTCCAGTTTCTTGTCCGTTCCGCCTGTGATGAGCACCACGGGTTCCTCGAAGGCTTCTACTGCGGCGCGCGTAGCCTCCGGAACGGTTGCTGCCGAGTCGTTGTACCACCGGACGCCACGGCGTTCACGTATCGGTTCCAGTCGGTGTTCCACGCCGGTAAACGTCATGGCCGCAGCCGCAATCGCGTGCGGATCGGCTCCGCAGGTCCATGCGGAGATTGCCGCGGCGGCTATGTTGCGCCTGTTGTGGGCACCGGGCACGAGCAGGGTTGATGGCACAAGTTCCATGGATTTCAGTCCAGGCAAGGTGGCGACGCATGCACTCCTGCCATCCGGAATACTGATGCCGAATACACCAGCAGGCAATTCGTGGCCGTAGGCGAGCTTCCTGGCCCTGGTTTCAGCGGCAAAGGACCGGCCGTAGGGGTCGTCGATATCGTAGACGGTCCAGTCCTGGTCGTTCTGGTCGGCATAGATCAGTCGCTTGTCGGCAACGTAGGCCTCCATGGTGCCGTAGCGGTCCAGATGGTCGGGTACGATACGCGTGAGCGTGGCAACACCGGGCTTCAGGGCACCTTTGCCCTTGAGGTCGCCGAGTTGCCAGCTGGAGAGTTCCAGCACGACCACGTCCTGTGGACGGGCCTCATCCAGAAACCCCAAAGGAGAGACAGTAATGTTGCCCCCCAGAAAAGCCTTGATGCCGCTCTTGCCTAGCATCCACGCGAGGGCTGTGGCTGTTGTCGATTTGCCTTTGGAACCGGTGACGGCTGCTATGCGCGAGGGGCAGAAGCGCAGGAACAGCGAGAGGTCCGTCTCTACGGATTTTGCAAGGCGAAGGTACTGGTTGTCTGGTCTGACAGCAGGATTCTTGATTACCAGATCAGCTCCGGAGAAATCGGCTTCGTCATGCCGGCCGAGCACATAGCGGATATCGTATGTAGAAAGCGCCGCAACCGAGTCTGCGAGGGCCATCCCGTCCTTGGTATCGGTTACCGTGACCCGTGCTCCGTGCTCGGCGAAAAACCTGGCGGAGGCTACGCCGCCGCCATTGAGCCCGAGGCCCATGACCGTAACGCGCAGGCCTCTGATGTCTTCAAGCCGTATCGTTTGCATAATCGAGGGAGTACTCCTTCTGCTCGCGTTCGTTGAGGTAGGCTTCAATGCTGAAATGCGATAGCGGAGCCTTCCACGATTCCGGCACCCTGTTTCTGAGCGCCGTGAAGTGGGGCATGGACTCCGTGAATTTGTCATTCTTGAGGGATTCCTGTATGCGGCTGATTTCCGGAGTGAGGAACTGCACGGCGCGGTGCAACAACGGGATCATTTTGCGCCTGCCATCCGAACTCAGGATGGGCGAGGTTGCGCACAGGGTCATGTACTTGCAGAACAGCGGGTAAAACGGGTACACGCGCTTTCCTGGTGGAACGAACAGCTTGGTGAAGAATTTGGAAAGGTCTGAATCCATCCATATGCCCCGGACGCGGTAGCCCTTGCCCGTCTCTCCTATCCAGGTCTGTGAAATCAATTGCCGTATCCTGAAGGCTTTTACCCTGCCGGATTCCCACATGACCGCTTCCAGCGGGATGATCTCTGATTCCATGTAGATGCGCCGTGCTGAATACGCCGGGGTAAGGTCATTGGTTCCGGCTTCAAGGGTTTCCGAGTCAAAAGGGCGGGGCAAGAGGTCTACCCTGAGCAGATACAGGTAGACATCATTGTCGGCTTTATAGAGACGGTAGAAACACGGTTTGAGTATCTCGGCCGGGTCGAAAAAATAGGTAAGCCCGGTAAAACATTCCGGCAGGTTTTTTGCGAGCTGTGCTACGATGTCCCTGACAGCGGTAGCGTAATTGGCATCGGGAACCGGTTTGCGGATGTCGTGGTGGATAGGCAGGCGTGGAACGAAGACGGGAGACCCGAGTTCGATGAAAAACTCCTCGCCCTGATTGTAATGCATGGCATACGGCCCATTCCTGGCATCCGCGGGTATCTCGAGGAGGACCTGGTTTATACCAGAATCGATATACGCAATCTTGATTTCATTGAGCAACTGCTCCATATTTTGACTGAGTATATCGGGGCATCCTGAATAAATCAACGATATCATCAAGCGACAACGCTCGGCAGCTAACTCCGAGTCCTGGAGGTACTTCAATGAAGACTAATCTAACTCCTCGGATTCTGGCATGGTGCTTCTTGTTCGTGACCTTTCAGGCCTGGGGGCAGGGAAACGCTGTAGCAGTCGTCGAGTACTCTTCAGGTGATGATGTTGTCGTCATCAGACAGGGCAAACGGCTTGCGTTCAAGGATCCGATAGGCCTAGAACTGCTCCAGGGCGACCAGGTACAGACCGGCAAGGCTGTGTTCGTGGAACTGAGGCTCTCTTCTGGAGGATCCATCCTGAAACTGGCCGAGAACACGACCTTCATACTGGAAAAGCTCAGCGACGGGCAGACTTCATTGCAGCTTGTCTACGGCAGGATCCGGGCCAAAGTTGAAAAACTGGCGGGCACCGATTCCTTCTCCGTCCGCAGCACCCAGGCCACAGCCGGAGTACGGGGGACGGATTTTGGTGTAGACGTCATCACCACCAGAACTGCATCCTCCGCGGCGACTACCAGGGCTTACTGCTTTGAGGGATCCGTGGAGGTCATAGCGTATATCAGGTCTGATGTGCTGGCGGCCGAAGCACTTGAACCCATACCAAAAGCGTTTGTGATAGCAGCCGGCGAGATGGTCCAGGTAGAAGGTGAGACAGGCACGATGGAAGCCTCCAAGTCAAAGGTTGACCAGGCCATCCGTGAGTTCTGGGTCTCAAACGACTACGTCGTCGAACCCTCCATCCTGGTACCCGCCGGGGGCAAGAGCGGTGCCGACGCGGCCGTTGCGCCTGTGGGAAGCACAGACACCGCATCAGCACCTGCGCCAGCCAACCCTGCACTTGATGAAGCGGCTGTATTCAAGCAGGGCTACACCAGGGGGTACGACGAAGCCAGCGCCCTTTTCAATTCAGGTGCCGGGGCTGTGCCCGCGGGTTTCGTGCGTGATGAAGAGCTGGCCGCGATACGCCGCCTGGTGAAATGGCAGAAGGGCAGCCTGATAGCCGGTACCATGTTCGGACTGGGTGGCGCGGGTCTTGCCTTTTATGGGTTCAGCCTTGTCGATGATGGCAATATGGCAGGCGGGGTGGATTTCCTGCGCTACGGTGCCATTGTCAGCGCTGTATCCCTGCCCTTCCTGGCCATGTCGCTGTTCAGCACACCGTAGCAGGCACGGGTTCTGTTCCGGCTTCCTGAGTCCCGGGGCCGTTCTGGGCATAGCGGCCCATGTGTTCCTCTATGAACGCACGGTACCAGGGCTGGCCGAGCAATTCGTCGTGCGTGCCAAAGCCACGGGCCTTGCCGCCTTCCAGGTACAGCACCTTGTCCACATACTGCAGCGTTGAAAGCCGGTGCGACACGATGACGAAGCCGAGGCCAACCTGCAGTTCGTCGAGTCGCCGCATCAGCCGTTCCTCGTTTGCGGCATCGAGGCTGGCTGTAATGTCGTCAAAGAGCAGGAACTGAGGCTCCCTGGCTATGGCCCTTGCTATGGCCATGCGCTGTTTCTGGCCGCCAGACAGGCTTACTCCCCGCTGCCCGACCGCTGTTTTCTCTCCGTCGGCAAATGATCGCAGTTCATCCTTGAGTTGAGCCGCCTCCATCGCCGTTTCAAACAGGGCATCGCTGGGCGAGTCGGAGCCAAAATCAATGTTTTCCCTGAGCGTGCCGGTAAAGAGGAGCGCTTCCTGCGGTACGTAGCCGATTTTATCGCGGTACGAGCGGAGGTCCACCGACCTGAGGTCCACTCCGTTGACACTGATGGTGCCTGACCCCGGGGGCAGCACGCCTAAAAGCGTTTTCATCAGCGTCGACTTGCCCGAACCTACCGGGCCTATGACGCCTATGCGCTCGCCACGCTGTATGGTCAGCGAAAGGTCAGACAGAGCATTGCCCGGCCGGTCGCCATAGGCAAACGAGACACCGTCCAGCGAGATTGTCTCTATTGCGCCCAGGGGTACAGGCTTTGCCGGCGCGGAGGGTTCCGGAAAAGCAGCCAGTTCTTCCAGCCTGTCTATGTTGACGAAGGCACGCTTGCCGGAGACGAACAGTTGCGGTATGTCCAGTATCGGGTAAATGAGCATCGACAGGTAGGTATAGAATGCATAGAAAGTGCCTATCGATATCTTGCCCTTGACCGCCATCAGGCCGCCCGCAAACACGATGCCTACCTGTGCCACATAGTCGATGTACTGGTAGATCAGGTGAAGCACCACCTCGAGCCGTGCGACCGCCATCTCCGTCGTCCAGCGGGTGTGGAGCACCTCGGAAAAGAAACGCTTGTACTTGTCCTCGCAGGCATAGGCCTTGATGATGCGCACCCCGGAGAAGCTCATCTCAAGCCGCGTGTTGATGGCGCTTATGGCCTGCTGATTCTTCTGGAACGTATCGTAGATCCTGTCCTGGGTCACGTAGAACAGGCCTATCATCAGCGGCAGCGGTATCAGCGAGAACAGTGTAAGCCGCCAGTCCAGAAGGAACATGGCCGCCAGGCAGAATGCCACCTTGCTTATGGATTCCACGGCCCTGAAGATGCCCGAGCACAGGAACCAGCTGAGCTTTGGAAAATCATACAGGTCGTCCGTAAGCCTGGTTACAATGTCGCCTGATGGAAACCTGGAAAAGAACGCGTGATCCTTTCCCAGCACCTTTTTCCAGTATTTGGAACGTATGGCATGCTCGAAGATGGAGTTGGTGACACCCCGGATGCCGGGGAACAGCGAGGCTACGAGACCGCCGAGGCCAACAGCCACGAAAACGAGCAGGAGCCGGTCAACGTCTCGCATGGGATCAGTACTACCGGGTTTTTCCATCAGTTGTTGCATCAAGTCCAGCAAGAGTTTGCCCAGGTACGGGTAGGCCACCGCGACTGCGCTCGAGAGCAGGGTCAGGAAGAACAGGCCGGCTATCAGAGCCGGTTTCTCGCTCCAGATTCGCCCTATCCAGCGTATATGGTTGACCCTGGGCGCAGAAGCCTCAGGTTTGGTATCGCTCATCGAACAGTCTCCGTTTCAGCAGCTTCTTCTGTTTCAGTTTCAGGATTTGTTTCCAGGTCGGGAAATTGCAGCCGCACCAGTTCCCGGTACTCGGGCAGCGCGGCCAGCAGTTCGTTGTGCCGGCCCTGCGCTATGATGCGCCCGTCTTTGAAGAACAGTATTTTGTCAGCCTTAAGTATTGATGAAAGCCTGTGCGCCACGATGAGCGCTGTACGGCCTTGCAGCAGCACCTCAAGGCTTTCCTGTATGCGGCGCTCGGTGTCAACATCGACGCTGGCCGTGGCCTCGTCCATTATCACGATGTCTGCGCCAAAGGCCACGGCCCTGGCGAACGACAATAGCTGTTTTTCGCCCATGGACAAGTTTGAGCCGCGCTCGTGGAGTTCCGTCTGCATGCCGTCGGGCAGGCCAGCCACAAAATCCGCTGCGTGGACGGTGCGCAGGGCTGCCAGTGCCTGATCCGGCCCGAGCGTTTCGTCGTAGACCCGCACGTTTTCAAGAATGGTGCCGGGAAACAGGTAGATATCCTGCAGGACCAGACCTATTTTCCTCCGCCAGGCCTGCAACGCAAGCTGTTTCAAGGGTTCGCCGTCTACCAGTATCGAGCCACTTGTCGGTTCGTAGAACCTGCACAGGAGGCTTACCGTTGTCGTCTTGCCTGAACCGGATGCACCGACCAGCGCAACTGTCTCACCCTTGCGTATGGAGAACGATACGTGGTCAAGCACCGTCTCGCCTGGCTTGTATTCAAATGAAACATCACGGAATTCTATTCCTTGCCTGAATTCAGGTTCCAGGCCAGATCCTGCAGGTTCAGGGTCTATGTCCATGATGTTGAAGATGCGTCCGAGGGCGACACGCGCCTGCTGCATGCCTCGTATGTTCTCCCCGATGCTGAACAGCGGTTCAAAGAGGCGCACACCGTACTCTATGAAAACGAGCAGCGTTCCTACTGTCAGTGCTCCCGAGAACACGCTCGGTGCGACGAGCTTTATTATGAGCACCATGAGCATGGGGCCACCCAGGAACCCCATGAAGCCCATGGTTGTGTACTCCGTCATGCCTGCCTTGATCTCGGCATCCCGCTTTTCCCTGCTTGCCAGGTCCAGTTTGCGGGCCGCATGTTCAGTCCGGTTGAAGGCCTGCACCACCTCGATGCCCTGTACGAACTCGGTGGCTATAGCCGTTATTTCAGCGTATTTTTTGCGGCTCTTCTCGTACAGCGGCCTGAGCCTGTCAAAAATGAAGAAGAAGCCGGCCAGCAGGAACGGTGCGGGTATGAAGATGAATGCCGCGGTTCTGGCGTCCATGGCGAAGAACACCGCGAACATGCCCAGGAAATAGATGATGTTGCCTACGAGCATGATGCCCGTCTCGGAGAACAGCTGCTTGACCTTCTCCGTGTCATTTTCCACGCGGGCCATCAATTCTCCCACCGGATGCTTGTCAAAATAGGCCACTGGCAGGGTCAAGAGGTGAGAGAACAGGTCACGCTTGATGTTGGTTACGACGTTGAGACCCAACCGCACTATGGTCGTAGTCTGAAAATAGGTCAGAGCGCCCATGATGATGATGATGCCGAGGTACAATAGCGCGTACAGGATCATGGCCCGTGTGTCTTTTGCGGGTATGGCTGTGTCTACAAGGGCCCGCAGGATCAGTGGACCTGCCAGCCTCGCAACGGTTGCCAGCGTCATGGCAACAAAACCGGTAAGGAAAAGCACCCAATATGGTGAGAGGTAAGTAAAGAATCGCGACAGGCTTTTTCGGCGCCCAACCTGACTTTGTCTACTCATACTATATGTTTAAGACTATATCGCGTGCCAGCTTGGAGGGTAAAGGGACAGTTCGAATTTACAGATTCATGACCCTGCCGGAACGTCTGACAGAGACGGTTCCGGTCTGAGCTACAAAAAAAGCCAGCCTATCAGCGGTATGGTCGCCAGGGAGAGGATCGTAGACACGAACACAAGTCCCGAGGCGGTGACGCTGTCGCCACCGTAAACGCCAGCCAGTATGGTGCTGTTGGCAGCCACCGGCATGGCCGAAACCAGAACCGGCACGGCAAGTTCAAGGCCACCGAGTCCGATAACCTTTGCGAACAGGTACACCAGCAACGGATGGAGGGCCAGCCGGTAAGCAGTCGTGAACCAGAGCCGTGGATTGCCGAATACACGGGAAAAGCCAGTCTGTGAAAGCACCGCCCCTATCACCACCATTGCAAGCGGCGTTGTCATGCCTCCCAGCAGGTCCATCGCCGAGTAGAGCGGATCGGGTATCCGCACTGAGCCCAGAAACAGTGCGAACCCGATCAGTGCAGAAGAGATGGCAGGATTGAGCAGAACCTTGAGCGATGAGCCCCGACCGCGGCGTGCTGAAGCCGTATGGTCGCCCTTGCCGGCTATCATCACGACACCAACGGAAAATGCCAGTATCTGGAACGGTATGTTGTAGATGGAAACGATGAAGAGGCTCTCCCGGCCCAGCAGAGATTCGGCAACGGGAAACCCCATGAACCCCACATTGGAGAAGCACATGGCAAAGCGGTGTACGCCGAGTTCCGGCTTGCCTGCTCCGCGGTACAGTCTGGTTGCCGCGTAGGCGAGAGGAAACGACGTGGCGTAAACCAGGGAGGAAATTACCAGAACCCGCAAGGCCTGGTCCCTGAGATCCACGGTGTAGGAACGTTGCATTGATATGATAATCAAGGCCGGCAGGGTAAAGTCGACCAGAAAGCGGGACAGGGCCCGTACGGTGTCGCCCTTGATGACCCCTGCCTTGCCGGCGCCAAAACCGGTACTTATCAAAAGGAAGAGTATGAGGCTCTGCATCATGGAAGGTGGCATGTTTCCCATAGCCTATGGGGTTCCTGTATCAGATGCTTTTTTCGTGAGCCCCAGGGTAGACTCCAGGAAATCCTTCCACTCCGCGTAGCGCTCGTCATAGAGGGCCTGCTTGCTGGTGTCCGGTTCGAAGCGTGATTCAACGCGGACCATGGATTCAGAGGCTTCCTTCAGATCCGCATGGTCGCGGAGCGCTACCGAGCAGGCGCAGGCATCACCCATTGCCTCGCATTCGGGGGTCCTGGGTACTTCAACGGGCATGCCGAGTACGTCCGCCTTTATGGCACACAGCACATCGTCACGGGCCGCGCCTCCCGAACATCTGGTGACATCGATTGAAAAACCACCGCCGCGGATGCGTTCCGCAGCCAGCCTGAGTCCAAAAGCTATTGATTCCACGACCGCACGGGCCAGATCTTGCCTGCCATGGGACAGCGAGAGACCCATGAAGGCCCCCCGGAGTTCCGGATTCCAGATTGGCGCACGTTCGCCAGCCATGTAGGGCAGAAACAGGATGCCCCCGGCACCGGCAGCGACGCGCTCGGCCTCCTGGAATACGCTGTCTGACCCTATGCCGGAATAACCCGAGACACCTGAAAACCATTCGAGTGCCTTGCCGCTGGTCGTGAGGCCCCCGGAGAGGTTCCAGCAGCCCCGTATGGCATGTGGCAGACTGAAAACACTGGGATCCGGGAATGGCCTGGTCGCACACACATTCAGGGCTTCGCTGGAACCCGACCGGTCGCAGGCAATCCCGGGGCGTACCGCTCCCGAACCTACCAGAGCGGCCAGGAAATCCGGGAAGCCAGAGATGATAGGAAGCCCCGCAGGCAGGCCTATGGCCTCCGAAGCGTGTACACTCACAGAACCAATGCGCTCGGCGGGCGCCACGTACGGCGGGAACATGCCGGCATCCAGTCCGAGCCGGCTCAGTACCTGCCTGTCCCATACGAAGCTGTCGTAGAAGTCATCGGCCAGATAGGATACCGGGCTGGCGCCGAGCGTGAACGCCAGATATTCAGGGCCCGAGAAAAACATGGCGATGTTCTCCGCACCGGCAAGGCCGAGAGCCCGCACCGCCTTTGGCAGGTAAAAGGAAGGATCCACGGTTCGACCCGCGGCTTGCGAAACCGTAGCGGCTGCCTCGACGGCACTCCTGTCCATCCATGAAGAGGCACGGCCGACCGGCAGCCCGTCCCGTCCTACGGCCACGAGCGTGGGACCGTTGCCGGAGACCGAGACGCCACGGAGCCGCGCCTTGATGCCGGATTCACCAAACCCCGTCGCGGCGATGGCTTCCGCGTAGGCAGCCGCAACCGATTTGAGCCATTCCAGCGGGTCTGCTTCGTATCCAAGATCACCCTTGTAGAGTCCTACTGCGGAACGCCCCGTGCCGAGCATGGTCCCCGATTCGTCTACAATGAGGCATTTAACCGATGAAGTACCTATGTCGATACCGCAATACATGCCTAGGCTCCGCTCGAGACGAGCAGACGGACATCACAGC
This sequence comes from Spirochaetota bacterium, assembly GCA_020048755.1. GTDB lineage: Bacteria > Spirochaetota > Spirochaetia > Treponematales > UBA12059 > SZUA-370. The sequence continues at coordinate 15,612 of JAIFMD010000099.1, forward strand.
GCTCAGACCAGCGGCAGTGCGCACAGGAAGCACCCGGGCATTCAAAGAAGTCCTGCACCCGCTCAAGCTGTTCCACATGCCAGGACAGGTCGTCGATGTAGGCATCAAGGGCCTCCCGGCGCTTTCTGGCATCTTCGAGCCTCGAACGGTATTTTGACGCGAGGCTCTCGCGGACGGCTACGCCAGACCGGTCACGCCTGGCGAGTTCAAAGAGTTCACTTATCTCCGAGAGCGTCAGGCCGTAGTCCTTGAGTTGCTGTATGCGCTTGATGCGGATGGCGTTGCGTTCGGAATACCGCCTGTGTTCGGGACCATCCCGGTCCTCCGATTCGAGGAGACCCAGTTCCTCGTAATAGCGGATTGCCCGGGGAGTAACACCAAACATGCGGGCGAGTTCGCCTATTTTATACGATCGTTCGGAAACCATGTAAATTGACCTTTAACGTAAGGTTGTCCCCGCGAAAGCTTGCGGATGCTCAATGTAAGTTTTCAAAGTCAGTATACTCTCAGTAGAAATAGTTGAATAGCGCGAGGAGTACCGTATGAAGCGTTCTATCCTGGTCCTTTCAATAGCGACAATTGCGTTGTTGTCTTCCTGTGCCAAGGCTCCAGATGGTCCCGACCCGCTGTCGGTGGCCGTCTTCGTGCCCGGAGTTACCTCGGGCAGCCCCATCTACGAGATGCTCGTGGCTGGCGCCAGAAAAGCAGTCGCCGAGACTCCCGGAGCCTCCGTAAAGGTCGTAGAAGCCGGTTACGACCAGTCCACCTGGCTCGATGCCCTGCGCGACACGGTAGCCTCGGGTGAATTTGGAATCGTCGTCAGTTCCAATCCGTCACTGCCAGAGTTGTGCGCCAAGCTTTCGCCAGACTATCCGGGCGTCCGCTTCATCGTAGCCGATGCGTATCTGGCTGGTAACCCGGCTATACACACAATACTGTTCAACCAGAAGGAACAGGGCTACATCGTGGGCTATCTGGCCGGGCTCGTTACCAAGGCCAATAAGCCCCTGGCCGTACCGGTCGCGGGGCTCGTGGCCGCGCAGCGCTATCCGACGCTGGACAGGCTCATACGGCCCGGTTTCGAGGCAGGGCTCAAGGCTGTGGATCCGGCCTTTACGCTTGAGTTCCGCGAGGTAGGCAACTGGTACGACTCGGCCAAGGCTGCAGAACTGGCCGGAGCCTTGTACGGTGCCGGCGTCGAGGTGATCCTCCCCATTGCCGGCTCAGGTGGACAGGGCGTGGTCGCTGCAGCCAGGGAACGCGGCAAATCCGTTGTCTGGTTCGATGGAGCGGGTTACGCCCTTGATCCGGCTGCGGTCATCGGCTGCGCGACGATAGCCCAGGACAAGCTTGTGTACGAGCGACTCAAAGCTGCCCTCGGTGGTGACACCTTGAAGTATGGAAAAGCCGACATAGTCTCGGCCCGCGACGGTTACGTTGGCTTCGATCCAGAAGGCGCAGGGTACAAGGCTCTTCCGGAATCGATACGGTCAGCCCTCGATGTGGCAGTATCGGAGCTTGAAAAAGGCAATCCGGACTTTTCGTTCAGCACCTTCTAGGGGTATCATCGCAGCAAATGCGTCTGGCCACCCTTTCGTCGATACGAAAATACTATGCATCTACAGACACGCTTGCCGTGGACGCTGTCGATTTCAGCGTTCTGGCGGGCGAGGTGCATGCCCTCGTCGGAGAGAACGGCGCGGGCAAGTCAACGCTGGCCAAGATCCTGTGCGGCTTTGTAGCACCCGATTCCGGTGCGATCACGGTACGCGAAAAGCCCGCATATTTCTCTTCCCACAGGGATGCAGAGCGCGCAGTGCTGAAAACGTGGCCCTTGGGCATGAACCCGCGGTCTTGGGACTTTTTTCAGACAAACGGCGTGCTGAATATGATTTTTCAATGCTCTCGGGCAGGTTCGGCTTCAATGTCGATCCCCGCGCGATCGTAGCCACCTTGTCCGCTGCCGAACGGCGTGAAGTTGAAATACTCCGGGCACTCGCGAGGGGTGGTGACATCCTTGTGCTCGACGAGCCTACGAGCATTCTGGGAGAAAGCGAAACGGCGACACTGTTCGCGCTGATACGCCGGCTAAAGGATGCCGGTGCCGGCATTGTCTATATTTCTCATCGATCGAGGGAAATCCTCGATCTAGCCGACCGGATCAGCGTGATGCGCTCGGGCAGGCTCGAACGGACCATACGTTCCGACGAAGTGGACGAGTGCGGTCTGGCAGAACTCATAGTCAAGAGCGGTTCCTGCCCGGCGGGGCCGGAAGCGGGGCGTGAACC
>JAIFMD010000060.1 GCA_020048755.1 Spirochaetota bacterium
AACTTTTCCCGGTCGGGTGCAGCACCGGTGATGTGCGACTCGGGAATGCCACAGGTACGCATGGCCCGCCACTTGTAATGGTCGCCCTTGAGCCAGAGCTGCGTCAGGTTTTCAAAGCGGGTATTCTCCGCTATCTGGTGCGGCGGTACGTGGCAGTGGTAATCAAAAATGGGCATGCCCTCAGCGTAGTCATGGTACAGCGTCCTGGCAGCATCGCCTTCCAGCAAAAAATCCTCGTTCAAGAACTGTTTCATCACGATCTGCTCCTTGTGCCTCGTCGAGGCGGCTTTGTCGAGGTGGTCAGATATTGCTGACCAGGTAACCGCCATCGACCGGCACAGTAACACCGGTAACGAACCCGGCAGCCTTGTCCGAAGCGAGGAAGAGGCTCACGCCGGCGATTTCTGATACATCGCCAAAGCGGCCGAAGGGTGTATGCGCCATCACGTCCCTGCCACGCGGCGTCAACTCGTTCGTCTTTTCGTCTATGAGCAGCGCCTTGTTCTGCTTGCCGATGAAAAAACCGGGGGCTATGCCGTTGACCCTTATGCCGGCAGGTGCGAATTCCTTGGCGCAGGCCATCGTGAGGTTGATGACCGCGGCCTTGGCGGCACCGTAGGCCCAGACGCCAGACAGTGGAATGTAGGAACTCATCGAGGCCAGGTTGATGATGTTGCCCTTGATGCCTTTCTCAATCCAGAACGCCGCAGTCACCTTGGTCGGCACCACCAGCCCCGCTATCAGGTTGAGCTTGAGGATGTCCTCGAAGAGCGGTACGTCTATCGCGGTAAAGCTGGACTTGCCCTTGTTGCCGCCGGCATGTTTTACGGCTTCTTCTGAATTCGTGTCCACCACCACCGTCAGGATACGTGGTACGGCATCCGCAAGCCCGGGCAAGCCAAGCAGGCGCTGCTTTGCCGCTTCGATGGATTCCATCCGGTGTCCCCACAGCGCGACTTTGGCACCGGCCTTGAGGAATGCCTCGGACATGGCCCCGGCTATCGAGCCACCACCTCCTGTGATTGCTACGGTCTTGCCTTCAAAAGAGAACATGGCGTCCAGATAGTTCATCGTCGCACTCCTTGCCTGGAAAAATTGTCTGACTGGTCGTCAGAGATTATGACCTCGAGGCCAAAGGCCTTGAGGTCTTTTTCATGCGTAAAGTCCTTGTCACTTATAAGCACGTCAACGTCTCCGGCCCTCGCAAATATGGAAAATGCTTCCCGTCCAAATTTCGTGGAATCGGCCAGCACGACGCGCCGTTTTGACACCTCGATTACCTTCTGCTTGAGCTGGGATTCTATAAGGTTCTGCGATGAAAACACGCCGCGCGCCGAGAAGCCCGTGGTCCCCAGGAAACAAGTCTCGATGTTGAGAGGACGGAGCGCCTCGATGGCCATGGGGCCGATGAAGGATCCCGCCTCCTTGCGGTAACTGCCACCCAGGCTTATCAGGCTTATTTCGGGACACTCGCCGAGCAGCACCATGACGTCTATGGAGTTGGTGACGACCCTGAGGTTGGTGTCCTTGAGCTCTTTGGCCAGCAACAGGCAGGTGCTCCCGGCATCCAGGTAGATGGTCTCGCCTTCCTGGACGAGTTCCCTCGCTTTCCGCGCTATGCTCTGCTTCGCCTCGATGTGCTCGTGCTGGCGTACTTCTATTGCCTTGAGGAAACGGATATCCTCGGCAATCCGTGCGCCGCCCCTGGTCCGTATCAGGCAGCCCATTTCCTCCAGCTGGGTAAGATCCTTGCGTATCGTCACCTCCGATACGTCCAGCTTCTGGGAAAAATCGCCTACGGAGACGGAGCGGAGCAGGCTCAGAAGCTTGAGTATCTCGGCATGGCGGGGTATGTGGGTCACGTTTCATTACCTTTCGTTTTTCAGAATATATCGAAGGCATGGAGTTGTCAATAAAGTACTTTTAAACTTGTTTCTTCTGTTATAAACTTGACCATAGCAAATTTTCATGGCAGTAGGTTTCGTAACAGTGCGGGCAATGAAAGGAACGGCAAGCACCTATGAGCAGCACCCTGCATGATCTGGCTCTGTTCCCCGGGGATCTGGCGCCGGCCCGGTCTTTTTTTGTCGGTATCGATTCTGATGGTTGCGTGTTCGATACCATGGAACTGAAACAGAGAACATGCTTCTGCCCGAATTTCATAGACAGCTTTGGACTGCAGGCAGTCTCAGGCTACGCCCGCGAGGCCTGGGAATTCGTCAATCTGCACTCCAGAACCAGGGGCTGCAATAGGTATGAAGCAGTCCTGCGGACCCTGGAACTACTCCGGGAACATCCTGGCATCAAATCCAGCCCTGTTGCCCTGCCGAAGCTTGCCGGGCTCGCAACCTGGCTGCAGCATGAACCGAGCCCCGGACTGACCACGCTCAGGGCCGAACTCGACAGGACGGGAAGCGCGGAGCTGGAACTGGTCTACCTCTGGTCGATCGCGGTTGACGAGGCGATCGGTAAGTCAGCCGGCATCGTGCCACCCTTTCCCCTCGTGCGGGAATCGCTTGAAGCCATGCGGGGCAGTGCCGACATCATGGTTATCTCGCAGACCCCCTCGGAGACGCTCAGACGGGATTGGGCACAGCACGGCCTTGACGGCCTGGTCCGCCACATAGCCGGCCAGGAAGCGGGAACCAAGTCCGGCCAGTTACGACTGGCCACCGAGGGAATGTACTGCCCGGACAGGATCCTGATGATCGGTGATGCCCCCGGCGACCTTGAAGCAGCCAGACGCAACAAAGCGCTCTTCTACCCGATCCAGCCCGGTAACGAAGTGGAATCCTGGAGGCGGTTCCATGACGAAGCTCTCGACAGGTTTTTTGAAGGTAGCTTTACAATGAAGTATCAGGAGATGCTTCTCGAGGAATTCAGCGTCCAATATCCGTCCGCCAGACCAGTATAACGGTGATCCCACAGGGTCTGGCACGGTCATATTTTGGTGCCAGTCCATAAAAAAACGAGGATGGCATTTTGTTGCCACCCCCGTATTTTCATTCCCCAGAAAGATTTAGTCCAAGGTTTTTCAAGCCGAGACCGAGAATCGAACTCGGTACCTGCGCATTACGAGTGCGCCGCTCTGCCAAGTGAGCTATCTCGGCGATTCGGGCGAGAATATACCTGAAACAGGGGACGAAGGGCAAGAGCCACCAGAGCGCACGCGTTATTTCTTGCGCTTGGAATTGACAAAACGGATGAAGTCGTTGATGTTCTTGACGACCATATGGTCAACGAAGAGCTCTATGCGGCGCTGCTTCACGAAGTGGCCGAGCAGGGTCTGGACTTCAGCGGGGTTCATACCGGCCCAGTGTGCCACATCGTCCACCGTCACCTTGAACTCCCGCCTGTCTCCACTGACCTCACCCGGGTTGGTGGAACCCTGCGTCTCATCGAGCATCAGGAATACATCTGCGATCTTGGCCTGGGGGTCGTCCAGGGTAAGGATCATGAACCGGCGTTTCTGGTCGTATATCCGCTTGGTGAACACCTTGAGCAAGCGCAAGGCAATCTGAGGATTGCCTATCATCAGGATCTCGAAATTGGCCCGGTTGAACTCAAGCACCTTGACGGTTTCCAGCGCGATGGCGGTTGCAGAACGCGGGGCGCCTTCCAGTATGGCCATCTCGCCAAATATCTCGGGAGCGGAGAGGATGTCGATGTTCTTTTCTATGTCGCCGACAATCTTGGTTATGCGGACGCGACCAGCCTGGATGAGGTAGAAGCTGTCACCAGGCTCGTACTCGGCAAAGACTATCTCCCCGGGCTGGTAGGTCCGCGCAAAGCGTCCGAATCCTGCTAAGTCCGCCATGTCAGGCTCCTGCCAGCGCGTTGAGCGCTTTTTTTGCCTTGATGCGGGCACTGGAATCCTCATCGCCCGGCATCGACAGCACCTTGGAATAGAAGGCCTTTGCCTTGACCTTGTCACCCTTCTTGTCCCAGGACTGCCCCATGATGAAGAGGATATCGGCCATATCAGGATGTTTCGGAGCGCTCTGCACTATGCCCGTAAAGTGCTTTATGGATAGATCCCACTGTCCGAGGGCAAACAGGCAGCGCCCCATGTCGAACTGGGCCTTGGCTACATATTCAGACTCATCCCCTGCTTCCGCGATGACCTTGAGGGCCTTGAAGGCATCCTGGTACTTTTCCTGGGAGAACAGGCTGACGGCGTTGTAGTAATCCTTGGCCAGATCGGAGAGGCTCGCACCTTCTGACGCCTTGCCTGCACTTGCGTTCTGGGGCGACTCATCAGGGGATTCGGAATCGACAGAAAAGTTGGCCGGAGGCGCGGACTGCGCAGCGGCCGGGGATCCGGCAAGCGGAGCCGGCCCCTTGCCGTCACCGTAGCGCGACAGAGAGGCTTCGGCAGTCTCTAGAAAGCGACCTGCGGATTCGGCCATCTTGCCGGTAGGATAATAGGTCAGGTAGCGGCTGAGCACATACCGGGCCTGGGAATACATGCGGTTGCGCAGGTAATACTCTCCGGTCTTGAAGAGCCCCATCTCCGCGTTTACCGCGGAAGGATTCTCCATGAGGTTTTCAACCTGCTTGTGTATGTGCCGGAGCTGATTCGAGAAGACTTTGAGCATCTTAATGATGATGCGGGTGTTGGACATGGAGAAGGCTTCGAATTCAGGAACGGTAAAGGTGAGTACATTGGCATCTTCCAGGACGACGGCGTTCTCCTCGCGGGGGTAATGGCCGAGGGAGCTTTTTACACCAAAGAACTCGCCAGTCTGGATAATTTCGCGGATTGGCTTGCCGGTCTCGATGTCACTATAGTTCAGGCTGACCTTGCCACGCTGGAGGACGAATACTCTGTCTCCCTGGTCTCCCTGGAAGTAAATAACCGAGTTTGCACGGTACGTCCCTACCTTGGGCATCGTTTCCTCATTGATACAGTATTACGGCCAGAGCCTGATCCTGTGAGCCGCTCGCCCATTATAGTATATATCAAGCTATCAAGCCATGCCGATTGTCAACAATCGAAGGGCAGGTAGTCAAGACGTTTTTTAAAGCCAACCGCAGTTCTGATACTGCGGTACAGGGTAGCAGGGGTACCCCTGACCAGCATCGGCCGGCCGCCCACCGTGACTTCTTCATACGCAACATCCCTGGGAATGAGTTCTTCAAACCGTTTATCCGCCAGGACGGGCACTCCATCTACTGAAAGAAACTCGATATCTTCCATGGAACAGGCTGCGAGGTTTTCATAGGGATCGTCATTGCTGGCCCTGAGGACGAGGATGTCGGCCTTCATGCCTGGCTCGAGTGCACCGATGCGATCGGCCATGCGGAAGGCCCTGGCGGGGTTGACGGTGACCATGGAGAACAGGGCTTTGGCCGGCAATTCCTCGCCGTACAGTTCCCGGTACGTTTTTCGGGCGAATTTCATCTCCGCGAGCAAGTTTGGTGAACCGGTAGCGGTTGAGTCAGTGCCGATTGCGACATTGATGCCGGCCTTGAGGATCTTGCGTATCTTGCAGGTAACGTTGAACATGAAGTAATTCGAAGCCGGGCACCAGGATATCGAGGCGCCAGCCTTGGCGGTCTTCTTGATGTCCTCGTCTGAGAATCCTATACAATGGATGAATACATCGTGGTCATCGAGGCAGTTCAGCCTCTCGAGGATGCCTATGCCGTCCTGGGACTCAGGATCAAAGCCTTCCTCGAGATGGGTAATGTGCGGCCAGTTGTTGGCAAGGGCCCTGGCATGTTCGATCTCTATGCCTTCTCCCCAGTGCAGATCGAAGGAGGAGCATTCATGGGACAGGCAATATTCCTCGATCACCCTGATGGGCAAGCGGGGCAGGTAGTCTCCATTGATCTCGTGCGGAAAGTGATCGTTGGCAGTCGCCACACCAGAGAACATATTTTTATATGAAGACAGGAAATACATCTGTTCTACGTTGATATTCGAGCGCTCTTCAAAAACTGGTGAGGATTTGAGGTCGGCATCCCAGGGAGCCCAGTTCAGGTAGAACCTGTCATCCTTGGGACCAACCCGCGGCAGGTAGTTGCCCCTGAAATGATCGTGGATGTTGATCAGGGCAGGGTACACAATCGAGGCCCCACCGAGGTCAAAGGTCGGGCCGGGAAGACGATCCTGCGTCAACGTGCTGCCGTGTACCGAGAGTGAACCACGACTTCGTATGCTATCACCGCTCGCAATGTCGGCGTTTTTGATCGAATAATTTGTCACTTCAGTCCATCCTTGCCCCGGGGGATGCTTACCGTGCTCATGCGCGGAAAGATTCCGCCGATTCTACGTATTCGGCTCTTATTATATTTCGGCGGGAAAGTTAAAAAAATTGACACCGAACGGTTGATTGTACCATTCAAACACATACTTGTATGAAAAAAATGTTGCCGGTGTACAATTTCCTGTTGGCATAGTAGAATGTATGCTTGCTCTTAATGCACTCGATACATTTAAAACGCCTTGAACGGCGCATCTGTGAGGAATAACGACATGATCAATATACGTGAATACGAGCTCGTCTCGCTTGAAACCGGCGCATACCGGGATATCGAACTCGATATCCTCAAGGAAACGCTGGCGACATGGAAGGCAAATCCAGGTTCGCCGTTCGAACTCATCGAACTGCGCGACGGATCGATATTGGCAGGTTTCTGCCTGTACTACCATGCTCCGAACACTGATTACACGTATGATGTACATACCTTCGTTGTGGGGCGGGATTACCGGAACAAGGCTGTAGGCCCACGCTTGATAGAGCTGCTTGAGGAACGGCTCCTTGAGACAAAGAAGTATGCCGTCATCAGGATGGAGACTTCAAAGGTCAAGGAAAACGCAATCGGCGACGAGTTTTTCCAGTCCATTGGATTTCAGACCATAGGCCACATCCCGGGTTTCTACGATGCGGAGAACGATTACTACATCTATGTGAAAGCCGTCTCGAGCATAAAGCTCAAAGAACCTGATTCCGGCGAAAAGCCGGAACTGGCGGACGAGTAGGCCATGCTGATAGCCGCGATCGAGGCGGGTGGCACCAAATTCGTGCTCGGCCTGCTCGAAGGAACGCCTGGTGGCAGCACGTCGGCAGACAGCCAGGCACCGACAATACTCCAGAAGACCCGGATACCGACAGAGGATCCCGCGAGCACGCTCAAGGCGGCCGCCGCGTGGTTTGAGCAGGCGTTCCGGGAGCGGGGACGGGCGGCGGTCTTCGGCGTCGCGTCCTTCGGACCGCTCGCGGGCAGGTTCGGGCAGGCGACCTGGGGCCGGATAGGTCCGACGCCGAAGCCCGGTTGGGCCGGATTCGACCTGGCTGGCGAACTGCGGAGGCTGACCGGGCTTGATCCGGTGATGGATACCGACGTGAACGCTGCTGCCTTTGCTGAAGGTCTGTGGGGTGCCTCGCGCGGGCTCTCGGATCATGTGTATGTTACCGTAGGTACCGGCATCGGTGGCGGGGTCGTTACGAACGGCGCGTTGCTGCATGGGGCCGGCCACCCGGAAACCGGCCATGTGCCGGTGCCGCGCGAGCCAGGTGACGAGTATCCGGGCCGCTGCCCGTTCCACGGAGCTTGCCTGGAAGGCATGGCCTCCGGGCCGGCCGTAGGCGAACGCTGGGGCACGCCGGCTGAAAACCTGCCGGCCGGGCATCCCGCCTGGGATCTCGAGGCACGGTATCTGGCTTCAGGCTTCCTGCCCTTCGTGCACGTGCTGGCCACCGAACGCATCGTTCTGGGCGGTGGACTGGGCTCGGCGCCGGGTCTCATGGAGCTGGTACGGGGGCATCTCAGAACCAGGCTGGCTGGCTACGCGCCCAGGCTCGACGAGCCAGGCGCGATGGACGCATTCATAGTGCCGCCGGGTCTCGGCGGCGACGCGGGCCTGCTCGGCGCGGCAGCTCTGGCTATGTTTCGTCCAGGATTTCCGTCCTCGGGCTGATTGTTGAAAATTACGCAATACTGTATGTTTTTTAACCCCCGATGCACGTTCAGGGGTTATAGTCTTCGAAATCACCTGCATATGGCTTAAAAAAAGTTTTCCAACTGATGTATCGCTGAGTTATTTGGAGGGCCTTGATGAGCCGTAGACTGTTGCCGAATGCTACCATACTCGTAAAACTCCTCGCACTGAGTGTCGTCATGGTTATCATGCTCGTTGCGCAATACGTTCTCGGTTCCACGGGACTGGTACGTTTTTCCAGCTCGCTTGACGAGATACAGAATATCCATGTTGCGATGATGCGGGATACGGCACGGCTGACTTCGTTGACGTATGAAATCCAGCTGGGCCTCTACAAATCAATCAATTACAGTGCTCAGAGGTATGACCAGGCAGCGGTCGTCTCAATGGTAGGCAGCATAAAGGACCTGAATTCGTCAGGAAACGACGTAATTTCCCAGTTCAGCGGTTACCAGGGGCTGTCGGAGGACACGCTTGCACGCATAGCGGAATTGCAGAAGGCGTATGACGGGTATTCAAAGTATCTGGCATCGTCAATATCCTTCGTCAAAGACGATCCGGCGCTGGCATTGTCATCGATGCCGGAAACAGAAGATAAATTTGCACTTCTTATTCAGGAGATAAAGACACTGGATCAAACGGTCAGGGCTATCGGAGACGCTGCGACGATGCAGGTGGTAATCGATACGAGGACGTACAAGCGGCAGTTGATTCAGATCGTTGCTCTGGCGGTGGTATTGCTGGCTTCCATCGTGCTGGTAACAGTGATTTCCATGAGGATACCACTCCGGAGGCTCATGGCGCTTCTGAAAACCATGGAAGCCGGCGACCTCAGGTCTGCGGCCGGGCTTGGTGGCAGGGATGAAATGGGCAGGATGGGCTCGAGCATCGACGCCCTTACAGAAGGGCTCAAATCGCTGCTCGGTACGGTGAAAGACCGTGTACTGGAGCTTGAGCGGGTCGGGCAGGACCTCTCCTCGAACATGGCAGAAACGGGATCTGCCGTTGTCCAGATCAATTCAAATATAGCCAGTACGAAAACCCAGCTCGAGGAGCAATCGGCATCCGTCGCGGAAGTATCACTGGCTATAGAAGAGCTGGCCCAGGGCGATGCCAGCCTCGCAGGCAGGATTGAAGAGCAATCAGGTGTTGTTGATCTGTCTTCAGAATCAGTAGCGGGCATGATAGCCAGCATGGAATCCGTGGCAAAGGCCGCATCGGTGGCCAGATCCACAAGTGAAGAGCTTGTGGGGCTAGGATCAGACGGCAAAGCAAAGCTCGACGAGGTGCGTGAGCTGGTGCGGGTGATAGTCATGCATTCAGAAAGCCTGGGAGATGCCGCATCGGTCATATCGGAGATCGCCAGCAAGACCAACCTTCTGGCCATGAACGCTGCAATCGAGGCAGCACATGCAGGCGATTCCGGCAAGGGATTTGCCGTGGTGGCAGACGAGATCCGCAGATTGGCCGAGCAATCTACGGCGCAGGCCAAGGATATTTCAGCGGGACTCGGAAAAGTCGCTTCATCAATCCAGTCCGTCGGCATAGCGGCTGAATCCGCGGTTGAATCCTATGATGTCGTCCATGACAAGTCGTCATCGCTCGGCATGGAAGTCTCAAAGATCAGTGTGGCTGTAGAGGAGCAGAAAAATGATGGTAACCGGGTCCTTCAGGCTCTGTCGCGCCTGCGCGAGATAACCCAGGAAATCTCGTCAGGCTCAGCCAAGCTGGCCAGCGGCAGTCATACCATACTTGCCCAGGTCTCCAGGCTCAACGCCATCAACCGTTCTGTTGTCCAGAACAATGAAGAGATTACAATAGGCACGAAGGAAATAAACCAGGCGGTGGCGGGGACCACAGACCTGGCTTTCCATACTGCGGAACTCATCACCGAGGTCAGGCTGGCGGCAGACCGCTTTACGATATAGCGGCGAGGTCTATAGCCACTGCTGCGAGCAATGGTGCGGCCGAGACCCCGGATCCTGTCGCCTCGCGCATCCACTGGTTGGGCGTGAGGCGACCGAGCCTGCACATCCGGCCCATGGACTCGCCTACCCTCCTTCCGGCCATCGCGGCCTCTATCTGGAAGGCTATCAGGTGTCCGAGCGGGTAGTCCGGCAAGTACATAGCCAGTTCGATCATGTGCGCGTACACCCCCAGCACCAGTGCGTCCCTGAAGCCATACGCGCTGGCAAAGTAGCGGTTCCAGACGTCCCTGGCTATCGTCATTGCGGCTTCGCGAAGGTCGCGGGCAGTGCAGTCAGGATGGGCATACAGCCACTGCCACAGTTCCATGTCCACAAGGCCTACGCCCGCTATCTCGCAGGTGATCCAGTAATCAGACAGGGCCGATGGTCCCTGCGGCGCGCCATCAATACCGAGGATGGCCAGGTCGCGGGCCTGGAACACGAACGCGAATGCCTCGGTAAAGGCGTTGTTGGGCACGCCGGACATGAAGTACTCGTCGATGCCGTGCAGGGAGAACACCTGCTCGACATTGTGTCCCAGTTCGTGGCACGCGATGTTGAAGCCCTTGTAGTCCATTCCCGTGGCCGGAACGCGGGTGCGCAGATGGACGGAATCGGAACGCTTTGCAGCGGGCATGGCATGGCCTGAACCACGGGCCGGGTCGACCTCGATGCGCTCCGCGAGCCAGCGGGCGGTTTCAGTGTCAAAGCCCAGGACGCCCAGGATGCGCGGCAGGTCTGCCTTGAATGCACGCGCATCGGGATACCGTTTCCGCGTTACTGCATCAAGGTCCGCCTCGTTGACGGCCCTGGCAGCCCCGAAGCCCCTGTACCAGACATCGAAGGCCTCGAGCGGGCGGCCGAGCCGCTTTCCGAGTAGCTCCGCGGCCTGTTTCAGCGCTGGTGACGACAGGACTTCATGGAAAAGCCGTTTTACATCACGCTCGGGAAGCTCACGCTCGACGTTGAATTTGCGCTCAACGAGGCTGGGGTTGTCCGGGCACCACAGGTCGTATTCCCGCTCGGCGTTGAAAATGGCCAAGAGCCGGCCATAGCGTTCATCGCCTTCACGCGCGGCGTCTACCAGTGTTCCGGCCGTGTTCCAGGTTTTTCCGGTGTATGGATCCCAGGCAAGCTGCAGGGAATCAATGAAGCCGAGGGGAATGGTGCCATCGACGATGCGCTCCATGGCCTTGTACAGCAGGCGCTGTTTTGAGAGCGCTGCGGGGTCGGCGTAGAGGGCCTTGATTTCGTCACGGAGGTTCCAGTGCATGAGGAGGCGCTTGTCGTCGGGGAAGTATGCGGCACCAGTGGCTCCAGCAGCCGCAGTAGTTTCTGGAATGCCATGGGTATCGCGGAGGAGCGAGGGATACAGGTAGTAGCCGGCGATGTAGGTTTCCGCGGCTGCAAACGCGGAGGACAGGCGCTGGGCGGCGCCTGACGGAACCCGTTCAGTAAAAAGATCGCCGAGCCGGGCCTCTGCCCACTGGCGTCTGGTCCAGGCTGGCCCTTCCTTCTGCTTAATCTCCAGGCTTTTGTAAGGGAAATTCAGGTGGACGACGAAGGCAAGCTTGTTGGCGAAAAAATCGTCTGACAGGTGCGCATGCGGGGACCATTCTGACAGGATGGCATCTACGGGCAGGACGGGGCCTTGTTCGATGTGGACACCCCACTGAAAGGTCCTGGACACCGCGAGGGCGGAACCGTAGAGCTCTTCGAATACCATTTCAAGCCTGGAGAACAGGCCGTCGCGTCCGGCTTCCGTCGCGGCAAACTGCGAGGAGCAGAATGACTCGAAATCTTCTACTGTGCCATCCTCATCCCGCCAGTAGGTTGCGGCACAGAGTACACCTTCAAGAGCCCTCTCGCGGCAGGCCTCACCTTTTTCTTCTGCCAGCCGGTTGACTATCTTCTCTACGACGGCATCCTTCAACCTCAGGTTCATCACGGGCCTCCTCGATACCATCGATCGTAATCCGGCGCATTCTGACAGGCAAGGGACCGTGCTGGAAAAGGCGGCAAATATCGGATATTGTTTTATCCAGGGATTGTACGACCCGATTCCAGTAAAAGTTTGCCAGCCCGAGGAGCCGACCATGCAACGCTCTACCCGCATCCGCTTGACGACAGCATTCGCCGCCCTTGCATCGATGACCTTCATCGCAGCCACGTCGACCAGGCCCTTCGATCCGCTGGAATCGGTACCGGCCGGGGCTGTCGCTGTCGTTACGATAGGTGATCCGTCAACGCTGTTGCGGAACATTACCGGATTCCTCCATGGTGCGGGACTCGAAGAACCGGCCGTTGCCATTGAAGATTTCGTATCCTCATTGCTGGCTCCTTCGGATGGTGGCGAGATACCTGAAAGCGCAAGGACCTTGTTCAATGCCGTAGATCTGGGCAGGCGGCTGATCGTAGCGGTGTACCCGGGAATGGAGACCGCCGGGCGACCGGCTGCACTGTTGTTCCTACCCCTGCGTTCCACACTTTCGCCGAAGGAACAGATGGAGCTGAATGCGGCCATCAACGAGACGCTGGAATCGGAAACCGAGCCTGGTTCAATATCAATGGACTACCCGGGTTACGTCGTCGTACGTACCGACAGCGCTGATATTCCAGCTTACGGTTCCGGTGCCACCATGGACCTGGCCAGGCTGGCTGCCTATTCAGCCTCGAGCATAGCGGTCTGGGCTGACCCGAATGCCGGAGCGCAGTACCTGGACCTGCTGCCCGACAATATAGGCGCTCTATTGCCCGGTCCGGATGACGGTTATCAGGATGACTATGAATACTGGTCTGAAGACGTGCCGCTGGACACTGAAATTGAAGAAGAATCATTCGTCGACAATGAAGCCTGGATTGACAACGAGGCTGTTGACAACGAGGAATCCGGAGGCTTCACCGACAACGAGGCCGATGTGGATGTCGTGAATCCTGTCGACAACGAGCAAGCCGAGGAGAGTATTGAATACGCCGAAGACTACTCCTGGGACGACGAACCGGAGTTCGAAGAAGCAGATGGTCCACCGTCAGCCGATCCTTTCTCAGGTGCATTTGACCAGATCGGCGAAACTCTGAAACAGGGGCTGGAGGAACTCGCCGGCATCGAATTTGCGGTCATAGTCCAGAAGGACAGAATCTGGGTCAGGGCGGGTGTGGAACTGAATGCTGGGGGTAGCCTCGCGCCTATGGCCAGGCGCGCCGCCGCAGGCGATGCCTCGTTGCCCTACCTTGCCTACTGTGAGGCTGATTCACTGGTTTCTGTCGCCTGGTCGGCACCCTACGACTGGAGCCTTCCCCTCGTAGAAGCAATGTACGAGCTCGTACTGCCGAATGATGAACTCGCCGGAGCAGCCATGGCGAGCATGAAGGCATATGCTGCCGCCGCAGGAATGAACGGCGGGATGTCCCTTGGAGTAGACCCTTCCGAAGAACTCATGCTCGCCATCCGGGCTGGTATCGACGCTGACGACGGAAATATGCTGGAACTGCTGTCACGAGGCCTGGGACTCAAGGTCTCGGGAGCCCTCGAACTCACCGACCGTCAAGCCTTCCGTGATGCAGCTGCCAAGGCAATCGATTTTGCCAAAGACCCTGCTTATGGTGAGATACTGGCTTCTTCCGGGTTTTCCATCGATATAAACCGCGCAGTAGGCGTAGTGGAGGGCATGCCCTACGACGCCTACACCTATTCGTTCATATCCCAGGGAGGATCAGGAGACCAGGCAGCCGCTGTGGCTGAACTGATGGGGAGACTCATTTCACCGGTATACATCTACAAAGACGACAAGGCATTCTTTGGATTGGGCTCACTCAAGGATGCCACCGCTGCCATACCCAAGACTGGCGCCAGGCTTCCACTCCGCACGGACAAGACCTTCAAGGCCCTCAGGGCCGGAGCGCCGGCCGACACCCGCGCCCTCTTCTACCTCTCTACCAAGGCGCTATCCAGGCTTCTCTTGCGCGCCCGACCGGCTGACCAGGCACCACTGGGCTACAACGCCGGCAACCTCTCTGGCTTCCTGTCCTGGCTCGATGCATCCCCAACCACGGTTGGCTTTGGCATGGGGATAGGCGCGGAAGACATCAAGGCCATCGTGGCGGTATTCAAGTAGGCTGAAGGGCCCGCTGACCAGAGTGCCCCGGATCACCGCTTTCCTGCGACAAAACGCTCGACGACGGCCCGGTAGGCAGGGTCAGCCCACGCGTATTCCAGGATCGCCTCCAGGTAACCGCCCGGCTCGCCGGTGTCCAGACGCTGTCCCTCCACGCCCTTCCAGGAGACCTTGCCGGCGGCAATCATCCTGTCCAGCGCGTAGATGTGGTAGTACTCGCCGGCACCGTGCTGCTTCCAGCCTTCAGCGAGGAGGTCAAAGAACTCCGGGGTATACAGGTAGCGGCCGATTGAAATCTCGTGGCTGGGCTCGCGGCCCTTCGCGGGCTTCTCTATGAAGCCGCGTACGCCGGTACCATCCGGAGCGGGGTCTATGACGCCATAACGGGAGACATCACCCGGATCATGGACGGCCGCCAGCACGCAGTGGCCCGTTTTTTCGTACACGTCGATGAGCTGGCGGGCCAGCGGCACGGTGCCGAAATGCAGGTCGTCAGGATAGGCCACGACGCAGGGTTCGCCGCCCAGGAACGGCGCGGCCTGGAGCAGGGCATGGCCCGTACCGCGCATTTCAGTCTGGCGCACGAACGAGATGTGCGCCTTGGGCGGAGCGATGAGCGCAGCTTTGTCAGCCTTGCCTTCGCGGGCAAAGACTGCCTCGAGCTCAGCCTCGTGGTCAAAGTAGTCGTCGAGCGCCTTCTTGCGGCGGCTCGTGATGATGATGATGTCTTCGATGCCCGACGCGACGAATTCGTCGACGACAAAGCCAATCGAAGGCTTGTTGATGAGTGGGAGCATTTCCTTGGGCACGGTCTTGGTGACCGGAAGGAAGCGGGTGCCGTAACCGGCGGCGACTATTATGCCTTTCATGGAACATGATGATACCCGGCGAACCGGATCTAGCCAAGCCCGGGTACCTCGAAGGATCACCGGTCACCGCCCGCCTTTGAGCAGTGGCCGGATAAGCATTAAAGAAACCTGAGTTACCCGTGTATGCCCAAAGCCCAAGGGACCCAGCCGGGATACCCCAACTCAAGCGTTAGGACGAGTGTTTGCCATGCCGGTCTGACAGTGCCCGTCCTTTTGCCGAATTTGGCCATGGCTGGCAAGGCAAACGGTAACTCTGCCGCATGCAAGGCTTCGATCCCGAGCCAGATTTTAAACCAGGTAGACGGATCCAGCCCGACGCCGACCCCGAGCGCTCCGATACCCGCGAGCACTAGCGGCCCCCACGTTACTATGAACGTGGTGAGGGCTTGCGATTTCCAGAACAGCTTGTAGACATACCGCTCCTCGTAGACGCCTCGAAGCGAGGCTACGAAAGCGTCATCCTCAAAGGACAACAACCTTTTTTTCTCGGCGTGATCCATCGGAGGCATGGGCCAGGCTATCCAGGACGAGGCTCTGGCCGCTCCGTCCGGTCCGACGGGAACGGGCGGCTCCGACGAGGTCTCGAACGGAACGTCGAGCCGGACGCCCGCACGTATCAGCTTACGCCGGATTCCCCGCGTCCTGACGGTTTCCTGGAGAATAGCTATAAAATTCCTGTTATGCAGCGACAGGACCCGACAAGACGTTTTTGTTATCTGGTGGATGGCCATGTGGGGCGCGTTGGCGAACGGCATGCAGCCCTCGACAAAAACATCCGCCTTCTGGCCAACACGACGGCCGCAGCTGCCCACGACAAGTTTTTTTCCTGGCAGCGCGAACATCGACGCCTCGTCCCAAGCCTTGCCGTCGGCGTCGTACCACACCGGATCCGCGCCTTGAGTGCCGGTTCCCGCGAGTCCGGGACCTATGATGATGACGCCCGGGGTCGTCGGCTTGTACCCTTCAGCCTCGACGAGCGACAGGCCGAAGCGCGTAGTGGCAGCGCAACCGCCCCAGCAGGCCTGCTCGACCGATCGGGCGAAAGCTGGACCAGGTGCGCCGGTTGCCTGCTTGCGGTCTATGCCTACGAGAATCCTGAGGCCGGGGAAGGCCTTTTTAACGCGGTCGGAGAGGAGCGATTGATCCGCGGGCCTGAACGGCACAGGCGTGGCGTCGCCTATAAGCTTTACGCCTTCGGGCTCGCCGAAGCCCAACTCGTCGGCGACCCGCATCAACTCTATGGACGAAGGCTCGAAGCCCATGATGCGGGTAGCTACACGATCGGTCTCCACGGCGTGATCGCCCGCGATGACGAGGCGGCTGTCCACGGGGTCGACCGGTGCTGGACACTCGCCCTCGCCACCGACAACGCCGTCGATGAACACAAGGTCCGGCTTGAACAGGTACAGCATCTCGACGAGTTTGCGGTCTATTGCATAGTGGTGGTGACGCTGACGCAGGTTGTACGGTATGACACCCATTGCATTCTTGAACCCAAGAGTTACACCGGTATACAGGTTTGTCTTGAGCTTGGGAACAGAAACGTACGCTGCTTCACCCCGGACAACCTCGGAGAAGACACGCGGTACGAGTATTTCACGCTGCACGCCGGCCTTGGGAAGAAAGTACCTGTCTACCGGCATCTCTTCCAGTGCATAGAGGCCACAACCGCGCCGCCTGGCTAGCCTGTCGAGCCCGGAAGTCCGGAATGAAGCTCGTGTGGGATTGCCCCGCCCCGACGACTCAACGATATCGATGGAGCCGGCCCTGGCCGATATCCATAGTATCAGCGCGTCCAGCACACGGGGGTCAGTCGTCTCAGGGGAAACTGGTGCGACCGTGCCAAAATGGTCGTATACCGTCACGAGGTTGGGCTTGACCAGCACACGCCTGTCTTTGAACCTGGCACCGACTCCAGATTCAGCGTCGAGCCTGTCCATCGCGGTAAACACCGCAGTCCTGATGGCTGACACTTCGGGACGATCGTCCCAGGCTGCGGTACCGTAGTCCCGCGAAAGTGCTGCACAATCCGGCACAAATTCGTGCCGCGGTAGTCTCTCGATGACGATGGTTGCCATGTGCAAAACCTCCACGAAATTCTTGTCCAGTGGTATCAACCTTACGGTTTAATCACTGTTAATTACATGACTCAAAATGATTTATGCATATAAAAACAAGTTTTCAGACATACCATACATCAATCGCCGGCCCTGGAACAAGTTAGCTCAAAAACACCCCAAAGGTTTGTACCACTGAAGAAAGAAAGCCATGACTGGCAAAACCGAATATATTCGGTTTTGCTATACACCCTATTGCGAACATGGTATCCTGTCAACTGAAATTTGACCTTGTCCCGGGGGAGCACCGATGAGCCTGAACGATAGACAAACCCAGGGCATTGATCCGTCTGTACGGCGCAGAACAGGAACCGGTACCAAAAAAGGCCGGGAAACCAGAGACCGAATCTTCGCTGCGTCAATAGCACTGATTACAGAAAAAGGCTACGACGAGGCGACAGTCCCCGACATATGCGTGGAGGCGGGTATATCCACCGGCAACTTTTATCACCATTTCAGGTCCAAGAGCGACATTCTGCTGGCGTACGTCATAGATGAGAGTGACGCCCTTCTTAAGTACTACCAAAGCCTGGAGAACAAGTCCCGCCGCGAAGCGTTGCTCTTGTGCGTCGAACGCTTCTTCAGTTATTACGCGCTCAAGGGCCGTAATTTCGTTGCCAGCTTCCTTTCCATACTACTGCTCGAAGGCGGCGCATGGTTTAGCCCGGATGAATTGTCACTGCAGACCATTACACGGGACTCGATAGAACGAGGTGCAGCATCGGGGGAATTCATCAACGGACCGCTCCTTGAAGAAGCACTGGAACTGGCGACGGGCCTGGTCTGGGACCTCTCATGTTCCTGGTGTGTAGCGGGAGGCCCCGACGGACTCTCGTCTTTGGCTAGAGTACGTTTCGAGCGGCTGTTGACTCTGCTCGACAATCGAGTCGATTGACGCCAGCAACCAACCCTCTTACAATGCCCCGCAGATGGAATACTCCGAGATGAGGGTACCGGACAGCAGAACGGTTTTGCCCGGACACAGAAATAAAACCGCATGAAGATACTGTGCGTCTCCGATCTGGTCGATCCGCTCGTCGATTCTCCGGGCATACGGGAACGGTTCACATCGTGACGGCACTGAACAAACCGCTGCTGTTCGTGTTTGGCAACCACAACCTCAAGGACTATCACTACTACCGGCCCGCAGCTGGCACCAGACCGCCATTTCCGGTACATGATTACAAGTATGATGCCGGCACGACCTATACGGGTTTCAAGATCCGCAGGGAATCAGGACTCATCATACTGGGGCTGGGAGGGTCACTCCGGTACAACAACGGCCTGAACCAGTACAGCCAGTCGGAGATGTGGCTACGCGTGTTCTTGCGGGTGCCCGTTCTGCTCTGGAATACGCTGGTCCACGGAAGGGCCGTAGACATCGTGCTTACCCATGCACCGCCACGTGGCATCCATGATCGCAGAGACCTGTGCCACCGCGGTTTTGATGCGTTCCTGTGGCTCATGCGCGTATGGAAGCCCCGCTATCTGGTGCATGGTCATGTGCACCTGTACGATGCCCGCGAGAGCCGGAAAGCCCGGTTCTGCGATACGACGGTCCTGAATGCCTACGGGCACTACCTGCTGGATACGGAGGCCGATCATGCCTGACACCTTTGACGATATGGCCGCCATGGATTTTTCCCGCGCGCGTCTGGCCGAAGCGCTCTCGCACATTGGAAGCTTCATGACACCGGGCAAGCGGCAACTTCTGGCTCTGGACGAAGTCCGATCCATCCTGAAGATACGTGGTGAAGAGTACCGCGGAGTACTGCCGGTGCCGCTGGACATGATCATAGGCTCGGAGGGACGGTACCGGGATTTTGCCCGCGGTTTCCTGCCGCGACATGGCTACCTGCGCGACCGCTGGGTACGCGTCGATTCGGCCCACTACCACGACGTCATCCTTCCGCCGGTTCGTCTCTACGAACTGGGTGGCGCTTATTTCGTGCGTGACGGCAACCACCGAGTCTCGGTAGCCAAGCTCCAGGGCACGCTCGAGATTGATGCCGAGGTGGTCTCACTCAGTTCGACGATACGCATCGACAAGGGCATGAGCATGGATGACATCAGGCATGCGCTCATCGAGTACGAGAAGAAGGAATTCTATGCCCAGACCCTGTTCGGTCAGATAACGGACGACGCGGACCTGGACTTCACGAGCCCCGGCGCCTACGACCAGATCGTCGAACACATCCTGGTGCACAAGTACTATATGAACCAGGGCACCAAGGAAGAAATGGACTTCGTCATGGCCCTGGATTCATGGTACCGCACGGTGTATGTGCCGATTGCCGAAACGATCAGGGCAGAACGCCTCGTTACCCGTTTCCAGGACCGCACGGTGGGTGACTTGTACCTCTACATCGTCAAGCACTGGGACGCCCTCAAGAAGCGCTACGGCATACACTACCCCGCTTCGGAAGCGGTCAAGGATTTCAACATCCGCTACGGCAAGGGTTTCTGGAAAAGCCTCGGATCCGCCATCGCCGGATTGTTCAGAAAAAAGGGACCTGCCCCTCGAAGCTGACGAAGGCCGGCCCGGTCAGGGACAGGCGCGGAGCCGTCCATGCACCAGGACGACGGTGACGGGCGGATCCGCAAGGCCGTTACGCCAGCGGACGAGCGCGCTGGAGGTAGACCCGGTGCCGCAGGCAAGCGTCTCGGCCTCGACGCCGCGCTCGAAGGTGCGTACGAAGAGGCGCTTGCCGCGCAACTCGGTGAAGTTGGCGTTGACGCCTTTTGCGCCAAAGTCGGCATGGTGCCTCACGGCCTGCCCGAGCGTCTCCAGTGGTACCGCGTCAATGTCCGCAAAGGCCTGGCTGCCATCGCTGTCCAGAATGGCACCGATATCGATCACGAAATGCAGGCTGCCCACGTCGACGAAACGGCCGCACAGGGTCAGGTCGCCCACGCGGATGGTGCGCGGCTCATCCATGCGGAACCGGGGATCAAGCTCGAAGCGCGCCTGGCCTTCCGCCAGGGAGACGCCAGCGTAATCGGCACCCGCGAAGCGGAAGCGTATACGTTCACCCGCCCGCACCAGGCCGAGTGTCCGGGCACGCTCGATTGCGCAGCGGGCCCCGTTGCCGCAGAGCATGCCGCCCGAGCCGTCGGCGTTGTAGAAGTCAACCTCGAAGGCAAACCCGCCCGTGCCTGGCGTCATTATCATCAGCCCATCGGCACCGATGCCGTAGCGCCTGTCGCACAGCCTGACGATCACGTCGCTGCTCAACGGGGCATGGGTCGCGAGTTCCAGATCGTCAGCCTGTACCACGATGAAGTCGTTGCCCGCGCCGCAGAGTTTGGCGAACGGGAGCGTTGCTTTTGTACTACTCATAGATACAGAGTTTGCCATGCGTATAACTATATAGAAGGTTTGATGGCTGCGGAAGCACTCGACCACAAATCCGGACTCATAGATTGATACTCACTCCGCCTTGGATCCTGTTGCACCAGGAAACGCGGAAAAATTATTGGCATTCTCAAAATGGATTTTCAATGTTACAGTATATATGAAAATATAAATATATAGTCGACTATATAGATAAGCTATAGAGGAGGACCTACGTGGCCACTATCGAAACAACGTTTCTTGGGCTTGCATTGCAGAGTCCGATCATCGTCGGAAGCAGCAGCCTGACGGGACAGGCCAGGACTATCGCGGAACTAGCGAAAGCGGGAGCAGGGGCGGTGGTCCTGAAATCCCTGTTCGAGGAGCAAATCCTGAACGAGGCAGCCCGGGAAGCCGGCAGGGGGGGCGTGGTCTACGGACACGATGACCTCGATGGTTTCGTCTCGTACTACACTAAGAAGCACTCGATAAGCGAGTACATCGGGTTGATCAAGGCCAGCAAGGCAGCCAGCCCCATTCCGGTCATTGCAAGTATCAACGCAATCAGCAATGGTGAATGGAAGAGCATAGCCTCCGAGATCGCTGCGGCCGGGGCTGATGCGCTCCAGCTCAACTTGTTCGTGAACCCCTTCGATGAAAATCGAAGCGCGGACCAACTTGAAGCTCTCTATACGGATATCGTCCGGAGCGTCAAGGCTGTGTGTTCCATCCCGCTGGCCGCGAAGATCGGTCCCTACTTCACCGCAATCCCGCGCATGGTCAGGGCGCTCGCACAAGCCGGAGCGGACAGTGTCATACTCTTCAACCGCTACCAGAGCCCTGACATTGACATCGACAAGCTGGCTTTCCACACGGCTCCAGCCATCAGCTCGGCGGGCGAATACGTCCAGGCCCTGCGCTGGGTATCGCTCGTTTCCGGCTCTGCCGGCGTTCCCGTCATCGGTGCCACGGGCATCCATGACGACCAGGCGCTCATAAAGATGCTGCTGGCAGGCTCACCGGCTGTAGAGGTGGTCAGCACCGTGCTCCGCAACGGCCACAAGCAGATTGGCGCCATGAACAAGGGCCTGTCCGACTGGATGGATGCCCACGGGTACACCAGCATCGCAGCCTTCAGGGGAGCAATGGCAGGCAAGGCACCCGCGGACCGCGCTTCGCTGGAACGGTTCCAGTACATCAAGACCTTCGGTGATGCAAACTGATGGATTCACACACTGATCTATTTTGGATGCGCAATCCAATACATATAGATACTCGAACTCTATGACAGGGGGCTCCATGAAATCGAGAAACGGACTGCCTTTCCTCATCGCCGCGCTTGCCGCCGTCTGGCTGCTGGTAACCTCGAGTGTGCGGCTGGATGAACTGGCCGTCGGGGCACTCGCGGTGCTGGTCGTAGCGCTGGCAGTGAGGAAACTATCCGGCGTTTTTGCCGGGATACGCTTTACACCCAGGTCCGCGGCCTTTGCGGTCGTCTATGTGCTCATCTTCCTCAGGGAGCTGGTCAAGGCAAACCTGGATGTTGCATTGCGGGTTCTGAACCCGGCCCTGCCTATCAGGCCAGGCATCGTTGAAGTCAGAACCGGGATGAAGTCTCCCCTGGGCAAGCTGTTGCTGGCCAACTCCATCACGCTGACGCCCGGCACGCTGACGCTGGACGTGCAGGAAGACCGGATGTACATCCACTGGATCGATGTGAAGGGGCAGGATATAGAAGGCGCGACGAAAGCCATAGTCACCGCCTTTGAAGGCACGCTCAAGGAGGTGGTTGAATGATCCTGACCATTTCGCTGGCCCTGATGGGCCTCGCAGCGCTCCTGACCATCATCCGCCTGCTCCGCGGCCCTTCGGCCTTTGACAGGCTCGTCGCATCCGATGTACTCGCGGTGATCTCCACGGCCTTCCTCGCCGTATTCAGCGTCATGTCGGACACGGTGTTTTTCATGGATGTAGGAATCGTCAACATCATCCTGGGCTTCATCGGCGTGGTGATGATAGCCCGCTTCCTCCAGGGGGTCATGAAATGACGATAGTCGGCAATTTTTTCATCCTTCTGGGCAGCGCCTTCCTGGTACTCGGCGGGCTCGGGCTCCTGCGGATGCCAGATGTGTACAACCGGCTGCAGGCGGGCACAAAAGCTTCGACGCTCGGTGCGATGAGTGTGCTGTTGGGCAGCGCCTTCCTGGCTCCTGGCATCGCGACTAAAGCGGTGCTCGTCATAGCGTTCATAGCCCTGGCCAACCCCATATCCTCGAGCACCATAGGACGGAGTGCCTACAAGGCAGGCGTACCGCTGGCGCCCGTAAGTGTGCGGGACGACCTTAAAGACAAGGAGAGCAACGCATGACGACCTGGATCGTACTTTTCATCAGCGTACTCCTGATCACCATGGCCCTGGCCGCGGTATTCAGCCGCTCGCTTGCCTCGGCGGTAATCATACTGTCCACCCTGAGCCTCTTCGCTGCGCTGCTGTTTGTGCTGGTCGCAGCTCCCGATGTGGCCATAACCGAGGCAGCCATAGGCTCGGCGCTGACCACGGTGGTCTTTGTGCTGGCCCTGTACCGCACCAAGGATGCACCGTCCGCCGACAGCCGCTCGCCCAAGAACATGGCCGACGAAAGCGGAAATGCGGCCAGATCAGTGCAGGAGGTGCCTCATGCGTAAACTCACCGGACTGCTCCTGATGGGCGGGTTCGTGCTGTACCTGGTTGCGCTGGTTCCCGGCATGTTTGCGCCGGAAACGCCGGTCTCCCTCGAATCAATAGGCAAGGACATCATCGCGACGACGGAGCGTGTAAGCGGCTCGGCCAATGTGGTTACCGCCATCGTAGTACAGTACCGCGGCCTCGACACCCTGGGCGAGGTGACGGTGCTGTTCGTAAGTGCCCTCGGAGTCGCCATCCTCGCATCGGGCTTCAAGGACAATGTATTCAAGACAATGTTCGCGGCCGACGACGGCGGTTTCGTGCTGCAGTATGGGGGACGGTTCCTCATGCCCTTCATCGTGCTCATAGGCGTGTACATCATAGCCCATGGACACCTGTCACCCGGAGGCGGTTTTCCGGGCGGTGTGCTCATAGCCACGGCGGTGTTCATCGTCATCCTGACCGGTGAATCGGTGAAAATACCGCACCGCCTGCTGTCACTGCTTGAAGGAGCCGCGGGGCTGGGCTTCATAGGCCTCGGCGCGCTTGGCTTTCTGGGTGCGGATCAATCCTTCCTTGCAAACACCTTGCCCAAAGGCGAATTCATGACCCTGTTCAGCGCGGGCTTCATACCCTTCATCTACGCGATGGTGGGCATCAAGGTAGCAAGCGAACTGACCACCGTGGTCGCGGTCCTTACGCAGGCTCCGCACCATGACACTGCAAAGGAAGAGGGGCGCCCATGATCAGCACGGCCCAGATTCTGTACGGTACCTCGTTCGCGCTCATCATCATCGGCCTGTACGCGGTGCTGAGCCAGCGCAACCTGATACGCATCGTCATCGGCCTCAACGTGGCGGATGTCGGCATCAACATACTCCTCGTAACGCTCGGCTACATTGAAGGTGGCCGGGTACCCATATTCGCGCCGGGCCAGCCGACGACAAACTGGGTGGATCCCGTACCGGCGGCCCTCGTACTGACGGCCATCGTCATCGGCTTCGGTGTAACGGCGCTGATGCTCACCCTTGTCATGCGCCTCTATGCCAAGTACGGCACCATCGACGCATCGCGCATCCGGGGGCTCAAATGGTAAGCCCGATGCTTTTCATCATCGCCCCCCTCGCGGCAGCCTTCCTCATGATCTTCATCAACAGGCGCGGTGCAGCGCTCGCACTCTCGCTGCTGACACCCGCGGGCCTGGCAATACTGGGTGTCTCATGGCTGCCGGCAACGCTGGTACGGGCACAGCCCATCGTGGTGGCCTCGATCAAGGCACCGCTGGGCATACCGCTGAGCCTCGACGCGCTGGGAGCGGGCATGGCCATCCTCGTGGCCGTAAGCTCCGTCCTCATCGTGCTGTATTCGTCGTCCTACATACACAGGGGACATCACGAAGTGCGATATTACGCAGTGGTGATGATACTCCTGACCTCAGCCTTTGGCCTGGTGCTGACGCGGGACATCTTCAACCTGTTCGTGTTCTTCGAGATACTCTGCATCTCCTCCTACATACTCGTATCCTGGGAGCAGAGCGGCGCGGCCCTCGAGGCGTCGTTCAAGTACATGGTGCTCGGTTCCATCGGTTCGACCTTCCTGCTCGTATCGATAGCCCTGGCCTACAAGGCCGCAGGAAGCCTCGCGATGGCCGACATAGCCGTAGCCTTCGATTCAGCTCCCAGAGGCTACGTGATCATGGCCGCTGTAACCTTCCTCTTCGGAGTGGGTGTTGAAGCGGCCATCTTCCCGGTCAATTCATGGCTGCCCGATGCCCACTCGTCTGCCCCCAGTTCGATCAGTGCGATACTGTCCGGTTTCGTCATAGAACTGGCCCTCGTCGTAACGTTCCGGGTGCTCAACACGGTATTCGCGGCTGTAGACGTGCTGCCGCTGCTGCAAATCATAGCGATTGCAGGCGTCCTGGTCGGCGAGTTCTCGGCCTTTGGCCAGAAAGACCTCAAGCGCATGCTGGCGTATTCCAGCATCAGCCAGATAGGCATCATGCTGTTCGCGCTCTCTCTGGGCAGCACGGCGGGTGCCCAGGCGGGGCTGTCGCACCTGCTGATGCACGCCGGCGCAAAATCGGCGCTGTTCCTGATCGCAGGCTACTTCATACTGCGCACGGGCAGCAGGCTGATAGATGACTACACGGGCCTGGGTTATCGCATGCCGGTCTCGGCGGCCCTGTTCGGACTGGCGGCCCTGTCGCTCGTTGGCGCACCACCGTTGTTCGGTTTCTTTACCAAGTTCCAGATACTCGCGGCTGCCGCCGCAACCGGAGGGGGCCTGGCCTGGTTCGGCATAGCCAGCATCCTGTCCGGCACCGTGCTCGAGGCGGTCTACCTGTTCCGGGTCATCCGGGTGCTGTTCGCGCAGCCGGCTGAACGTTCCCGAGTCGAGATGGACCTGCCGGCCCTCGTTTCGGTGGCGCTGTTTACCGCTCTGGTCGTGTTCGGAGCGTTGCTCCTGCCGTCCTTGTCGTCAATGATCGGCCCGATCGCCGACGGGCTTGCGACCCTGCACTGATAGGAAGGTATGATGTATACACAAGCATTATTGGCGCTTCCGCTGGTAGGATTCGTCGTCACTATCGTGCTCCAGGGTACAGCCAGGCGCTCCCCGGCCATACTGAAAACATGGGCATTGCTTGCCTTCGTCGCCATGGCAGCAGTCGCCACGCTCGCATTTCCAGAAATCGGCGACACGTACACTGGCCCGATGGTTTTTGGTTCGTCACTCAGCATCGGCCTGACCGACCTCTCCTGGTGGTTCGTCATGATGATAGCCGGGATCACCGTGCTGACAAGTTT
This sequence comes from Spirochaetota bacterium, assembly GCA_020048755.1. Classification (GTDB taxonomy): domain Bacteria; phylum Spirochaetota; class Spirochaetia; order Treponematales; family UBA12059; genus SZUA-370. The sequence goes on from JAIFMD010000060.1 coordinate 25,827, forward strand.
CTTTACCCTCGGAGCACTCCGCGATACAGGCACCTACCCGATGTATTACGGATGGCTCTTCCTCAAGGTCTTCGGCATGCTGGGCCTCGTGATGTCCCGTGACCTCCTGACATTCTTCATCATGTGGGAAATCATGAGCTGGGCTACGTACTTCGTCATGCAGCAAGGCAAGGAAGAGGGGCGTGAAGCAGCGCTGGGCTACCTCGTCTATGCCATCGTAGCCGGCATGGTTCTGCTCGGCGGTGTGCTCTTCATACACCAGAGCGCGGGCAGCTTCGAGTTTGCCGTGATCACTGCATATATGGCTAAGGCTGAATTCGGCATCCTCCTTGCCTCGGTGCTGCTCGTCCTGGTCCCGTTCCTGATCGAAGCGGCCGTGTATCCAGCTCATGGCTGGCTACCGTCTGCGTACGCATCGTCTGAAACATCGATGACGGCATACCTGTCGAGCATCTCGACACGCATGGGACTCTTTGGCCTCATACTGTTCGTGTTCTCGGTGTTCGGCCTCAAGGCAATAGACCGTATCGGCATATCGGCCCACCTGAACCTGCGCACGATACTGCTCGTGCTTGCGGCTCTGACAGCGGTGCTCCCGACATACACCGCTCTGTTCCAGCACGATGCCAAGCGGCTCCTGACCTGGCACTCGATAGGCCAGGGCGGCTACATGCTCCTCGGACTGGCGACAGCGTCGACCCTTGGTACCGCCGGCGGACTCATGCACATCTTCAACTACATGACCTATGTGGCGCTGATCATCTTCAGCATCGCTGCAGTGGAGTACCGTACCGGGACGACCAACCTGAACAAGCTTGGCGGCCTGATTGTCAAGCAGCCAGTCGCCTTCCTGGGCATGCTGTTCGGCATCATAGGCCTGGCCGGCATCCCGCCGATGAACGGCTTCGTATCCAAGTGGTTCATCTACCGGTCACTGATCCTGGGCGGGTACCCGTTCATAGCGCTGGCGGCCTTCATCGCAACGGTCGGCACTATCATGTCTGTGTACAAGCTGATCCACAACACGTTCCTCGGGCAGCTGCCGGAGCGCTACAACGACGTGAAGGAAGTGGGCCTGCTCATGCAGTTGCCCATCTGGATACTGATGGGTGTGGTGTTCACTACGGGCGTCTTCCCGGGGCTCATCCTGCAGTGGATCGCAAAAATCCAGGTTGGTATGGGCATCGTACCGATAGCATGGACCCTCGGCGGAGTGGCCAGGGAAGCCGGCGACCTCAACATGATGGTCGTAACCGCCGTGTTCATGGCCACCTTCGCCGTCGGTGCAATCATCTTCTTCATAGGTGGCAAGCGGCGGATCGTGTCTCAATACGACAACTACGCGGCGGGGCATTTCCTCAACAAGGATGTGCCGTACAACTTCAACTACAACTTCTACAGCGCTTTCGACCACATCTTCGAGAAGCTGTACCATGACGCACCAGTGCAGACAGCCATACGCAACCTCGGACGCTTCGTCAGGATGGTAGCCGACTACGTCCGCAGGTTCTTCACCGGCCAGATCAACACCTACGCGGCCTACTACGTAGCCGCGGTCATCATCGCGCTGGCGATCCTCAAGGAGATCCCATGAATTCCGGTATAGGCCTCATAGTCTGGATCATAGCCTACCCGTTCGTAAGCTTCTCCCTGGGGGTACTGCTCGGCGGCTACGGCCGCAAACTGACAGCGCGCATCCAGCGCCGTGTCGGGCCGAGCTGGATACAGCCATTCTTCGACGTGGTAAAGCTGATGTCCAAGAAGACAAACGTGAGCCACGGCTACATGCACGACGTGGCCATGATGATGCTCGTCGGCGGTACCCTGCTGACTATGTATTTCGTCCCCGTTCCCGGCTTTCACTACTTCAGCCAGTTTGGTGACTACATCGTCATCATGTACATCCTCCTCGTACCGCCGCTGGGCATGGCCCTCGGCGTGGGCCAGACAGCCAACCCCAACGGCAGCATCGGCATTGCGCGCGCGCTCCAGATGCTCGCAGGCTACGAGGTGACCTTCGTCCTGACCTTCATAGGCTTTGCGATGAAGAACGGCACGACGAGCATGTACGAACTGATGATGATCCAGCAGTCCGGCGGCGTCGCTACCTGGGGTCTGGTTACCAACCCGCTCCTGGGCGTGGCCGCGCTGTTCTGCCTGCAAGGCATGATGAACGAGAAGCCCTTCGAGGTCGTCATTGCCCCGCACGAGATTGCTACCGGCCCGATGACTGAAATGGGCGGCAAGTACCTCGGAATGATGTTCATCCAGCACCTTATCAATCTGGTCGTCGAGCTGACCATCTACATGAACCTGTTCCTTGGTGGCGCCACCAACTGGTTTGAGTACGTGGCCAAGCTGTTCGCGCTGTTCACGCTCGTCATGAGCGTCAACGCCGTCTACGGCCGTTTCAGGACTGATTCGGCCCTGCGCTTCTTCTGGAAACTCCCCCTGCCAATGGCGGCCCTGGGTGTCATCCTCATCATGATCAACGGAATATAAGGGAGGCTGTCCATATGGCCGAGAAAGAGCTGACCCAGCGGACTGCCTGGGACAAGGTGCTCGCGAATCTTAGAAAAAGAAGCCTCTGGATGCTTCACTACTGCACCGGCTGCGGCGCGGTGGAATTGCCGCCGACGATGACGTCGCGTTTCGACATGGAACGGTTCGGCATCATGCCGATGGTCACGCCGAGGCAGGCCGACATACTCCTCATAACCGGCTACCTGAGCGTAAAAACACTCAAGCGCGTCATCCTCATCTACGAGCAGATGGTAGCGCCCAAGTATGTCGTTGGTTTCGGCAGCTGCACGATCAACGGCGGCATGTACTGGAACAGCTACACCACGATCAAGGCTCTGGACCGCTACCTGCCCGTCGAGATGTACCTTGCAGGCTGCATGCCCAGACCGGAGGCCATCATATCGGGCTTCAATTCCCTGATAGACAAGATCGGCAAGGGAGAGGCCAACAGCTGGAAGGATTATTACGAGAACTACGAGTTCTACAAGAAGAACCAGGACCACGTGTTCGGCGATATCGAGACCCACCATGACGTGCCGGCTGACGGAAGGTACTTCGGGATACTGGAGGCTAAACGATGAACGCACAGACCCAGGCCCCAACCACAAGCCGGCCGCCAGCCGCCACTGGAGCGCCCCGGATGACCGAGGCCCTTGTTTCAGCCATCACTGCGGAGACGGGCATCGCGACATTCCGCACCAAGAGCCCGCGAAGGATAGAAGGCACGGTCCAGGCAGACGCGCTGCACTCCTTTGCTGCCGCCCTGCGCTCTCGGGTTGGCTTCGAGCACCTGTCTGCCATCAGCTGCGTTGACTGGATAGCCGAGGGCGAGTTTGAACTCGTCTACCATTTCTGGAGTTACCGCGACAGCCACCTGGTATCCGCCAGGGTGCGCATACCCAGGGAACCCGGATCCATGGCGACCATAACCGACTTGTGGTTGCCTGCCTCGTTCTTCGAGCGCGACATACACGAGTTCTACGGCGTGGTGTTCCAGGGCAACACCGATCTGGAGCGCTACATACTCTCTGACTGGAAGGGGCCGCCCCCGATGCGCAAGGACTTCTCCAGCCGTGACTTTGCCCACGAGCACTTTACCTTCAAGGATTACGAGCCGACCTGGGACGAGCTGATCGATGGTGGCTACCACGGCCAGAAGAGACAAGGGGAGGGATCAGATGAGTAGCATCATCACCGCCAACGACGGCCGGGACATCATGCCCGGAGCCAATGCCCCCGAGAACCGTGAATACAACATGTTCATCGGCCCCAACCACCCCGGCATCGAGGGCAACTTTGCCCTCAAGCTGGTTGTGGAAGGCGATACCATCGTCAGGGCAAAGACCGAGGCCGGCTTCCTGCATCGTGGCTTCGAGAAACTCATGGAAGAGCGACTGTTCATACAGAACATCGCGATAGTCGCGCGCATCTGCGTGCCGGACCCGGACCCGAATGAAGAGAACTACGCCCGCGCGATAGAGACGATCGCCAATATCGAAGTGCCGCGCCGCGCGCAGTTCATCCGCGTCCTGGTGCTGGAACTCTCGAGGATAGGCAGCCACCTCTTCACCTTCGGCGGCCATGCCGGAACCATAGGCCTGTACACCCTGCCCAACTGGAGCATCTCCGACCGCGACCGTGTCCTTGAGCTGTTCGAGGAACTGACCGGGGGCCGCGTGTACCACATCTACAACATGCCAGGCGGCGTGAGGCGCGACCTGCCCAGCGGCTTCAAGCAACGCGTGCTCGACGTTATGTCATACATCGAGGAAAGGCTGCCTGAATACGACGACATCTTCTTCAACAACAAGATACTCCTCAATCGCGCCCAGGGCATCGGCGTGCTCCCGAAGGACAAGGCGCTCGAGTGGGGCGCTACGGGCCCTGACCTCCGGGGCGCAGGCTTCGCCCACGACGTCCGCAAGGACGATCCGTACGAAGTCTACGGCGAGCTCGAGTTCGAAGTTCCGACGGGAGAAGCGAGCGATGCGTACAGCCGCCTGATGGTCCGCCGCCGCGAGATAGAACAGTCCATCAGCATAGTCCGGCAAGTACTGGACAAGATGCCTGAAGGACCTGTCTGGAACAAGCAGCCCAACCCGCTCAAGTGGCGGGTCCCGGCCGGCGACGCCTACGTGCGCACCGAGAGCAGCAAGGGCGAATACGCCTACTACATGGTCAGCGATGGTGGTATACGCCCCTACCGCGTCCATGTCCGCGGCGCCAGCGTTACCCACGGCGTGCACATCCTGGAACACATGCTCACGGGCGCCCGCATCGAGGACGCATCGCAGATCATGTTCAGCATGGACGCCTGTCCGCCCGAAGTGGATCGATAGGAGATACCGATGGCCATCGACAAGATAGGAAGCATTTTAAGACCCTTTACCGCGCTCAAGCACATCGCGGAAAAGCCGGATACCATCGACGTCCCCAGGCATTACCGGCCGGCGGCAGAGCGGTACCGTGGTTTTCATGTGAACGATATGGAAAAATGCATAGGTTGCGGCACCTGCGCCGAGATCTGCGACAACGATGCCATCCGCATGGTGCCAGTCAAAGGCAAGGAGGCCGGAGTCGGCAAGACCCCGTACCGGCCGGCCATAGACTACGGCCGTTGTTGCTGGTGCGCGCTCTGCGTCGACGTATGTACGACCAACTCACTGTCCATGACACGGGAATACACGCACATCAGCCCGGACACCAATACCTTCTTCATCCTTCCGGACGAGAAGGGCATCCACGAAAAGGAATTCCCCACGGGCTGGCATGCCGATGACACGATCAACTTCCTGGACCTGAAGCGGGTTCCCATGGAGGCCCTTTCGGCTGAGGAGCGCGGGGATTCCTTCATCGAGATAATCAAGGGCTTCAGCAAGGAGCAGGCGAGGAAAGAAGCCAGTCGTTGCGTATCATGCGGACTCTGCACGGCTGCCTGCCCAGCGCACATGAACATTCCCGAGTACATCGACGCCATCTGGAACGATGACCTTACCGAATCAGGCAGGCAGATGTACAAGACAAACCCGCTGCCCGATGTCTGCGGCCGCATCTGCACCCACGCGTGCGAGACCGCGTGCAGCATAGGCGTCCGCGGAGAACCAATCAGCATCCGCTGGCTCAAACGCTACGCTATGGACCAGATACCTGCCAGCCAGCTGGACACCCTCCTTACCCAGAACGTGGTCAAGCAGGGTTCGCAGAGCGTCGCCGTCGTCGGTGCCGGACCGGCAGGCCTTGCCGCCGCCTACTACCTGGTGCTGATGGGATACAGGGTCACCGTATTCGAGAAGCACCCCAAGGCGGGAGGCATGATGCGGTACGGCATGCCCGAGTACCGCCTGCCCTATGAGGCGATTGACAAGGACATAGACTTCATCCTGTCGCTCGGCGTTGAACTGAAGACCGGCATCACGGTAGGCAAGGACCTGCCCCTCGATGCGGTCCAGAAGGATTTCGATGTCGTCATCATGGCCACCGGCTTTCACGGAGGGCGCAGCACCAGGGTTCCCGGAACAGATCACACCATGGTGTTCCAGGCCGTGGACCTCCTTGCGCGCATCACCAAGGGCGACAAATTTCCGGTTGAGAAGGAAATCGTAGTCATCGGCGGCGGCAACGTCGCCATGGACATAGCCCGCAGCCTCGCACGCTTGCAGAAGAAGCAGTACGGCGAGGTCAGGCTCACCGTCACCTGCCTTGAAACCCGCGACATCATGCCTGCAGACGATGAGGAGATCGAGGAAGGCACCGAGGAAGGTATCGTCTTCAAACCCGGGCGGGGTCCTGAGGAAATCATCATAGAAGACGGTGTCATCACCGGGCTCAAGACCAGCCGCTGTGTGCGGGTGTTCAATGACCAGAAGATGTTTGCCCCCGAGTTCGACAAGAATGACATAGAGGTATACAAAGGTGCCCAGATCATAGAAGCCATAGGCCAGGGACCCGAGTTCGATGTCTTTGCCCCCTTCACCGCATCACTTGAGATGGCCGGCAGGCGCATCAAGGTAGATGAGTACTTCCAGTCATCGCAGCCCTGGCTGTTTGTTGTCGGAGACATCATCAAAGGCCCCAACCTCATCACCGGTGTGGAGACTGGCCACCAGGCCGCGCTCGGCGTAGACTATTATCTGGGCAAACGCGCCAGGGACGAGATAACCCGCATCGACGAGATGCTGGGCATCGCGCTGGCATTCCAGAAGGACCAGGTTGCACAGCTTGAAAAAGCACCGCGGTTGCCGGAACTCGCCGGTCTGCTCGCAATTGAGAAAACGAATCTGGGCATCGTGGAGGCTCTGCTCTCAGGCCGCAACACACGGATACACCTGCGGCAGGAACTGTCCCGCGTCATGAGGCGCCGTGACTATGCCTACCTTGAAGCCCTGGCCCGGATTCCGGCAGGACCGGGTGCGGTCGAAGCGGTAGCGGTGAGGGCGAAGGCCGGCTTCCACCTGTATACAGACATGCTTTTCCTTACGAAAAGCAAGGAACTCGAGTTTGCCATGGATACCCTGCGGGACCATTACCGCAGCCTGGCCGAGCGGTTCCAGACCATGTAATCATACCTCGTCCAATCGTTAAGCCCGCCTGGAGACCATTGGTCTTCAGGCGGGCCTTTTTGTCCGCTCCGGCCTCAGCGGTATTCCAGTTCCAGTCCGACGCCGACCTCTGACACCGGCAGGCTGGCAGCCAGGCTCATCCTGGCTGCGAAGTCAGTACAGTGACAGGGATGGAGGGACCGCGGGTTCAAGGCACCAAGCCGGCTGGCCGTAAACCCGAGCCGCTCGTCGGTAGCGCCGAGCAGGTGAAAACCTCCTACAATGTCGACGACACGGTCATCGCCGCAGACCCGGACCGCGTGTTCGACGATGTTGACGATGCCGGCATGCGAGCAGCCCGTGATGACGACGACCCCCTCGCTCCCCTTCCAGGCTATCGCGGTGTCATCGGGCAGCAGGTCGGGGATGGTGCCACCGGGGCGATCGGTCTCGCCGATGGGCGTGGCGCCTTCGATACTGCCCTGCCTCGGGATTTCTCCCAGGAATACAAAGCCGCCGCCCAGGTCCAGCGGCTCGCCCGAAAGGCGCGGTTCGAAATGGCCGGCAAGCTCATCCAGAGCCACGGGAGAACCGATGGACAGGCTGCCGTACCGCTTGGGGTCAAAGGCACGCGGGTGTGCCACGAGCAGGGGCAACCCGGCATGCTGCCGGCCGCTTGCCGCCGTTGTATCACGGGCAAGCAAGTGCCGGAGCCCTCCTGTGTGGTCGTCATGGCCATGCGAGATGACGACCGCGTCCACCGTGGCAAGATCGAGCCCGAGGGCCGCGGCATTGTCCAGAAAAATGCCGGAGTAGCCGGTGTCGAACAGGATGCGCGTTCCATTGGATTCAAGCAGGCACGAGAAGCCAGGCTCGCCTAGATAGTAGCGGTCTATGATGGTGTTGTTGTCGACAAGTATGGTGAGTTTCAAGCATTCCTCCGGAGCACACCGTCCGCGGCCCGTATCAGGATTCCACAGCACCGCGCATGCTGCTGCATTGTATCGTCATCGTCACGATCGCGCAAACACCGGCACCTGCATACGGGCTGCATATCGACTGCATAAATAGTGATTTAATTGTCACTTGACTAATTATAAGTCCACAAGTAAGGATTGCGTGTCCAGGCGCTACGAGCGCGCAGGACACATCATCTTTTGATCACCCGCAGGGAGCTTCAATGAACAAACCGAGCAAGGCAGTCGGCATCCTGGTCGCCGGAACCGGCATCAACCTTACCATCGGATTCCTGTACGCGTGGAGCGTATTCAAGAAGGCCATGGTGGCCAACTGGGGCTGGACCCACAGCGAGGCCAACGCGGCGTATACCGTCGCGATCGTCATCTGGGCTGTGGCCCTGCTGATCGCCGGCGTCGTCCAGGACAGGATCGGGCCCAGGCGGGTCATACAGATCGGCGTGTTCCTCGTCGGCACGGGCCTCATCGCGTCGAGCTTCTTCCAGACGCCCCTGGCCATGATCATCACGGTCGGCGTCATCGTAGCCACCGGCATAGGCTTCACCTACGGTTGCGTCACGCCGATGGCGATGAAGTGGTTCCACCCCTCGAAAAAAGGCATGGTCTCGGGCATCACCGTCGCCGGCTTCGGCGTCGCCGCCGTGTACCTCGCACCCCTGACGAGCGCCCTCATCAAGAATTTCGGCATATCACGGTCATTCCTCATCCTGGGCATCGGCATACTCGCCATAGCCCAGCCCCTCTCCTTCATCGTAAACAACCCCAAGCCCGGCTATGTTCCCGAGGTACTGGTAGTCGCGGCGGGCAAGAAGAGGCGCAAGAAGCTTGACGGCTACAACTATACCTGGCGGCAGATGGTCAGGACGCCGGCTTTCTACATCCTCTGGTTCATGTTCGTGCTGTCATCCTCCGCTGGCGTCATGATGATAGGCCACCTGGCCTCAATAGCCACGAGCCAGGCCAACATCCTCAACTCGGCCTACATCGTTTCGCTGCTGGCCATCAGCAACGCCTCCGGCCGCGTCGGTGGCGGTATGCTGTCAGACCGCATAGGCAGGCGCAATACGATGCTGATAGTCTTCAGCACCCAGCTCCTGAACATGCTGGCGTTCTCGTTCTACACGACCGAGCCGCTGATCATCCTGGGTACCGTCGTAGCCGGCTTCTCGTACGGCTCGCTGATGTCCACCTTTCCGTCCATCACCTCGGACAACTTTGGCATGAAGAGCTACGGTGCCAACTACGGCGTGCTCTACACAGCCTGGGGCGTCTCGGGCGTGCTCGGCCCGCTCATAGCCGGCTGGGCGATCGACGTGACCAAGTCATATTCCCTGGCCTACATCATCTCGGCGGTCCTCCTCGGTGTGGCCATCGTGCTGGGCCTTATCCTCAAGCCGGTACACACCGCGCCCAAAGGCACCAACGACAAGCCCGTGACGCTGGCGACAACATAAAGACCAGACTGCGACCTGACCCGGGGCGGAAGGTGGACAGTCGTCCGCTTTCCGCCTATTTTATACACCACATGAAACGCCCCGCCCTCCTCCACCTGTACGTCTCATGCTTTCCGCTGCTTTTCGCAGCCGCCCTGGCAGTCGAGGCAGGACTTGTAACAGTCGACAGCATCCGTCTGCCGGTAGCCGCGCTGAACGCCGTATTCATCGTTCTGGCGCTGATCCCGGTCAGGGGCTACGTGCTCGCCGTATCGACGATATGCATGGCAGCCGCGGCACTCATAGCACTGGCGTACCGGGTACCGTTCGCTGAGGCGGCGGCGGCTTTCAATAAAAGTGCCGGCATCATTGCCTTCATCGCCGTCGTGCCGGCGCTGGCCATTCCCATCAGTTCCGGCCGTCACGGCAACTCCAGCCGCCTGGTTCGCAGGCTGACCGGCTTCCTGGCTCTCGCGGGCATCGAGCTCCTCATGGCCATTGCGCTCAATATCGGTTCCATCCCCACCATGCAGAAACTGCTGGACAAGTCCCGCCTGCCAAGGCGTTACCTTTCGCTGGTGTATTCCGCGGGGTACTCGTCGTACATGGTGCTGTCTCCTTTTGACGGGCTCATCAACGCACTGATACTGGCGGCGGGAACCACCTACGCGGGCTACTTTACGCGGGGGCTTGCAATGACGGCAGCCATCATGGCCGCGGGGTGCCTGCTCTTGCTGACCGACAGCAAGCTTGCCCGTGACGAGGCTTCCGCCAGGGAAGCCGCAGGGCAGGAAACCACCGGGGCTGGCACCCTGGACTCCAGTGCGCTCGCTGGAACAGCGCAGGCGAGGCCGGGCCGCAAGATACTGGAACTCGCAACGCACATCGTCGCCATGATAGCCGCATCGGCGGTGGCCCTCCGCCTCGCCAAGCCGGACAATCCTGCCGTGATGACGGCCCTCGTCATCCTGGCCTGGTCGTTCCTGTGGACGAAGCTGCTGGGCATACCCTGGGGCCGTATCATACAAAGCGGACACGAATACGCCCTGGCACTGGCGGGCTTCAGAGCCTTCCTGCCCTTCCTGGTGTCGGCCGGCTTCCTGGGGGCGATGTTCGCCTTTACGCCTATAAAACCGCTGCTGGGCGGGCTCCTCGCGTCGATGTCCGGATTGCCACGGTACTTCACGCTGCAGGCCATCATACTGGCAACAGCGCTCCTCTCCCTGGCCGGCGTGCACATGATGATAACCGTCGCGGCCATAGCCGCCGCCATGGATCCCGTAGCGCTCGGCCTGTCCAACCCCGGCTTCGCGCTCCTCCTCCTGACCTGCTGGTACGTTGCAATGAACGTCTCGCCCTTCGTGCCGTTCTCCGCCGTCGTCGGCGAGGCGATAGGCGAGAAACCGGCAACGGTGGCGCTGCGCTACAACGTCAGGATGTCGCTGCTCATGCTGGTGGTGGCACCGCTGTTGATACGGTAGACACACTGAAGTTGATTGCCCCCAGCCCCACAAACCGGTACAATGACATCAGGTATCATCAGTGAAAATTCGAATCAAACCGACCGCCGTACGGGCCTTCGTGCTCGTCTTCCTCATCATGGCGCAACTCGCTCTTGTAGCCTTTACAATCTGGACCACCAGCAAAGTCTCCATTTATATCGATGCCGCACTTTCACTCATCAGCCTCTTCGTCGTCCTGTACATAGTCAAGACCAGATCCGACCCTTCGTACAAGCTTACCTGGTCGATCCTCATACTCCTCATGCCCGTCTTTGGCGGTCTCTTCTACCTGCTCTTCGGACTCCAGCCGTGGTCACACAGACTGAGGCGCAGGATGACGTCGCTGGAGGCAGCTGCGAGGCCGCACCTCAAACAGGATGCGGCTGTGATGGCTTCTGTCTCTGCATTGCGGTCTGATTTTGAAAGACAGGCACGGTACCTCTCGGAGACAGCCGGATTTCCGGTGTATGGTTCTTCTGATGCCGAGCACCTCAAGTCCGGTGAGGCACAATTTGAAAGCCTTCAGACCGAGCTGGCCAAGGCAGAGCGCTTCATATTCCTTGAATATTTCATAATCGAAGAAGGCCTCATGTGGAATACCATACTCGGCATCCTGGTGGAGAAAGCCGCGAAAGGCCTGGACGTGCGGGTACTGTACGACGGCATCGGATGCATCATCACGCTGCCCCCGGATTACCCTGCGAAACTCGAAAGCCTGGGCATCGAGTGCGCTGTGTTCAACCCGGCGAGCGCGGTGCCGTCGACCATCCTCAACAACCGCGACCACCGCAAGCTCGTCATCATCGACGGCTCCGTCGCGTTTACCGGCGGTGTCAACATGGCCGACGAGTACATCAACAAGATCGAGAAATTCGGACACTGGAAGGACGCTGCCGTCGTCGTGAAAGGAGCCGCAGTCGAGAGCCTTACCATCATGTTCATCAACATGTGGAACCTCCAGACGAAAGGCTGCACCGGCTACGAGGCCTTCCTGAACAACCGTCTTCCCCTGACCGGGAGCGATGTGTTCGTACAGCCATACGCTGACAGCCCCCTGGACGACGAGAGCGTCGGCGAGTCCGTATACATGAACATCGTCAATGCCGCCCGATCATATATTTATATAACAACTCCATATCTCATCGTGGACCATACCATGATGACCGCGATCTGCCTTGCGGCCAAGAGCGGCGTTGATGTACGGATTATCGCGCCGCGGCACTGGGACAAATGGTATGCGCACATGGCTACCCGCTCGTACTACGACGAACTCGTGGCGGCTGGCGTCAAGTTGTACGAGTACGTGGATGGCTTCATGCATGCCAAAACCTTCGTGTCCGACGATATCGTCGCAGTCATAGGCACGACCAACCTGGACTACCGCAGCCTCTTTCTGCACTACGAGTGTGGTGTGTTACTGTACGGTGGCCGGGCCGTGTCCTCGGTGCGCGATGACTTCGAGCATACACTGGAACGCTGCGATCCCGTAGCTCCTGGCGAGTATCGCCCCAGGAACATCGTCTCTCGGTTGTTCCTGCAGGCGCTCAGACTGATCGCGCCACTGATGTAGAAAAGATTGCACATCCGATAATACGTACTGCATGACGACCCGTGGTCAAACTCTTGAAGGCCTCGCTGTGCGTTGATAAACTCCATATATGTACCGTGAAGTAAAAAGAAACATCATCAGGGCTATTGCTTCTGTCCTGCTGTCTTCATCCTGCGCTACATTCCGCTCTGAGGTTGCCGCCCACCCCTATCTCATGCAGAGCCGCGAACAGATGTACGCCGCGACGCAGTTGGAAGGACCGTCAATCTTTCTTGAAAACGCCATGGACTACTTTGAGCTCACCCTTCCCGAGGGAGCGACCGCCTGGTGGACGCGAACCGGTCCGAACACGGAAACGGCGCTCTACATCTTCGAGCCGGCCGAACCGGAGAGCACGCTCGTCTTTGTTCACGGGTATCTCTCGCACTCCCTCTCCGCAGCCTTTCTTGTCCGCCATCTTCTGAACCTCAACATACGCGTTGTCTGCGCAGACCTTCCCGGCCATGGCCTCTCAGACGGAGAACCCGGAGACATAGAAACCTTTGCGGTTTACGGCTCCTTCATCAAAGACACGTACGATTTTTGTCAGCGGCGATGGCCCGGTCCCATCGACTTTATCGGCCACAGCACCGGTTGCGCATCCATGCATGAATTCCTTCGCCAGGGAAACTCAGGCTACAACCGGATCATCTTTCTCAGCCCCCTCGTGCGCAGCTGGCTCTGGGAAGCCTCGCTCACCGGATTGAGCGTAACAGAAAAGTTCTCCAACACCTTCCCGGCGCTCAGGAACGTGGTGAGCCGGGACCGGAAATACCTGTATAAAAGCAAGCTCGACCATCTGCGCCTTCGGTACGTTTCCGTGCACTGGGTATACGCCCTTGAAGCCTGGAATGAAGAACTTAAAACCGACAGCGTTCCCATCACCCGCGAAATCCTGGTCCTCCAGGGCACGGCCGATACGACGATCGACGCTCCGTACGGTAAAAAGCTCTACGCACGCCTCTTCCCGAACCTTATCCATACCGACATCCCGAACGGCATTCACTGTCTTCATTCCGACATGCAGCCAAACCGTGAAATTGTTTTCCGCGAAATCACTGCATATCTTGCTGACTGACACCTATTCCACAAAAAGCCTCTTTGATGCGTACACGGGGTCGGAGGTCAGGTTGACGCCGAGCTTGCGGAGGCCAGCCTCGTCGCCGGGAGTGGGCATGTGCGAGAGGTGCATCTGGCAACCGCGGAGCTGGTGGAGCTTGTCGACGCAGGCCTGGACCATAGGTGTCAGAGTTGCGCTGATTGAAAGGGCGATGAGGGCCTCGTCGACGTCCAGGCTGGCGCTCTTGCGGCCGAGCACCTCGCGCTTGAGGCGGGCCACCGATTCGATGACGAGCGGCGACAAAACGTCTATCTGGTCGGGCAGGCCGGCGAGCTGCTTTGCGGCGTTGAGTACGGCCGCGGTGGCGGCGTGGAGCATCTTGGAGTTCTTGGCCGTGACGATGTCGCCGGAGGGCAACTGCAACGCAGCTCCGCAAAAAGCTGATCCGCCCGCCTTGGTATCGGCCGCAGCCGATACCTGCGCTTCGGCTGCGGCATTCCTGGCCGCGGGAACCACAGGCCTGTCGTCGGGCCGCAGGCCCAGTTCCTTCATCAGGAGATCAGCCTTCTCGAACGAAGATTTGTCAGCCATGCCCATCATATACTCGCTGGCGCAGCGCAGATAGCGCCGCACGACTTCCTGCCTGGCAGCCTCGCGCGCGGCCCCGTCGTCGACGATGGCGAAACCGGCCCGGTTGACGCCCATCTCGGTGGGTGAGCGGTATGCGTCGGGCTGCCCGGTGATGCGGTCCAGGATGCCCTTGAGTATGGGGAACGACTCCACATCGCGGTTGTAGTTGACGGAAACCTCGCCGGTGGCCTCGAGGTGGAATGGATCGATCAGGTTGAAGTCGCGCAGGTCCAGCGTTGCCGCCTCGTAGGCTATGTTGACGGGATGCTTGAGCGGCAGGTTCCAGATGGGAAAGGTCTCGAACTTGGCATACATGGCGTGCTCGCCGATGCGGCGGTCATGGTAGACCTGCGAGAGGCAGGTGGCCATCTTGCCCGAACCAGGCCCCGGACCGGTGACGACAACGAGGGGCTTGGTCGTGGCTATCCTGGGGTTTGCGCCGTAGCCCTCGTCGGAGACTATGCGGTCGACGTCGGTGGGATACCCCTTGGTGGGCTGGTGGACATACACGTTGATGCCGCGGTTCTCCAGCTTGGTCTTGAAGGCCTTGGCCGCCGGCTGGCCTTCCCAGCGGGTGATGACGACGGCGGATACGGAGAGTCCCCATTCACCCAGGTCGTCTATCAGCTTCATCGCGTCGGCATCGTAGGTAATGCCGTAGTCGGCGCGGATCTTCCGGTGCTCGATTGCGCCAGCGTGGATGCACAGCACTATCTCCGCGTCGCGCTCGAGTTCCTTGAGGAGGCGGATCTTGACGTTGGGGTCATAGCCCGGCAACACGCGCGCGGCGTGAAAGTCGGCGAGCAGTTTGCCCCCGAACTCCAGGTAGAGCCTGCCTTCAAAGCGGCGCATGCGCTCCCTGATGAACGAAGCCTGCTCGGTGATGTATTTCTCGTTGTCGAATGCCTTTATTGCCGCCATTGATGGAGCCTCCCTGACGGGACGGCAGTCTACACCGGAATGTCGGCCCTGCACCAGCGGACAGAAGCTTGTTGCATACCGCCGGATGCGGGTTTACAGTCTACGGACAATCAGCAGAATGCAAAGGACGCGCCATGATAAAGAACCTCTGGTATGCCGTGCTCGAATCAAAGGAAATTCCCCGCAAGAAACCCGCCGGCTTCATGCGCCTCGGCGAGCGGATGATCTTCTGGCGGGACGAAGCAGGCACGGCACACTGCTTCTTCGACCGTTGCGCCCACCGTGGTGCCTCGCTGGCCCTGGGCGATATTGTAGATGGACACGCCCGTTGCCCGTTCCACGGGCTGGAGTACGATGCCACCGGCCGCTGCGTAAAAATTCCCGCCAACGGCAAAAACGCGCCGGTGCCAGCAGCCTTCCAGATGCGCTCCTACCCCGTCTTTGAGGGCTGGGGCTGGATATTCATATGGTGGGACCTCAAGGAGCTAACCCGCTGGGGCAGCGTGCAGGATCCATGGAACAACCACTACACCCGCGTCGCGGAGAACCAGCTGGACGTGGCGCACCTGCCCTTCGTCCACCACAACACCATAGGCCGCGGCAACCGCACCCTGGTGGAAGGCCCGGGCGTGGAATGGGTCAGCGACAGCCTGTTCTTCCAGTACGTATACAACAAGGTCGACGACGGCTCCACGCCCCGCGGCCCGGACCAGGTGCCGGTGCCCGATCCCGACCGCGAGTACAAAATTGAGTTCCTTATGCCCAACCTGTGGGAAAACCGCATTTCCGACAAGCTCCGCGTTACAGCAGCCTTCGTGCCGGTGGACGAGGAACATACCATCCTGTACCTGCGCTTCTACCCGATCTTCATGCCCTTCCCGCCGCTGGCCTGGCTCATCGGCCGACTGGGTAGCCTGATGAACCTGGTGATCGCCCATCAGGACAGGCGCATCGTCAACACGCAACTGCCCAAAGCCGATGGCATCGGCAAGGGCGAGAACCTCTTCAGGGGCGACAAACCGATCATGGAATTCAGGAAGAAGCGGCAGGAGCTCAGGAAGCGGAGCACATAGCCCTGACCAGAGCAACACCGTTGTCGACTGGAAAAAAGCTGCCGGGAGGTTATACTCCCGGCATGAGAACATCAGCCGCGCATTCCACCAGCATCGCCGTCGTCCTGGCCCTCGTCTGCATCTGGCCAGCCGTTGCGGGACCGGACAATTATGCCGCGCCAAACTCCGCACAACCCGCCCCGGTACTGATCGACACGTTCTCTCCAGCCGAACTGGTCGGGGTGGACCTGCCTACCTATGGGGCAAACCTGTGGACCTGGGGCCTGGCCCTCAAGGACGACGGCACCCTGCTCGTCGCCTGCGGCTCCACAGTGCTGGCCATGGACAGCCGCTGGCAGGTCACCGGGCTGCCAGCCAAAAAACTGAGCGACGAAGGAAACATGCTCTTCGCGTACAGGATATTCCTGACCGACGCAGAGACCATGTACCTGCGGAGCTCCGACGGTTCCGGCCTGTGGGCCTTTCCCGACGGGTCTCCGGATTACCGGCGCCTGCGCTCGGAAGGGCAAGCCGGTTTCACGTTCGGCGTGCTGGACGACGGCTCCACCTTCGTGGTCGAGGGCAACTCGGTGCGGATAACCAGGAACGGCGTCGACGCCAGCTTTGCCCTGCCGGCGAACGTTTCGACGATGGCGGCAAGCGCCGGACCTGACGACACGATCTGGGTGTCCGATCTGATGAGCAGCTCCATACTGGTATTGTCCCAGGCGGGCACCGAACTCAGGCGCATCAAGACTGACCTGGCGCTTGGCAACAGCCTGCAGAAATTGCAGGTGCAGCCGGACGGCAGCTTCTTCGGAGTCACGGCCAACAGCCTTCGCCGTTTCGATGCGTCGGGAAAAACCGTCTGGACCTGGGACGGCAAGGATGAAGGCGTATCGGTGATGTTCTCGGTGATGATGGACATCGCGGCCGGAGCCGACGGCATCCTGTACATCAACGACTACCTGGGCAGGCGGATACTCAGACTCTCGGAGCGTCCGCAGGCCCTCCCGGCCAGCCTGAAGGCCGTGGCCGCCGCCGCAAAGGCAGCGCGGGCCGGCGGCGACAGACCGGAGCTGGACCTCGCCCTGGCGGACGTGTACGAAGCCATGGGCGCGTCCGAAGCGGCGCGGATGGCGCTGGTCAGGTATCTTGAAAAACGGCCTGCCGATGCCAGGGCGCAGGACCGCAGGCTCCGGCTTGAAACGGCGCTCCTGAAGATAAAGGCAACGGCCGCAGGCCGCGATGTCCTGACCCTGCTGGAACGCTACGGAGCGGAAACGGCGCGTGACGCCTATGGCCGCGCCATGCGTACCTGGGAGTCGCTGCGCGCAACCGCGGGTGACGACGGGGATGTGCGGGCCGCGATGGCCGCCCTGAGGAGCGCGTTTCAGGCTGCGGAGCGGGATTCCACAGTTGCCACTTCTTCGCCCAGGGTGCTTTCCACCGAGATTTCAGCGCTCTTTCCGGCACTCATCCGTTCCTACCGGAGCAAACCCGCCGGGTCCATCCTCATCCGGAACACCCTGCCAGAGCCTCTGCGCAACGTGCGGGCCGACTTCTATATAAAGAAGTACATGGATTTTCCGGCTGAAGGCAAAGCGGTAGCCAGCGTTGCCGCGGGAGCAGACGTCAGGCTTGACCTCTTCGCGTTCCTCAACGAAAGCGTGCTGGAGGTGCAGGAAGACTTGCCGCTCCAGGCCCAGGTTACCCTGCACTTCACCGATTCGCGCGGTGAACGTTCCATCGAGCTGTCCCGGCAGGTCATGCTGTACCGGCGCACGGCCATAACCTGGGACGATACGTCGAAACTGGCTGCGTTCGTGACGCCCAACGAGGACAGCGT
>JAIFMD010000058.1 GCA_020048755.1 Spirochaetota bacterium
ATAATTCCCGACGAGTTGTACGATGTGCTGCAGCGTGCCCTCAGCGACGAGGTGGATCTGCCGCCCGTAGACGAGGCTTTCGATTCCAGCACCGTTCCGGGTGCGGCACACGAAGGCCCCGGAGTGACGGTCATCCGGTCTCCGGCCAGGGAGTTTGTGTCTCCGGTTGCAAACACCACGGCCGGCGGCGCAGGCGGCACAGCCGGAGGCGGGCAACCGCTTGGTCTGAGGGTACTGCTCGCCGAGGACCATCTGGTCAACCAGGAGCTTTTTACGGTACTGCTCCACAAGCTTGGTTGCGAGGTGCAGGTGGCCTGCGATGGCCAGGAAGCGCTCGATCTGGGTTCAGCCGGTGATTTTGACATCGTGCTCATGGACATATTCATGCCCGTGATGACCGGTTACGAGGCCGCCAGGGGCTTGCGCGAGCGAGGCTTTACCAGACCCATAATCGCGGTGACCGCCAGCGCACTCAAGGGAGAACGTGACAAGTGCATCGAGGTGGGCATGAACGACGTGCTCGTCAAGCCGTTCAAGAAATCAGACCTCGCCGCAATGCTTGGCTTCTGGGCCGAGAAGGCCACCGAGGCCGAGGCTCCCGTCGTTGCAGCGGCGCCGGAGCCTGACCGGGGGGAGGCGGACAACTCCGTGCTCGACTTTGATACGCTCGTGGAGACGTTTCTGGGAAAGCGCGACAAGGTGATCGACCTGCTCGTGCGCTTCTCTGCCAAGACCCGTTCGCAACTCGCGGACATGGAAGCCGCGGCCCAGGCTGACGATGCCAAGACACTCCGCGAGGCTGCCCACTCCATCAAAGGCGCCTCCTGGAGCCTGTCTGCCAAGGCGCTGGGCGATGCGGCCATGGCCATTGAAGAGGCCGCCAGCTCAGGCGATGCGTCTACCGCTGCGGTCCTGCTTCCGGCCCTCGCTGAATGTTTTGCCCAGTTCGAGTCGAGGGCCAAATACTACACAGAGTCTTCGTGAAGCGCTCGGCTCAGGGCCTGCAACGGAGCGGTCTCCAGGGAACGCTGTTCGACAGCGGGGCTGAATCCGGCTCACCGGATGAGCTTGCCTTCCTTGCCAGGTACCGCGTGGTCTGTGGCATCGACGAGGCGGGCAGGGGACCACTGGCCGGTCCGGTCTCCGCCGCGGCGGTGATCCTGCCTGCCGGCTTTCCGCTGGAGTTGCTCGGTGACTCCAAAGCCTTGTCTGAAAAGGCCAGGAACCTGGCCTACGATGTCATAACTACGCAGGCCTTCTGGGCCAACGAATGGGCCTGGCCATCGGAGATCGACGAACTGAATATCCTTGGCGCGACGATGCTGGCGATGAAGCGCGCGTTCCTGCGGCTTGGGCTCCGGCCGGACCTCGTCATCGTCGACGGCACGAAGACGCCAGAGCTCGACTGTGAACGCAGGGCCCTGGTCAAGGCCGACGCAAAGGTGCCGGCCGTGATGGCCGCATCGATAATCGCCAAGGTGTCCAGGGACAGGATGATGGAGCGTTACGACTGGCTGTACCCGGAGTACGGGTACGCGCGCCACAAGGGTTACCCAACGGCTGCCCATCGCGCCGCGTGCAGGGCGCTGGGGCCATCGCCGATACAGCGGCTGAGTTTCAGCTACGCCAAGGAATAGTCGCGCTAGTAAGCGCGTCGCGCTAGTAAGCGCGTCGCGCTAGTAAGCGCGGCACGGGTACGCACGGCGCGGTGAGGCTACTCGTCGGTTTTGGGTGTGGTTTTCTTTACGGTCATGCGCTTGGCCCTGGGCTTCTCTATGACAGCGGGAACCATTTTGGGAGCTGCCTTTGACTTGACCCTTATGACACGGCCGGTACCTGGCGCCTTGCGTTCGGGGCTTGTGCGGCGGTCATCGTTGGGTCCGCGGGCCGTGCGGCCGGTTGCTTTGTCAACGTCACGGCGGACCGATGCGCGGCGGGCGTCGTCGCGGGACGTACCCGCGTCGCGGGACGTACCCGCGTCGCGGGTACCAGTTTCGCGGGAAGTGGCGCTTCGGGAAGCGGGGCGGGCGGATCCACCATCTCGGTCGCGTGGCCTACCGGTGTCTATGTAGTGGCGGGGGCGTTCGTCGTCGCTGAGCCTGGTCTCAAGCTCGCGGCCATCGTCGCGGGGTGCCATGGCGTCGCGCCTGGTGCGGGGGGGCTTGGCGCGATCGGAGGGAGCGGCTTCCTTCATCGCATCGAGGGATTCCTGGAGCACCTTGTTGAAGGCTTCTGCATTCTCCTGAAAAATGACGACCGAGCGCCGGTCAAAGTCACCGGTCTCTGTTGGTTTGCTCTCAACGACTGTGAGGAAAAGATCGCCCGTGCGGTTTTCCTTGACATTGAAAAAATATGTCCTGCCGTCTACCGAAATGCGCTTTGAAAAGAGCTCGCCACGAACGCCCATCGTATCCCCTCCCTAGGTAATTACCCGCGGATGATAACGGATCTTGCGGTATTATGCAAGAGAGTCCGCTTCCCTCACCATGGCCGCATGCCGTTCGAGCAGCAACGACTCCACCGCCGGATCGCTTCCGCAGATATCCGCCATGACCCGGAATACCGGCTCGGTGCCCGAACCGCGCATCCACAGGAAGCCGGCGTCAGCTCCCGCCTCATCGGTCAGGAGTATCTTGAGCCCGCCGGAGCCTGATTCCCCGAAACGGCCAGCCAATTCCCGCTCGGCAGTGCCGGCGCTGGAGAGCGCTTTCCAGGAGAGGCGGCCGCAATACCGTTCAAGCGAGCGCGCGAGGTCGGGCCAGGCCTTGCGGAATATCGACTCATAGGCGTTTTTGAGGGACGCATGGTCGCGCGAGCGGACCCTGAGGGCTGCTCGGTCCTCGAAGACGCTCGTCGTCGCGAAGCGCGGCAAGCTGGCCAGAACATCAGCCAGGCCGAATCCATCGCGGTAGCTGCTGCCTTGTCCCGAGCGCTCCAGCCAGAGCCTGAACGGGCCGGGAAGGTCGCCCTCGTCCCGCAAGTACAGCAGTTTGAGGATGGCCGTGACCGTGTTGAGTGGATCCCGTACGCCGGCCGGATGCGTAATGACGCCCCCGTTGGAGCCTTCACCGAGCACGCGTACCTCGTAGCCTCGATCTCGCAATGAACGTGCCAGTCCGACGACATTGGCCTCGCCGGTCTCGGCCCGGAAAACTTCTGCGCCCAGGGCTTTTGCGATGGCCTCTATGCGCAGGCTCGTCGCGTCATTGCACGCGACTGCCGTCTTCGTCCGTGCGCCGCCATGCCGGACCGCGGCTCTGGCCATGGTCGACAGTTCCGCGAGTACAGCCAGCGCAAAGGTATCCTGGGCTTCTATGGCCCTGGCCTCCCCCGAGCTGGCGTCCCAGTAGACGATGTTGCCTCGGTCGCCGTCGCAGTCGGGCACGTAACCCAGCGCGAACGATGGGTCGGTGATCCGGGCCTTGGCCAGGGCCAGTCTGCAGGGTTCCAGTGACTCGCCCTCCGGTACGATCCGGTGCGCGAATCGGCGTGGCTCGGCATTGATCCGCAGCACCGAGACACCCAGGCCAGAAAGGAAATCCTCATCAATTGAAAGTGACCGTGCCGACCCGTTCATCTCGGCGACTACCCCTGAGCCTCTGGCCTTGATGGCTACTGCCAGCGCATCAAGTTCGCGTTCCTGCGCGTCCAGGTCAGACGAGGCCCCCGCGACTTCCCGTGCGAACAACATGTAGTCAGAAATTGCCCTGCGCTTGGCCGCGCCGCAACCGGAATACAGTGTGGCAACCGCCTTGGTTGTCGCGGAAGCAACCAGGCTCTCGGTAGCCTCTATATCGGCCACCTCGCAGGCGCCTGACTTGAGCGCGGCTATGAGCAATTTTGTGTCGCTGCCAGGCAACACGCCACCGTCTGCAAGGCCAAACTTGACGCCGTTGTGCCCAGGCGGATTGTGGCTGGCCGAGATGTAGCAGAACGCATCGAGCCGTTCCGCATGGCCGGCCGGCAAGGCTGCCGCCCTCCGGGTCCAGGCCATGATCTCCGGCGCTGCGCAGATGAACGCATACCGCACCTCAAGCCCACGAGCCAGGAATACACGCGCCATCATGTCCGCAATAGCCGGCCCGGTTGGTCTCGTGTCTATGCCAAGAGCCACTATCGGGGCCGGCCTGCCGGTTTTTTTGCCTTCGGCCGCGCCTATGGCCGCCTGCCGCGCCAGCAGAAAATCCGCAAAAACAGCCGCCATCCTGGCTGCCGCGTACGCCTTGGCTGGAGTCAGGCCCTCGGCCATGTCGTCATCGGACTGCCCGAACACGCCGCGCCAGCCCGAGGCCGACAATATCAGCGTATCGAAGAATGCTTGGGCCTCTGCCGGGGAAGGCTTTACTGACAAAGGATTGCGGTACGGGTCACCAATATCAAACCCGGTACCAGGATGGCTCATCATAGACTAACTCCAGGAAGTTCGGGAATTTGGGCACAGAGCCACAGAGCAGACGAGAATCCAATAATTAGAACAAAGACAAGAAGAATAAGGAATTATAAGCACAGAGACACAGAGTGTGGCGCGAGACTCGTAGCGCCGCAAGGGGGTCTGGGGGATCGGCCCCCAGCGGCTACTATTAGGGGGGATACCCCCCTAAAACCCCCTGTGATCCTGCGCACTGCTCGGATCACATCTCTGTGGCTCGGTGCAAAATTTCCTATTCTTAATTACTCATCTTCTCTGTGTCTCTGTGCCAATGTCTTCGTATACCAGCCCGTAAACCAGGCCGTATATCAGGCCTTGGGCAGGTCGAGGTTGGGCAGGGTCATGGAGGAGCTGGCGGCCAGGCGGTTCTCGGACTGGATGGCGTCGTACACTTCCTGCCTGTAAACCTTTACGGTTTTTGGCGCTTCAATGCCCAGCTTTATCTGGTCGCCACGGATTTCAACTATCGATACGATGACGCCGTCGCCGATGACGATTTTTTCGTTGAGCTTGCGCGATAGTATGAGCATCGCGCTATTTCCTCGACGCGGCCAGTTCCGCCATAACATCGTGCTTGGTGTGCCAGCGCTGGTCGGCCAGCACGATCTGGGCGCCGCGCCTGGCCTTGCGCCCGATGACCAGCGGCCCCATCAGGTTTGCGGTTACGGGTCCGCCGTTCGGGGGTACCGTGACCAGCGTCAGGACGAGGGCATCTTCCGGCCCGGTCACCCCGAGCGTGCCCATCACCTCGTCGGTGGCGTCTACCAGGTAGTCGGGCCTGAACAGGAAGGGGTCGAGCAGGATGAAGCCCAACTCGGCCAATTCCATGGACTGCAGGTAGAAGTAAGGCTTCTGCGGCGCGTCCAGGAGAGCATACGAGGTGAATTTCTTGAAGCCAATGAGTCCGTCGGGAAAGTCTATGACCTGGCGCTCGTCGACGTCGAGTTCGCCCATGATCTTGGTTTGTATCTTCATTACGCCGCCAAATCAGTGTGCGCATATTCCATCATCTTGAAGTCGGTGATGGCCTTGGCCATGTCCAGGTCGGTTTCCGCAGCCAGCATTTTCGTTGCATCGGGGATTTCCTTGTTCAGGCGCAGGGCTGCCGCGTCCAGGCGCTCCACCATGGATCCGGCTTCAGCCAGGCGCCGGTTCATGTTGTCCATGCCGGCATCCAGGCTTGCGAGTACGCGGCCACCCACGTCTATGAAATCACCCTTGCGGAGCGCATCGCGCAGTGATATGACCGAGTCGAAAAGTGAGCCGCCTGAAACCCTGGCTGTCGGCGCGTAGTCCGAAGGTACGCCAGAACCTGAAAGTATGCCCAGGTCAGCCAGCACGCTGCCGCCCACGCCGTCTTCAAGCCGTACACGGTGGGCGTCGGTGGCCTCGAGTACGAGGGCGTTCCTGGAAGGGTCGAGCGAGGCTTTTACCGCGGCACCTGAATCGTTGATCTTGGCAATGATCGCGTGCACGGTGTCACCAGGCTTGAGCGCAATGGTCTGACCGTCGATGACCAGGCTTGCCGCGTCCATCACCCTGAAGGTCGATGCATCGGCCCCGGAGGAGATGCGCTGGCGTTCAGCCCAGAATACCGAATCTCCGGGCAGGTTCATGGGCAGGTACGAGGCCTCTGAAATCTCGGCCTTGGGGGTGCCAAGGCCGCCCAGGTAGTCTACGCCAATGGTGGACGCCGCTCCCGCGCCTTCTGAGAAGCCTTGTACGGTGCGGAACGGCTCGGTCCTGGCCTTGTCGCCGGCGAACAGAAAGTCTCCGTCGGGACCACGGGCATTGCCCAGGCTGACGAGTTCGGCAAGGAGCTGGTCCACTTCCACCGCCATCGACGCTGTGTCTTCCTTGGTAAAGGTACCGGTGGCGCCGGTGATGGCCAGTTCCCTGACGCGCTGCATGATGTCCTGGCTCTGGCGCATGTAGCCTTCGGCCAGGTTGGCACGGTCCCTGGTATACAGGACATTTTCCTCGTAGCGGCCGAGGCGGCTGACAAAGGAATCATACCGTACTGCCCTGGCGGCGGCCATGGGGTCGTCGCGCGGGCTCTCTATGCGTTGCTGGCGGGACATCCTGTTCTGCATGGAAGCCATGCCGTCCTCGGTGCGCCTGAGCCAGTACTGCATATCGTTATTCATGTAATCCGAACTTACCCTACGCATGAAAACCTCCTGGACGGCCATTGAGACGAATACATGAGCACAGAGCCACAGAGAAGATGAGAAAGAAAATCATGTAGGGAAAGAACAGGAAATTTGGCACAGAGACACAGAGAAGATGAGGAAGAAAGAAATGAACAAGGATTTATAAAACCCTTTTTCTTCTTAATCATCCTTATTCCCCCCTCGTCTTCTCTGTGTCTCTGTGCTTATCCCTCTTCATTCCTGGTACTTCCTCGTCTTCTCTGTGTCTCTTTGCTTATCCATCTTCATTCCTGGTTCTCGCTCATCTTCTCTTAGGCTCTGTGCAAAATTCTTATACTCTAGATGCCCATGCGGTTGATGATGGTGTCGAGCATCTCGTCCATCTGGGCTATGAACTTGGCCGCGGCGGCGTAGCCGTGCTGGAACTTGATCATGTTGGACAGTTCCTCGTCCACGTTGACTCCAGAGATTGACTGCCGCGTGTCGGTCAGGTTCTTGGCTATGCGCGACTGGGTCTCGGACATGCGCTCCGCCCGCTCACCCTTGAGGCCAACGCTGGCTACGGCGTCGGCAAAGTAGTCGTCGAAGGTTTTCTGCGAGCCGACCATTACCGGTGCCGTCCTGAGCCTCGCTATCGCAATGGCCGCGCTACCGTCGCCGGCTTCTGCCGGTCTGCCGTTCGAGCCAAAGCCGGACGCTACGCTGGTCAGATCCTTGGTGACGGCGCTGGAAACTTCTATCCAGCCGGAGGGGTGGGCCAGCGGAGCAACGGCGTAGTCTACGCCGGAACGCAGATCTGCTACGGCATCGGGTTTCTCCCACACATAGGCACGTTCTGTACCGGATCCGGACAGGATACCTGAATAGCCCGCGAGGAACTCACCGGAGTCCTCTACGTGGCGGATTACAAAGTCGGGGCTCTCGCCGTCCGAACTGGTCTTGGCGCGTAACTGAAGTGTGCCGGTCGCGGTCAGACGTGCCGTCACATCTGCGCCAGAGTCGTTGACGCGGCGCACCAGGTCGCCCACGGTGTCGGTCGGGCGATACTCCACATCGACGAGGCCCTCGGGACCGGACAGCCGCATCGTGCCGGACAGGCCTATCTGCTCCTGGGCGTTCAGTGCGTTGCCACCCGTCATGCGGTATACGTAGCTGTGGTCGTACGCTCCGTCTCCGTCGCGGTCATAGTTGCCGGCGATGTTGTTGACGCTTGGCAGTTCGGTAAAGAAGTCGACACCGGTCTTGCCGTTGAGTCCGTATGCGGAGCGGTGCACCTCGTTGACCAGGTCGGTAAAGGTCAATGTCATGGTGTCCAGAGACGCTATTTCTTCCTTTATATCGACATCCCGCATTTCAAGCATGGCGCCGAGGGTACCGCTCCGGAAGAAGGCTTCGCTCTTGGTGTCGCCCCAGAGCACGCGGGGATACCCGCCGGATTCTGCTCCTGAAGACAGCTCGAAGCCGCGCGAGAGCTTGCCCTGTACGAGTATGTGCCCGTCGATGTGGACCATGAACTCGTCAGGGTCGCGGCGGTCAACCGTAATGGGGACTATGGCGGCGAGCTTCTCCACGACGAGGTCACGTCGGTCATACAGGTCGTTGGGGTTGTCGCCCATGGCCTCCGACTTGAGGATCTCGGCATTGAGCGACGCTATCTGCTTGGCCAGGTCGTTGGCCTGCGAGGTGGTTATCTCAATGTCGTCCTGCACCATGTTGCGGGTCATTGACAGCTGGCTGTACTGCTCGTGTATGGAATCGATGAGGGTGCGTCCCCGCTGGACGACGGCCTCTCGCGGTGCCAGTTCAGATGGGTGCAGCGACAGTTCCTGCCAGGCATCCCAGAATCTGTCCATCTGGGTGCGGGTGGAGACTTCGGTTGGCTCGTTGTGCACCTGCTCCAGAAGGGCCATATACTTGTCCCGCGAGTCCCAGTATCCCAGCCCGCTGGCCTGGGCGACAATGCGCTGGTCCAGCAACTCGTCACGCATGCGTTCAATGCGGACCGTCATGACGCCCTGGCCTATCTGGCCCGGAGTTTCCTCGCGGTTCAGCTGGGGTGCATAGAGTGGTTCCACCGTACCAAGTTCAACGCGCTGGCGGGAGTAGCCTTCTGTTGCCGAGTTCGTGAGGTTGTGGCCTATGGTCGACAGTCCCTGGTTGTGAGCCATAAGCCCACGTTTTCCCAGTTCTATTCCAGCAAAGGTCGATTGCACGAGAGCCTCCTTTAGAGGGCTGTATCCAGGATCATTGCGCCTGAATCGACGTGATGGGGCCGTCCGGACTTGCCGTAGATGTGCCCCTTGCGTTCAGGGAAGATGGCCTCCATCGCCAGCCGGAGCGTCGATGCGGCGTTTCCGACGAAACCGGACAATGCTTCGTTTTCAATGCGGGCGCGCATGGCGGATAGCCTGAGCCCCCGGTATGCGTCGTTCAGAGCTGTCCGGAATTCGACGGGCAAGGAGAGCGAGGCCCTGAAGACCGTGGAATCGACGGGTAGCTGAATGTCGGCAAGGAACCTGTGCCAGGCCTCGGCCCGCAATGCTTCGGCAGTGCTGACTGCATCAGCCGCACCCGAGGCGCGTTCCAGTGATTTTTCCAGCGCCGGCCAATCCCTGGCCCGTACGGCCTGCACGATGGTCCTCTGTACCAGTACGAAGGCATCGAGTGCTGCCGCCTGGTCTCCGCTCAAAGCTATGAATGTCATCAACGTATCGATATTCATGACTACCCTCGCTTCATTATCGGTACTGGAAACAAGGAGTTTACGCCGATATAGTAGATGCCGGTCCAGAGGGGCCGGATTCAGAGGTATTGATGATAAAAGCGCTCGTAAACCTGTTCTGGATGTTGCGCGGCGTACGCGTATTTGCGCTCGTCGGCGAAAGCGGGACAGGCAAGAGCTTCAGGGCAAAACTCGTTGCCCAGAAGTTCGGCATCGATATGATCATCGATGACGGCCTCCTCATCAGCGGTGACGCAATCGTCGCGGGCAAATCCGCAAAGCGTGAAAAGCTGTACATGGCCGCGGTCAAGACAGCCTTGTTCCACGAGAAGGCCCACCGGGACGAGGTAGCCCGCGTACTGCAACGATCGCGCTGGAAGAAGATACTCCTCATCGGTACGTCAGAGAAAATGGTCAAGAAGATTGCCGAACGCCTGCAGATTCCGTATCCGGCCAAAATCATAAAAATAGAGGACATAGCCAGCCGCGAGGAAATAGATACTGCCATCCGGGCACGCAAGGTAGAAGGCAAGCATGTCATTCCCGTGCCTGCCATAGAGATAAAGCGAAGCTATCCCCGTATTTTCTACGACAGCATCCGGGTTTTCCTCCAGCGCAACGTGGCGCAGGGCGGGCTTTCGACACCAAAGCTCTACGAAAAATCCGTAGTTCGGCCGGAGTTCTCCAAACGTGGCCGCGTTGCAATATCAGAAGCCGCCCTTTCGCAGATGGTCATCCATTGCATTGACGAATTCGATGATTCCATACGAATCCAGAAGATAACCATACGCTCGGATTCCCAGGGGTACCGGCTTACGGTCGTCATCGAGGTGCCGTTTGGCTCCCAGCTTTCTGGCCGGATCCACAACCTGCAACAGTACATCATAGACAATATAGAACGCTTTACGGGAATCCTGATCGAGGAAGTGAACCTGGTCATAGACCGGTTCTCCAAGTAGGTTTTCAGCTCTGGTTTGACAACAGGCCAGACGGGGTTTAGGATAGCTGTACCATGGAGGGTACCATAGTGAAGAAATCGTCAAGCTTAGCGCTCGTAATGCTTGCTCTCGTTGTAAGTGCGGGAGCCCAGGAAGCCTCGGGAACCCAGGAAGCGTCGGGAACAACGAATCCCGCCCCGCAAGCCGCAACCGTCGCCGCGGTTCCTGCCAACCCAGTAACCTTTGCCAGTGCAAGTTCACAGCACTACTCTGTCTGGTCCGATGCCGGCAAGGATGATGCCGTCGCGCTGGCAACCACACTGGATGGGCTTTTTGGTGTGTACAATGAATATTTCCGCTTCGACGAAGGCTCGCTCAAAGCGCCCCTGACCGTCAGGAAGTTTTCAGCCAAGGCCTCGTTCGACACCTACCTCAACAAAGTGATAGGCGAGACCAAGGACGATTTTGTCTACCTGCATTATCCAACGGTAGAACGCTCCGAGTTGGTCATCTTCCAGAAGGACGGTGTCGACGATTTTGACGCGTCGCTTGCCCACCAGGCCTTCGTTCAGTTCCTCAAGGCCTTCGTTCCCGAACCGCCGCTCTGGATCCGTGAAGGCTTTGCCGTTTTCTTCGAGCGTACCCGTATGGATCGCAATGCCGGAACGGTCGCCTACGCTGAAAACCAGTCCTGGCTCGAGACGGTAAAGCTGCTCAAGTCGCAGTCAAGGCTCTTCAGCGTTTCCGATCTGATGCTGCTGTCATCAGAGGAAGCCCGCAACGGGCTGGACGTGTTCTATCCGCAGTCCTGGGCCCTCGTGTCGTTCTTTATCAGCAGCCCGGACCGCCGGTACAACCGTTTCGTGTGGGATGCCATCGGCCGCCTCGCGCCTGATTCCAGCCTTGAACAGAACCAGAACGCTGTCAGGGATTTCTTCATCAAGTGGCATGGCCAGGAAGCAGCCGAGTCGGATTTCCTGGCGTACCTTGAAGGGCAGAAGACCTTTGCCGAGCTTGTTACTTCCGGTGTGCGTTCGTATGGTGACAAGGATCTGGAGACTGCGTTCAAGTCCTTTACGCAGGCCCTCGTAAAGAACTCCTCCAGCTACATCCCCCACTATTATCTGGGGCTGATAGCCTATGCGCGCGGCGACTATGCGCTGGCCGAGGAGTACTACAACAAAGCTCTTGCACTGGGTAGCGATGCTCCGATAACCAACTACGCCCTGGGCATCAACGCCTATGCCTCAAGGCGCTTCGACGAGGCCAGAACCTTCCTGCAGAAAGCCTCTGACGGTGATCCCGCCAAATACCAGTCCAAGGCTGGTGAAATCCTGACCCGGATATCCAGCGATACCGGTATGTAGTTTCAAGCCGATTATGGATGCGGGGCTGTCCGGGTTTTTTCCGGGCAGCCTTTTTTCATTCTGCTCAGAGTTCTACCGTTAGGTTGTCCCAGGCAGGGCCGGCGGGGAAGGGCAGGGCTGCGGCAGTACAGTGGGCTTCCAGCGCTGTGTGGGTGAGGTCGTGGCAGATGTGGGTTAAAAGCAGCCGGGATGGATGCAGTATGGTTGCCAGTTCAAGGGCCTCGTCTACAGAGAAATGTGTGGGGTGGGGCCGTAGCCGGAGTGCGCCTACAACCAGCACGTCCAGGCCCCGGAGCAGGTGCATGGAGGATTCAGGGACCCGGGAGCAATCGGTCAGGTAGGCAAAACCGCCTGCCCTGAACCCCAGTATATGGCGCTCTCCATGTATCAGGGGTATTGCCTGGATGCGCAGCGAGCCAACGGTGATGCTGCCTTCGTCGACTGGAACCAGGTTGAACCGGGGCTTGCCGCCGCCCTCCTGCCCGTGTGCGAATGCGTAGGAGAATCTCAGCCTGATTTCATCGGCATCCGCACTGGAAGCGTATACAGACAGCGGATTGCCCCGAGTCAGCGGCCTGACATCGTCGAGGCCATGGATGTGGTCGGCGTGCGCATGGGTAACGAGTACCGCGTCCAGCCCGGTGAGTCCGGCGCGCAGCCCCTGTAGCCTGAACTCCGGCCCGGCGTCGATGAGGACCCGTTCTCCCGCGTCGCCTTCAAGGAGCACAGACGAGCGGTAACGGCAATCATGGGGATCGGTTGATGTGCAGACGGGGCAGGAACAGCCTAACACCGGTACGCCGTGGCTTGTACCGGTGCCGAGGAAGTGTATTTTCACGGTGTTGACAAAACCTGGGGCTCGAAGCGGGGTGCGGCGGGCATCCGCACCAGTTTGACGAATTCGTATCCCCGGCCGGAAATGCTCTCGAGTGACGTTTCGGCAGCGCTTTCAAAAACAGTAACCCTGAATACACCCGCATCGTCAAAATAAGGGAAGAGCGCTGCGATGTGGAAATAGCGCCTGAGTCTTGGAGGCTTCTCGTCACGTGCATTGAACTGAGCCAGGTAGAACCTGCCGGGCTCCCGTGTGGCAAGCAGGAACAGGGTTGCCTTCAGTCCACGCACGTCTATGCCAGCGTCATCGAAGTTGTCCGAGAACGGCTCGTAGGCCGAACCTCCGTTTACCGGATCGGCATCACGGACCCGGAGTGAGAATGGTGCCTCGGCTACGTCGTTGGCCAGGGGCGAATTGTCGTCAAGTGATGGATAGAAGGCTGACCAGGTTGACTTTGCGAGGGCTCGTGACCAGTCGAGCCCGAAGAATGGATCGAATTTTTCTTCAAAGCCCTGGGTGAACGATGACCCGCGCCAATCGACCATGCGCTCCCGGAGTGACGCTACGGAGAGGTACGATCCGGTGATGGGGTGAAGCATGCCGTCAACAAGCCATTTTACAAAACCCGAGCAATTGAGGCCTGCCGGTGCGCGCTGCTCGGCAAGCGTGGAAATGAAGATATTCCGGCCGTCCGCATCAATGGCTCCATCATCAGCGTACCTGAGTAACGGAAGCTTGTTCCTGACAGCGGAAACGAGGCCGCGAAGATCCCGGTACAGCGCTGGATCCGGTGAAAACACAGCCCAGTCTATTACATATGAAGTCAGTTCGCGTATCCTGGAGAATGGTGACCGGAGGAGTTCGGTGAACGGGAGCGGGACCATCACCTCGCGGTGGAGTACGCCTCCGTAGGTGACAATATCTATGCGTGAACGTGTGCCTGCCGGGTAGATGCGCGCAAAGGTTCCTGGATCGCTCCGCAGGAATATCTTGGCCTGAAGGAACGCCCCATCGATATCGGAGCGCTTTATTATCCAGGTGCCTTGTGTGTATATGGGGAAGGAACCATTCCGTTCAGGTGAGAGTATGATGTAAAAGGCGCCTTTGCCCTTCTCTACCGACACTGACCAGGTACCCCAGGCATTGGGCTCCTTGCCTCCACGGTATGCGGTGGCCGTAGCGCGGGGAGCTTCCAGCAGTGTATCCCATACCCGTTTCCGTATATCGGAACTCTCGGCCATCGAGGTGATGGGGCTGTCACCACCCAGTGCCGGCAAGGCTGTCTGTGCGGTGAGTGATGTGGTGCAGAGGAGCGTGAGCAGCACCATGCTGGCGTACTTCATTGTTCTCATCATTCAAAGTATCGGAATAGAGTGAGCTTTAGACTAGCCCCCGCTGCGTATGGAGTTACAGCCAGGAGCAACAGGCGCCGATATTGAGAATGATATCGTTCAGCAAGGATGCCCTATGCCCTCGTTTCCTTCAATAAAGCCGAAATTCGTCTCAATAGGTATATTCGCCTGTGCGCTGCTTGTCAGTCTTGGATCATCCTCCCAGTTCCAGGAACAAGCCAGTCCTGCTACTGATCCCACCCCTGTGCCGGCAGTGCTTGCCGAGCCCCTCCCGGTACCGGGTAAAATCCTTGTTGACCAAAAAGGCACGCCCGGGTCCGAACCGTACCGCTTGTTCCCGACGCTGTTGCGCGGTGACAAGACCGCTTTTTCTGGCACCGGAGTTGTTCCGCCCCTGGGCTACGGCCCGGTTTCGCCTGCCGGGCGCAAGGCCCGGGCTGCGGCTGATGCACAGATCACTGAAAGTGCCGCCGAGCGCCAGCCGATCCTGGCCGGCAACCAGATCCTGGCCTTCTATGGCAAGCCTGACGCCCCGTCCATGGGCATACTTGGTGAATATTCCAAAGAAAAGCTGGCACCGCTCCTTGAAGGCTATGCCCGGTTGTATGACGATGCCAACGGAGAACTGGGCATCGTTCCCGCATTCTACCTGATTTATGGAACCTGCTGGCCCGTGGGTGACATAGGCATCCTGAAACGTTCTGTCGTGGAATCATACATCGAGTTTGCCGCAGAGCGGGGGTGGCTGGTGTTTCTGGACCACCAGCTCGGGAAATACACCGTAGCCGATTCTGTCCGCACCATGCTGCCCTACCTGCGCTATCCCAATGTGCACCTCGCCATAGATCCGGAGTGGCGCACCCTCAAACCGATGCAGGAGATAGGCTCTATTACGGGTACGGAGCTCAACGAGGCTCAGGGCATGATCGATGACTACCTGCGGGACAACGACCTGCCCGGCATCCGGATGCTCGTCGTACACCAGTTCAAGCCGGCGATGATCAGGGACTCCCAGGTAGTGAAGGCCGGGTATGACCGGGTCGTGCTGGTACATACTGCCGATGGGTTTGGTTCGCCCCCACTCAAGCGAAACACCTATGCTTCCAATGCCCGCTCGCTCAATATGCCGGTAAAGGGCTTCAAACTCTTCTTCGAGTCCAAGGTCGTAGGCGCGGGATGGGACAAGCCACTGATGAAGCCAGAAGAAGTGCTGGCCCTCGATCCACTGCCCATGGTCGTCATGTACCAATAGTCGTCAAATATCTATAAATGTAACCGCAGCCTGCGGCATGGTATTATACTATATCTGTACAAATGCTCGCCAAGGAGAACTCTTATGGATGCTCGCGGAAAGACACTCGCACTCGTCGTCCTAGTCCTGCTGGCCGTGACGGCTGCCTGGGCCTATGATCCCCCCGCGGGAGCCGAGACTGCCGCTGCCCTGGCCTCACCGGTACTTACCTCCGGAGGCCTGTCTGCTGCATCGACTGATTCACCCATGGCTGACCTGGCCAATCCGGCCGCATCCGCTCTCCTGCAGCGGACGACGATGGATCTGAGCTACGCGGCCCTCGTCGAGCTTGGCACAGAAAACGGCTGGGGCAATGTCGTCAGCCTCGGGCTGGCGGTGCCAAAGCCCTACGGCGTCTGGACGGGTCATCTGGGCGTACTGAGTTCTCCGTTTACGACCTCGATGCCCCTTGGTACGGTCGTCAATGGACGCATCGGCATGGCAAAAGACCTGTACCCCAACCTTTTAGTCGGAGCGGCACTCGATACCCAGCTCGGCAGCAATGGTGGCATCAACTGGGGGCTGGGTGCAGATCTCGGTGTCATCGGCTTTGCAGGTGATGTAAAATTCCTCAAAAGCCTGGTATGGGGCGCATCGCTGCGCAATATAGGCAAGTCGTTCACCCCTAACGGCGTCAGGGGCATTTCCGGCGATGTGACGACGACCTCGTACGACGCGCCGTTTACACCCCAGTTCGGTGCTTCGGCTGGCCTCCTCAACGCTGAGGCTGCCGGCGTCAAGCTGTCCGCGAACGCCGACCTATGGTTCCCGAGCTTTCAGAATGCCGTGTTTTCCACAGGGCTCAAGCTCGGCTGGCGCGACCAGGTCTTCCTGCGACTCGGCTGGGACTTCAACCTGCGCGAGGCAATTGCCGAGGATGTAAACCAGGGCTTGCTGCCAAGCATAGGCATCGGAGCAAGCTTCGCCATAGATCGCAAGAGCGATGATTCATTCATCAGCAAGACCGGCCTCAACCGGTCACAGATACAACCGACAATAGCGGTTTCCGAGCTGTACAACGGCATCTGGTCATTCGGTGGCGGCGTCAACGTACCCATAGGCGTCATCGACAGGACCCCTCCGGCGATAACCGTCGACTGGCCAAAGTCGGTTCATGATGCCTACTATATAAGCCCCAACAACGATGGAGTCCTCGATGAGGTAACGCTGCCGCTAAAAATTGTCGATCAGCGCTATGTGCAGGGCTTTACCCTGAAGGTGCTCGACGAATCCGGTGCGGTCGTCAAAACCATCACCAACAAGGAATCCAGGCCTGAAAATCAGGACTGGAAGGGCCTCATGGGCCGCCTGCTGTATGTCAAAAAGGGTGTGGAAGTGCCCCCGGAGCTCGTCTGGAACGGGCTGGCGGACTCGGGTGCGGCTGCTCCCGATGGTCGCTATTCCATAGTGGTCGAGGCCACGGACGACAACGGCAACATGGCCACCACGGAGCGCTGGGCCGTTGTCGTGGATACGGTAGCCCCGGGCGTCAAGGCTTCAGGACCGGTTGGCGGCAGCGATGCCCTCATTTTCAGCCCGGATGGAGACGGCAACAAGGAGACGTTCCGCATAGCCCAGGATGGATCTTCCGAGGACTTCTGGAACGCCGAGATACTCGATGCTGCCGGTATCGCCCTGCGTGTCTGGAAGACAACTGCGGCCGCTCCTGCCGCAACGGTATGGGACGGCAAGAATGATGACGGACAGATCGTACCAGACGGTGTATATGCATACCGCATAGCCTCCACAGACCGCGCCGGAAACACCGGTTCCTCAAAAGTAGAGAACATCCTGGTCAACACCCAGCAGCCTCCCGTCGGTGTTTCTATTGACCAGTCGGCCTTCAGCCCCAATGGTGATGGCGTCAAGGATGTACTCACCCTCACCCCCAATGTGCCGGTCCGGGGCGGAATGTCCACCTGGAGCCTGTCAGTGCTCGATGCTGCCGGTGCCGAACGATGGTCTGTTTCCGGAACCAGCGCGGAATCACTTGCTGCCCGGTATCCATTTGAAGGGAAAGATTCCTCTGGCACGGTGCTACCCGAAGGTTCGTATCGTACCCGCCTCTCGGTGTCGTACGTCAACGGGCACCGGCCGGTAGCCTTTTCTCCCAGCTTCATAATCGATACGACCGCACCAAGGGCGTTCCTCTCGGTCGACAGTACCGCGTTCAACCCACTCGGAGACGCCAACTCGTCGATCATCATTACCCAGACCGGCTCCGAGGAGGAGCGCTGGACTGGAGAAATCCGGAACAGCGCCGGCGCTACCGTAAAGACCTGGTCCTTCATCGGTACTCCTGATCCCAAGGTAACCTGGGATGGCTCCGACGACGCCGGCAAGGTAGTAACCGATGGCGTGTATACGTACAGGCTCGCGGCGACCGACAAGGCCGGCAACTCCGGTATCGCCACCGGGCAGGCCGTGACCGTCGATACCCAGAACAAGGCTATACGGCTTTCACTTGACAAACGATCCTTCAGTCCCAACGGTGATGGATCTTCGGATCAAGTGACGATGCTTCCAGAGAGCCAGTCGGCTACACCGGTCCGGTCGTGGAGCCTCGCGGTGCTCGATTCCGCTGAGGTACTGGTCCGCAGCTTCTCGGGAACCGGTTCTCTGCCTGCAAGGCTAGTCTGGGATGGCCGGAACAACGACAAGGCGCCGGCAGTTGATGGCTTGTACCATGCAACCCTGGATGTGACGTTCGTGACTTCTGAAGTGGAAAAGGCCAGGTCAGTAGAAATGACACTGGACACCATGGCTCCATCCATAACGGTATCGGCCGCTGTGACCCTCTTCAGCCCCGATGGAGATGGACGCAAGGACAGTGTTGAAATCATCCAGGACTCCATCCCCGGCGACACCTGGGAAGGCCGCATTCTGGACGGTATGGGCAGAAGCCTCCGTACCTGGACCTGGAAGGACAAGGCCGCATCGTTCCCGTGGGATGGAACGGACTCTGAAGGCAATAAAATCATCGATGGTGTATACCGCTATGTCGTCCGCTCCGTTGATCCCGCGGGAAACAGGACCGAGCGTTCTGTCGAGAACCTCGTCATAGACACCAGGCCAACCCAGGCCTTCGTAACCGCCAGTGCCGCGGGCTTCAGTCCCAACGGCGATGGGGTTTTCGATGACCTCTCGCTGGGCCTCGTGGTAAAGCTGGGTGATGGAATCGAGACGTGGAAACTGGTTCTTGTTGACCAGGGTGGCGTTGAACGCCGTACCTTTACAGGCAAAGGCGCGACCATACCCGCCAGCCAGGCCTGGGATGGAAAGTCAGATGATGGCTCTACCGTCCAGGGGACGTATACCGCCGCCTTTACCGTCGACTACCTCAAGGGCGACCGTGCCGAAGCCAGGAGCGCAGCATTTATCCTCGATACCGAGGGCCCCAAGGTATCGCTCTCTGCGACACCCCGCTATTTCAGCCCCGACAACGATGGTGTGGACGACGAGCTCAGGATATCTCTTGCCGTGGCCGATGCCAGCGACATCGATGCCTGGCGCTTCGAGATCATCGAAGTGGCCGTCTCCGAGAGTGCGGGAGCCCGGCGGGCTGAACGCGCGTTCTTTACCTGGAGCGGTCGGGGCAGGCCGGCCGAGCGACTGGTCTGGGACGGCCGGTCGCAGAAGGGTGAGCTTGTAGAAGCTGCCACCGATTATCCGTACCGCCTGACCATCATGGATTCCCTGGGTAACTCCAGGGTCGTGGACGGTACCGTATCCGTGGACGTGCTCGTGATACGTGACGGCGACAGGCTCAAGATCAAGGTGCCTTCCATAGTCTTCAGGCCGGATTTTGCCGATTTCCAGGACCTGCCGCAGGAGACACTCGACCGCAACGCCGAGGTGCTCAAGCGCATCGCCTTGATACTCAACCGGTTCAAGGACTACAAGATCCGTGTTGAGGGCCATGCCAATTCGATAGCCAAGATGACGGGTGCCAGCCAGGCCAACATCGACAAGGAAGAGACCAAAGAGTTGCTGCCGTTGTCAGAAAACCGCGCCAAACTCGTCATGCAGAAGCTCATAGAATACGGTGTGGATCCCAAGCGCCTGTCGACAGCCGGACTGGGCTCCAAAGAACCAGTCGTGGCCTTTACCGATGCGGAGAATCGCTGGAAGAACCGGCGCGTGGAGTTCATACTTATAAAAGAATAAAGCTACAGTCTTCCAGTGCGTGCCCTGGAGTAGATGGCGGCCCGAAGCAACCCTTCGGGCCGCCTTTTTCTTGCCTTCAAAGAAAAAAATATATATAGTGAACAGCATGCTAATACCAGAATACCCTGAGTTTGCGCCAGTGTCCCTCGATATGCGCGACAGTCTCTATCCGGCTCTCAACATGCTCGCCGATGGCGTATCGGAATTTACCTTCTCGGGAATATACCTGTTTCGTGATACCTACAAGTACGCCGTTTCACATATCACCGGTGCAACCTACGTGGTTTCCGGCGAGAAACAGGGCGAGCGATTCTTCTTTACCCCGTGCTGCGTACCCCCCAACGCCACGCTTGAAAAACTCTTCCTCGACCACAGCTACCTCAAGAACATGTCGGAGACCCAGTGCAAGGCAGAACGCATCAGGCTTGAGGGTGCCGGCTACCAGGTCCATGAGGATCGGGATAACTTTGACTACCTGTACGACCGCGTGGCACTAGCCGAACTTCTGGGCAAGGATTACCACAAGAAGCGCAATCTGGTGAACGCATTCATCAATTCGTATTCGTATGAGCAGAAGCAGCTGGATGCTACCAACGTGCTGGATGCGCTTTCAGTGCTGGATGCCTGGCGGATTGAAAAGGGTGTCGATGGTGACTACAAGGCGGCCAGGGAAGCTCTGGAATTATACGCCGTGCTTGGCATGCGGGGGGCTGTCTACTATGTTGACGGCAAAGCCGCTGGATACGCTCTCGGCGAGCCCATCGCCAAGGCGCGCATGTTTGCCGTTCATTTCGAGAAGGCCCTTGGTGAGTATAAAGGCCTGTACCAGTTCGTGAACCAGGCGTTTGCCCAAGCGTTGCCATCCTACATCAAGTTTGTAAACCGCGAACAGGACCTCGGTAACGAGGGCCTCAGGCAAGCCAAGATGACCTACCGCCCCTCTGGCTTCGTCAGGAAATACCGGGTGCTGCCGCACTGAAAACCGCAACGGTATTACGAAAGGAGCCTGATTACATGGAAGCCGCCAGGAACTACATGCTGCTCGTCGATGACGAGCCCAACATCGTAAACGCGCTGAGGCGCGAGCTGGCCGAGTGGGCTGCGGGCCGGTCTGTAGAAATACTGACGGCCCAATCCGCCGCGGAGGCCCTGAAACTGCTTGAGGTTCATGCCGAATCAACAGCGCTGATCATTTCAGATCTGAAGATGCCGGAAATGAAGGGCTCAGACTTCCTGCTCGCGGTCAAGAAACTCTATCCGGAGATAACCTCTATACTCCTGACTGGCTTCTCCGAACCAGAGGAACTGATCAAAGCCGTCAGTGCCGGGATTTTCGGTTTCATGCTGAAACCCTGGGATCATGCCTACCTGCTGTCTGAAGTACAGAAGGCCTGGGAGCATGGCGAGACCAAGCGGGAGAACGCCCGGTATATGAAGATGATGGAGGACGAACTACGATGGGCAGGAGAAATGCAGGACGCCATTCTGAAGCCCAACCTGCCGCGTTCGGACAAGGTTGAATTCCGGGCAACCTACAATCCCGTGCCCGGATTGTATTGCGGAGGCGACTATTATGATGTCATTTTTCTTTCTGAAAACCGGTACCTGCTGCTGATTGGTGATGTAGCCGGGCACGGTGTAAAGGCTGCCTTTGTGACGGGGATTCTCAAGGCTGTCATCTACCCGGAGTACATACGCAGCATGATCGGCAAGGTTTTTTCTCCCGGCGCTTTTTTAACCTGGCTCAACGATCGTATGTGTTTCGAATTCCGCAGCACTTCCAGCATGCTCATCACGTTCTTTGCAGGGGTGCTGGATCTGGGAACTGCGACCTTTACGTGGGCCAACGCCGGCCATAACTTTCCGTTTCTGGTGCGGGGTGGCCAACCTGTGGAGCTTGCAGTCAGCGGGCCCGGGATCGGGATGGTCAAGTCGGTACCATATCAGGAATCAAGCCTGCCCATAATATCCGGAGATCGTTTGCTGCTGTTCACCGACGGCCTTGTAGAGATTGCGTGCCACAATGGAAAGGAACCCGTAAACTTGCCCGGGCTCCTCTCTGTACTCGCCCCGGGTGACAAGGGGCATCGCAGCCTGATGGATGCGGCTCTGGCCGAAGCGGATGAACCGGCTTTCACCGACGATGTCACGATAGTCAGTGCCCATATCATATGACCAGTCCTGAGCGCGTCGATCCCGCTAGCATCATTAAAGCCAGGATTGAACTTCTGTCGCTGAATGCCGAGCTCAGTGGGATTTACGCCAGGGATGTTTCAGAAAAGGCAAATATTGCAGCAATCACCGCAATCAGCCGGGCCTTCAGTGCAACAGAAGCGGCAATTTTCTATGTGAATGGATTTGACGAGTACCGCATCTGCATAGCCGGAACTGATTTTCCCATTGCGTTGCCAGAACACCGCTGGCGGGCCTGTATAGAAAAACATGCGGAGGATTCGTTCATAGCACGATTCGGTCCATGGGCTATCCCTGGTCTGGAACGCAGCTTGCCAGCCTGGATTTCAGTCAGACTTTATGCATCTGGAGACGAGGGCGGCTATGTGTTTCTCGGGCGGGAGTCAGGAACATGGAGTGATGGCGAACTTTCGTCGTTTTCATCCATCATTGAATCAATAGCTCCGATCGTACGCATGCGGCATGAGCGCGGCATCGAGGAACGGCGGCGGGTAGATGCCGAGCGGACGCTTGCAAAGAATGAAAGCAGGCTCCGCGATCTCTTCGAGGGATCGCGTGACATGATTTATATCGTCGATACCCATGACATCATGACAAGCGTCAACCGGACGGCCAGCAAAATTCTCGGTATTTCTTCGCAGGACGAATTGATCGGAAAGCGCTTCGATTCCATCCTGCTGAACCCGGATGATCGCGTGCCTTTCATGCAGCACTTGCTGGCCGATGGCTACGTGGACGACTACGAGATAGACTTGAAGCGTGCCGATGGGAGCATCATCCACTGCATAGAGACAGCCCACGCGCTCAAGGAACCGAACGGCCGCATCCGGGAGATTCAGGGCATCATAAAGGATATCAGCGACCGGTACCGCAACGAGCGGAAGCTCTGGACAGCCAACCAGGAACTGGCCGAAGCTAACCTTAAACTTAAGAAGACCCAGGCGCTCATGGTCCAGCACGAAAAGATGGCTTCCATCGGGCTCCTGGCTGCCGGCATCGCCCACGAGATAAACAATCCCCTCGGCTTCCTCATCAGCAACCACGCCACTCTTGACCGGTATTTCAGCAGGCTCAAGGCTGCGCTTGAAAAAAAAACTGTCCTGGAGTTTGCAGGGCTTTCTTCGGAGTTCAAAGAAGCCGAAGCGATATTCTCCGAGTCCAGGGACGGCTTCGAGCGAATTCAGAAGATAGTTGGAGGCTTGAAGCGTTTTGCTCATGTGGATGATGGCAACGGGCTCAACCTGTACGATGTGAATGCCGGCATCGAGAGTACGATCGTCATGGCCTGGAATGAAATCAAATATGTCGCGGAGGTACGGAAATCCCTGTCTCCCTTGCCTTCCATACGTGCCAATGGTGGCGAAATAAACCAGGTAATCCTGAATGTGCTCGTCAACGCAGCCCAGGCTATAGGCAGCCGGGAACGTGATGGTTTAGGCCATATAGACATAGTTACGCGTATTGAGAGCGAAAACGTGCTCATCGTAATTAAAGATGATGGACCGGGCATCCCCAGGGAATCGCTGGCAAGGGTGTTTGACCATTTCTATACCACCAAGGTACCAGGAAAGGGTACTGGTCTGGGATTGAGCATTTCCTATGATATTGTGGTGGGCAAACATGGCGGTTCACTCTGGGTGGAATCAGAACCTGACAAGGGTGCCAGTTTCTTCATACTGCTTCCGATAGAAGGTAACGCTCCATCAAATAAAACGGAGAACCAGCCATGAGTATTGATTTTAATCACCTGACAACGGGCGACCTTGCCAGAGGTTTCAGTCTGCGTCACGAATTACCGGCCGAGATCGTAAAGGCTTCGGGGCTAAACAGTGCCAGTGAACTGATCAGCTTCCTGACTCACCGGACTTCCAGCCTCACCATGCTGGCCGGCTCGGGCTCTCGCTGGGTGTCTTCACTCAGGGAGGCCCAGGCGGGTGGTGGTTACGCGGAGATAGATCCGGCCGCTCCACGCGGTCTGTTCCCCGTAGCCAACGCCATGGGCTTCGGGCCGGATACCATGCCGATAGCCGGGTATGCGCTGGCTGCCGTCCGGGATCTCGGCCGGCACGTCATCGTGGTGCGTGGCTGGGAGCGCCAGATCGAAGATCTGATACTCAGGCCACTGTCCTATCCGGAGGGTTCGTGGACCTTTGCGACCCAGGACGCTCCGGGTGGCAAGCCCCGTGGCCATGGCGATGCTGCCTTCCAGACCATGGATCTGTGGGCCGGTTCGGAGTATGTCATAGTCAATTTTGGAGGGGATGCGTCGAGCCCCCTTTCGGCACTGTCGTCGCTCGCGGTGCTGGATGCGCTGACGCGCACACTTGGTGAGGCTGCCCCCGGCTTGCTCATGCCGGCCGCGTACGTCGATGAACCCGCGTATCCCATACTGCTGGA
Organism: Spirochaetota bacterium; assembly: GCA_020048755.1. Taxonomy (GTDB): domain Bacteria; phylum Spirochaetota; class Spirochaetia; order Treponematales; family UBA12059; genus SZUA-370. The sequence continues at coordinate 23,845 of JAIFMD010000058.1, forward strand.
CGAGACGGGCCTGCCGCGCCGCTTCGGGCACGCAAAGCTGCAAGGCACGCCCGCGGCACTGCATGAAGCGTCGGCTACTCCAGTGCCTAAGGCACTGATTGCTGGCGGATATACCAATGTGGGCGTGCGGGTGTACAGGGCGTCTGCATTGAAACGTGCCATTGAACGGATCAGGCGTGATTACTGGACTGCGGAGGCTGGCTATGCGATACCGGGCAACACGCCTGCGGGGGACGATCCGGCTGGAGGCGAGTTTGCGCTGGACAATGTCGATGCCTTGCTCGCTACTGAAGGCAAAGCCAGGTTGCTGGCCGTCGCTCGTCCGGAGGAATTGTCGCCTGTCAAGAGCCTCGAGGATCTGCCCCGCTTCCAGCGGGACATAATGCTGGTCTGCTCCGACTGGAATGCCCTGGGGGACTAGTCGAACAACGGCCTTGGCTTCGCGAAGAAGTAGCCCTGGCCGTAGTCAATACCGAGTTCTACCAGCTTGTCCTTGACCGCTTCGCTCTTGACGAATTCTGCTATGGTCTTGAGTCCCATGACATGGCCTATAGAATTTATGGAGTCGACCATCGTGTAGCTTACGAGGCTCTCGTCTATGTTCTGCACAAACGAACCGTCTATCTTGATGTAGTCCACCGGCAGGTTGCGCAGATAGCCGAATGACGAGAATCCAGCGCCAAAGTCGTCTAGGGCGAAGGTAAAGCCCTCCAGCTTGAGCCTGTTGATGAACCGGGTAGCGTACGACAGGTTCTGGATGGCCGCGGTTTCTGTGATCTCCAGGCAGAAATCCCCGGCACTGAGCGAGTACTTGTTCAGGTAGTAGAGGATAGTGTCTATAAGTGCCTCGTCCAGCAGGGACGGCCCCGAGAGGTTTACCGAGAAAATGCGGTCAGCGAGTGGTGAGCCCTGGTCCTTGAGGATGCGGAAGGCCCGCATCGAGTTTTCCAGTACCCAGCGGTCTATCTGTGGCATCAGGTTGTAGCGCTCCGCGGCCGGTATGAAGTCTGTAGGCCCGGCTATGCTGCCGTCCTCGTTGACCAGCCTGAGCAGGATCTCCAGCTTTGGCTGCGTGCCCGTGGACGGATCCAGCGGCTCTATGGGCTGGTAGTACAGGATGAAGCGGTTTTCTTCTACCGCCCTGTTGATCTTGCCTATCCACTCCATGTCACCGCGGCGTCGCATGAACTTGCTGTCCTGGGCCTGGAAGACGGTTATCTTGTTGCCGCCTTCTTCCTTGGAGATATGGCAGGAATCGTCCGCTGCCGCGAGCACGGCATGGATGTCGCCGGTATCACGGTCTATGGGCACGATGCCTATGCTGAGCGTTACGGGGAACGCGTTGCTCTGCCACTGGAAGCGCTGGTGCTGTACGGCGTTCTGCAGACGGTTGCCCACATTGATGGTGTCTTCCGACTGGCAGTTCATGAGGATTATGGCAAACTCGTCGGCGCCGATGCGGGCGGATAGGTCGTTGCGCTGGATGTTAGTCTGGATATGGCTGGCGATCTGCCTGAGCAGCTCATCACCCGCGATGGTTCCGCAGGTGTCGTTGATGGCCTTGAAGCGGTCCACGTCGAGCACCAGGAGCGAGTGGGAGCCACCTATCATCTTGACGTTCTTGAGTATCTCGCCAAGCTTGTAGCCGAATTCTTCACGATTGGACAGACCCGTAAGGCTGTCGTGGCTTGACTGGTAATTGAGGCTCTCGGAGAGGCGGCGTAGTTCAGTTATGTCGCGTAGGGTTATCAGGTAGCCATCAGTAGTATTTGAGCGCTCGTGTATGCGCGTTATCGAACCGTCGAGCACCAGCGTCTGGCCAGCAGTGTTTTTTAGCGTGACGTCGTTGAAGAAGGTGGAGTGTTCACCTATGCCGACTATGTTGGACAGGATGTCTTTCTTGGAGTTTGACTCGGTGAGGTTGAGGAATTTTGTGATGCTCTTGCCCTGGACTTCTATTTCCTTGACCCCGGTGATGTCTTCTGCCACCTGGTTCATGAACTGTACGTTCAGATCCATGTCTACAGCGATGATGCCGTCGTTGATGGACTGTAGTATTGCACTGAACAACCGTTCCTGCCGCGTGAGCTTGCTGGCCATTTCGTGCTTGTAGAGGGCTATGTCTATGGTGGTATAGAGTTCACGTTCCTTGAAAGGCTTGAGGATGTAGCCATAGGGTTGGACTTCCTTGGCCCGCTCCAGGGTTTTTTCGTCGGTGTACGCGGTAAGGAAGATGAACGGTATGTCTTTTGAGGCCTTGATGGTCTTGGCTGCTTCCACACCATCCATGCTGCCAGCAAGCATGATGTCCATGAGTATGATGTCGGGCTCTAGTTCCAGCGCCAGCGCTACGGCTTCCCTGCCTTCGCCAGCCATGCCGACGACGGAGTAACCGAAGCGTTCCAGCCTGCGTTGCAGGTCAATCGCAATGATTTTTTCGTCTTCGACTATCAGGATGCGCTCATTGTTCATCGATACGACTCCAGAAGTTTCTTCCTATGGTTTGCAACGCCTAGTATACGCTAAGTTCTCAAATATTCGAGCACATTCTATCCTAAAATCACTCTTGCGACAGCACCCAGGATACCTGCTCCGAAAATGACCCATAGAGGGTTGACCTTGGTGAATGCGGATATGCAAAAGGCGGTAACCGCTATTCCAGCATTCAGATACGAAGATACAGCTGAAGGTGCAAAGGCCCAGACAGTCATTGAAATCAAGCCGATTGTACCAGTCTTGAGTGCTTCTGTCAGGTGATTTCCGTTTTT
>JAIFMD010000032.1 GCA_020048755.1 Spirochaetota bacterium
ATTTCGCCCTGCTTGGCCTTGTACTCGGCATACAGGGTGTCCCTGGAAATCTCCCTGAGAGACTGCCTGGTCGTCTGCTTTGCCAGCATGACTTCCTGAAGGTCGAATTCCTTGGGATCAATGGGTATCTCGAGTATGTCGCCAAGTTCTGCGCCATCAACGAGTTCCCGGGCCTCTTCGAGGGAGACTTCAAGGACAGGGTCATCGATTTCATCGACGATAGTCCGCTTCGCAAGTATCTCGACGCCATCGTAGTCTCCGGTGAACCGGACGATGGCGTTTTCTGCGGTACCATAACGCTTCTTATAAGCGGCGAGTAGGGCGTCCTCAATGGTCTTCAGGACGAGATCTTCCGAGATCCCTTTTTCCACTATAAGCTGGCGAATCGCTTCTGCCATATCTGAAGCCATGTCTTACCTACCCTCCTGGGAATAATCGAGCTTTCCTTTACGGATTTGTTCAATAGTTACGGTGTGATCGCCATCGGTAGTGGCAACGACTACGACAGTTCCGTCGGAGGATACTATGCGTCCCTCGACGGTATCCTCGTCCTCCAGGAAGAGCCGTACGCCGCGACCGGCGAACAACCCGTATTCCCGGGCAGACTTGATGGTCCTGTCTATGCCCGGCGAAGCCGTTTCCAGTTCGAAGTCGTCGGTGCCGAACAATACTTCCAGTCTCGCCAGCATAAGCCGGTGAGCCTTGGAGCATTCGTCAATGCCTGTGCCGTCGGCACGGTAGATGACCGCGCCAACCTTGATGGAACCTTTTGTGCGGCTCACCTGCAGGTCGACCAGCTCGATACCAATCCCCTTGAGGAGAGAGGCTATATCATTGGCGAGTTCTACTGACTCTGTCATACCTATAAAAAAAGAGCCGTGGGAACGACTCTTCTTAACTTACCCCTGGACTCAGTCAGCCGCTATGGCCACCGCGTCAACGCGTAGTGAACCAGCATTTTTAAGCACAAGCGCGCACTCGGACAGGGTGGCACCCGTGGTCAGCACATCGTCGAGCAGGACCGGATCTGCGGGGACAGAGCACGGAAGCCCTTGCCGGGTATGCACTATGCCGATTTTGCCACGCATGTTTGCCGCGCGGCCCTGCAGGTCCAGGGCTTTCTGTTGCTTGCCGTCTGCCCGGGTGAGTATGCGCCTGACCTGGATGCCGTGACTGCGCTCCAGAATGCGGGCGATATCTTCAACCTGGTCCCAGCCTTTACGCCGCAGCTTGCCAGGCCGTGGAGGCACAGGCACGACGATTCGGCCCGGATAACGCTCCGAGAGTACCGTGGCAACAGATTCCGCAAAAAAAAGTGCCAGGCTGCGACGACAGCCCGACTTGTACGCCAGCACCAGTGACCGGATGATACCCGCATAGCGGTACAGCGGCCAGGCCGAGTCAAAGCCGTACTCCACACTCCGGCAACGCATGCATCGCCCGCGTTCCGAGACGATTGGTTTTCCGCACACGGAGCAGTGTTCGGCTCCCGGAGCACCAGCGGCCCCCGCTTCCGTCATGACGCAGGCAACGCAGCGCGCGCAGATCGGCCAGCGGGCTGCGGCCTCGACTGCTACGCCGCACACGACACAATACCGGGGAGCTACCAGGGAAACGATGCTGCGCACCAGGCGCATGGTTCGAGACAGGGTTTTCATACCCTCTCTACGCGGCCCCGTGCATTGCCGCTTTCACCCCGGGCTCAGCGGGGCAGAAGCGCCTTTTTGACAGCGGCGAGGCGCGACAACGCGTCCAGTGGCGTCATGCGGTCAATATCGAGGCTGCGGAGTTCGTCGAGTACCAGCTCCTCTACAGAAAACAGCCCGCCCGGCTCCGGAGCGCGGGTAGCTGATCCGGAGGCTCCACGGCGGGGTACATTGATGCTGCGGATGAGCCTGCCTGGGGCTGCTTCAGCGATCCGTACACCGTCGGTACCGGCAGCGTTCCCGTCATCACCATCGAGTCCGTCAGTCGATGCTGCGGACAACCTGGACTCGTCCGCTTCCAGGAAGTCCCTGATTTCCTCGGCACGGACAACGACGGATTGCGGAACTCCGGCGAGCCGGGCCACATGAATGCCGTACGAGCCCGTAGCGGCCCCTTTGGCAATCCGTTTCAGGAACACTACTTCACCCGCGCGCTCCTCGACGGCCATGGACAGGTCCACGAGGCGTTCATGCCGGAGTGCGGTCAGTTCGTGGTAATGTGTGGCAAACAGGGTCCGCGAACCGCACTCATCCAGAACATGTTCACTGACGGCCCACGCAATGGACAATCCATCGAGGGTTCCTGTACCGCGACCAACCTCGTCCATGATGACCAGACTGCGGGGGCCAGCATTGTTGAGGATGCTCGCTGTCTCGTGCATCTCGAGAAGAAAGGTGGATTCTCCCCTTGCCAGATTGTCCTGGGCTCCTACGCGGCAGAAGATCCTGTCCACCACTCCGATACGGGCGGCCCGGGCCGGAACAAAGGATCCAGCCTGGGCCAGCAGCACTATTAGTGCGTTCTGCCTGAGGAAGGTGGATTTTCCGGCCATGTTGGGGCCTGTAATGAGCGCAAAGCCTATGCCTTCACCGTCCAGCTCCAGGTCGTTGGGTACAAAATCCCCCGAGGGAATACAGGCCTCGACGACGGGGTGGCGGCCTCCTTCTACGCTCAGCACGACCGATTCATCTACCTGTGGCCTGTTGTAGCCATGCACCGTAGCGGCCCAGGCAAAGGAGGCCGCGCAATCGAGGTCGGCCAGTTCGCCTGCAGTCTCGAAAAGCAGGGGGGTATCCTCACGAAGACCAGACCGTAGTTCTGAGAACAATGTGCGCTCGAGGTCGACAATGCGCTCGGCCGCTCCGTTGATCTCCGATTCGAGGGTTCCCAGCCGTTCGGTCGTATAGCGTTCGCCGTTGGCAATGGTCTGGCGGCGTATGAAATGCGCCGGAGCCCCTTGAGAGGCTCCCTTGGACAGTTCCAGGTAATACCCGATGATCTTGTTGTACTTGACCCTGAGCCCGGACAGACCGGTTGCGGCCCGTTCCTCTTCTAGATAGGCCTCCAGCACACCGTGGGCATCCGCACGGAGGGCCCGGAGTTCGTCCAGCTCGGCGTTCCAGCCAGCCTTGATGACGGAACCATCAGCTGGCGTCAAAGCAGGATCGTCGGCTATGGCGCAGGTCAGCATGTCCACAAACCCGGCCGCCGCGTTCCGCCGTGCTGCGGCCCTCAGCACGGAGAGGCCGGCAGGAGCACCTGCGGGCAGGGCCGCATCCAGTTCAAGGGCGGCCGAGATCGTATCCCTGAGCGCGACGAGATCCTTGGGATTGGCCTTTTCCATAGCAAGCCGGGATGTGAGGCGCTCCAGATCGCGGCAGGAACCAAGGGCAGTGCGTATCCGTTCCAGAGAACGCTGATCACGGTACAGCGCTTCCACGGCATCAAGCCTCTGGTTGATGGCGGAAACGGAGCGGAGCGGTTGTTGCAGCCGTTGACGCAAGGCGCGCTTGCCCATGGCGGTGCGTGTATGATCCACCACACCGAGCAGGCTGAACGGCACACCGCCGTCGCGCAGGTTCCTGACTAGCTCCAGGTTCTTCTGGCTGGATTCATCTATGGCTACATGGTCTGAATCCTCTGATCCACGGAGCGCACGAAACTGCGAGGGCTCCACCTTGACCGAATCCTTGAGGTACTCCAGGAGGATCCCGGCCGCCGCGACGGCCGGATCGGTATCCTCAAAACCAAAGCCCTTGAGGCTTTTCGTTCCAAAGTGCCTGAGGAGGACGGCCCTGCCCTGTTCAATTGAAAACGTCCAGTCCGGGTAACGGTTGAGCATGATCCCGGGATTTTCTGCCAGAATCCTCGCCACCGCGCCATCGTCGAGCACAGACTCGCGGACTATGGCTTCGCGCGGTGAAAGCCGGTACAACTCCCGGCGCAAACGCTCGACGTCGTCCCGTGGAAAGGACTCCGCGCGAAACTCCCCCGTAGACGCATCGGCCCAGGACAGAGCCATCGAGTCACCAAAAGCACCGAAAGCCACGAGATAGTTGTTTGCCCCTGATTCCAGGTAGTCATCGTCTACGACACTGCCCGGAGTTATGACTTCAACGACACCACGTTCGATGATGCCCTTGCCCCTGGCGGGAGCGGTGAGCTGTTCGCATATCGCTACTTTCTTGCCGGCCCGGAGCAGCCTGGCTACATAGGCGCGCGCCGCATGGTGGGGCACGCCGCACATGGGAGCCTCCTGCCTGTGGGTAAGCGTCAGATTGAGGAGGCTGCTCGCCTCCACAGCATCGCCGAAGAACATCTCGTAGAAATCACCGAGCCTGAAAAAGAGGATCTCGTCGCGGTGGAGTGCCTTGATCCGGTTGTACTGTTCCAGCAGGGGTACTTGTTCAGCCATTGTCGTTGCATTATAGGGGAACTTGGACTAGGATACAATCGAGGCCGGAACCTGGAATCCGCAACCCATTCATCTTCGTAAACATGAGGCCAATGTGGAAGAATCCCTATTCGTCAAAGAGACGAACAACCGCATCTATATCCGCGCTTTGGGGCATATTACGGCAAATTCATGCCCCGAGCTTAAAACCCGTGTCTTCGATCGTCTGGAGGCAAAACCAGCAGTAGTAGATGTATTGATCGACCTCACGGGGTGCGAATACATGGATTCTACGTTCATGGGCCTTATCGTGGGTTTCAATAAACGCTTCCTCAAATTCTCGGAGAAGCCAATCCGGCTTTTTGGCGTCAATGAAACCTGCCACAAGCTACTCAAGACGATAGGCGTGATCAGGCTGCTCTCTATAGAGAGTGAAATTCCGCATTTTCCGGAACCGCTGGAACGGCTTGGAGCCGGCAAGAAGGCCGGCGCGGGTTTCGTGCTCAAGGCGCACGAAGACCTGATGGAATTGTCTAAAGAAAACGAACAGCGTTTCTCAGCGCTCAGGACGGTGCTTAAAAACGCCGTGGATGAAGAAACGGGCCAGGAATAGCCCCTCCGCCCGTCATTTCCCAAGCATGGCCTGGATTACCAGATCGGTGATGTCTATCATCGGGCTGAACCAGATGACCGAGGATCCGACATCAGCCACATTATGTGAACTGATGACCAGAGAATACCCTTCCTTCTCTGATATCGACTGCACCGTCCTGTAGAGCATCTGTACGAAGGCATCACCTTTGGACAGTGACTGCGCTTTCTCGTCGAGGTCCGCCTGCTTGAGCTTTACATAATCAGAAAGGTATTGCGCCTTGCGGTAGAGGTTTTCGTCGTAGGACTTGAGCGCCTGCGAGTCGCCCGAAGCCAGTACATCGAGTCGCTTGTGCTGGATTTCCTTGATTTCATCGCTGAGCCTCTTAATCTCCAGGTTGACAGCCAGCTTCTCTTCCTCGAGCGAGCGCACCGAAAGCGAATCCTTGTAGTAGGTCATGTAGACCTTCTGCATGTCGATGACGGCGACGCGCGTTATCTGCTGGCTGAACGCCTGCACGGAAAGCAACAGAAGTGCGTGGCTAAAAAGAAACAGTCTCTTCATACGGGGCTCCTTGATGAGCGGCAACATATTCGTCAATCCAGATTGGTCGTGACACTCAGCACGAACTGCCAGTCCTCATTGGTAAATTTGAAGCCGTCTGGCTCGTCGAATACGAATTTCTTGGCAAAGTAGATCCTGAATGGAAACTGCAGGATTATGAAACGCAGACCGATGCCCGTGCTGTACGCGAAATTGCCCAGGGTCATATCGGCGAGGGTGGTACCAGCGGCTACGGCAGCACTGCCGCTAGACAGATCGAGCAGACCTGTTTCAGTAGAAACCAGGGCAGCACTCAGGAAGCCATCGAGCGAGAGCACTCCCGGAACGACGGGAACCCGGAGTTCCAGCCAGTTGTCCCAGAGTGCGGTACCGGTGTACGAGGCCAGAGTGTTCCATCCACGGCCCACGAAGGTTCCATCGATTGCCAGCTTCTTGGAAGCAGAAACCTCGATGGATTCCGCCCATGGCTGCTTGAGCAGTGCCGAGAACTTGGTGTGCGCACCGAGCACCGCCTTGAGTGACCAGCTCTCCAGGATGGGAAAATCGAACAGCGTGACGAAGCCATCCAGCCTGGTGTCTGAACGGACGAAGTGGTCGCCAACTTCCTGATCGAACCAGCCGGTGAGTGTGAGCCTCTGGCTGGCGTAGTAGCCCCTGGAGGGGTCGTACCAGAGGTCGAGGTCGTTGATGTAGGCCCGGCCGTAAATGCTGTTGGAGAACAGCCACGTGTTCAGGTTCTCGGAGATAGAGGCTTCATAGGGGGTGTGGAGCGCAGGATCGTAGGTAGTCCGGCCCAGTTCATGCACTATGCCGGGCACGAAGCCGATGGTGCCGAAGCGGCTTGAGAAGCGGTAACCGCTGGAATACCCCAGACTGAAAGTCCAGGTGTGGTAATCCATGAGGTAAGCATCAGGAATCACCTTGCCAGCGGCCAGGTATTCTTCATAGCTGGAATACGGATCGGGTACGCGGGCAGGATCGTTTACATCGAACAACACGCCTGAAGAATCCTGTGAAGCTTGCAGCGACTCGTGCTCGAAAGAAAAATCGACGGCCCCGGACAAGCGCTTGCCGAAGAGCCATTCATCGCTGAACGAGAAAGTCAGATCCTGGGAGTCAACCGCAAGGTTGGTCTTGAGGGCCAGTGTCTGGCCCTTGCCCATGAAATTGATATCGCTCCAGTTTACGAGCCCGATTATCGGGAAGGAAGCGCTGGGTGTGTAGGTGAGGCCAAACTGGATCGATGCCGTACTCTGTTCTTCTACGCTCACTATGAGGTCTACAAAAAGATCCTTGCTGCCCTGCTCGTACTCGGGGACTATCGAGGAAAAATATTGGGTGTTGTACAGATTCCGCAGGCTTTCAAGGACCTTGGTCTTGGAGAAGACATCGCCGGGAGCAAGCGAGACGAGCCTGCGCAGTACGAACTCCTGGGTCTTGGTATTACCCTTGAAATAAATGTCTTCTATGAAGGCCTGGGGCTTTTCCTCGATCTGCATCACGTAGGCAATGGAACCGGCCTCTTCATCGCGGTTTTCCAGCAGCTTGAAGCCGTTGAATATGTAGCCATTCTCGAAATACAGGTCTGCAATACGCGATTGATCCTGAACAAGACGCTGATAATCGAGCACCGCGCCGACCTTCAGCTTGACGAGGGCACCAAGTTCTTCAGAGGAGTACAGGTTGTTGCCATCAAAACTCATGCCTCCGAATGTATAGCGGAGGCCTTCCTTGACTATGAACGTGAGCGTGAGCCTCGTCGAGTTGTCCTTGCTGGATTCCGTTGATTCCCTGCGGACATCGACGACCGAGGCATCGATGAATCCACGCTTCTTGTAGAAAAGCTCAACCGCATTGCGGCTTTCCTCGAGCTGGGTTTCATTGAACTGCCCAGCCTGGAACAAGCCCTTTTCCTTGATGGTGAGTTCAGCCTTGAGCGTGGTCAGGGATACTGATTCCACTCCCTCGAACTGAATTTTCTCGACGAGGTTCTGTATGCCTTCTACTACGGTAAAGGTTATGGCAATGCTCCCATCCTTGCGGGGGGTGCTCTCGGCGGAGACCTTGACGTCGGGGAAACCCTTGGTCTGAAACAGACGGCGCAAAGCAATCTCGTCCAGGCGCATCCTCGAATCATTGAATATGGTGGCTTCTTTTACCGTCAGTGAATCGAGGATTTCCTGGGTCCGGATACCTGCATTGCCAACAACAATGATGCTGCCGACTGCCGGTTTTTCCTTGACCTTGAAAAGGATGATAACCGCTGACTGCGCGGCATCCGCGGGTATTGCTTCAGGTTCTACGACTTCAAAGAGGTCGAGCTCGTAGACCCTGGCGAGGAGGGACATCCAGAGTTCGTCTGTGAAGGCTTTGCCCTTGAATTCCTTTATTACAGGATCAAGTTCTTTAGAGGTGACTACGACGGTTCCATCGAACCGGATATCCTTTATCTTCTTGCCGACATACCAATCAGGAGCAGACTGAGCAAAAGCCGTGGCACCAGCCGCGACCAGAACGAGCATAGCAAATATTCGCTTCATACCGATGACCTTCCTCATTGCAGGGGGATTCTCCAGGAGAACGAGAACGATTGATCTTCTATAAACAAGGAGTCCGGTTTTTCAGGCTGGATGCTCCAATTCAAGGTAAAATGAGGCGCTTTCCACTCGAGACTGACATCGGAGTCTAGACTCAACGAGCTTGTCAATGCAAGCGGATCGGAAACCAGGGTGATCATGGCCTGGAGGAAGAGCTTGTCGCCAATGTACTTGCCACCAATGATGGCCGTGTCTTCAAGAAAGTCTGCCAGGGTTGTCTCTCCGGGCAGGCCAGACAGGGCTGAGAGTCCCGAGAGGTCGTAGAGCCAGCGCTGGAATACCTGTGAACGCACGACGAACAGGTCCAGTCCCAGCAGTTCCTGAAGATTCCTCTCGAAGATTGACGCGACATTCAGCGTAGGAATAAGGTCGCTGTTTTCTACGATGACCCGCCCAAGGTCGACTCCGCCTTCGCTGGTGCCGCCCAACAGTTGCTGTCCAAGTAATTGTTGTATTACAGCCTCGGAGAGTACCGGTACCGATTCAAGAGCGAACGTCAGGCTGGAAAGGCGGCTGTCAACTGCGCGGAGCGTGACGACCACCGGTCCGGAACCAGTGCTGGTGCGGGTTTCCGCCTCAAGGCTGATCTTTGGATCAAACTGATCCGCGTCCTCGTTGAACTCGATGGTAGCCTGCCTGAGGTAGAAATTACGCTGTATATAGAATACCGATCCCCCTCTGAGCATTGCGTTCCCTTTGAGACTGAAATCACCCCGGGCTGCGTCGAAGGTTACGGCGAGGCGACTGGAAGGATCGACCTGCCCATAGATGACAGGCAAGCGTTTGTCAGGAAAGAATATTTTTACGGCTTTGCCGAAAGACAGGTCCAGTGATCCGGTAAAATCAAGTCCGCCGGACAAGGAATCCTGCTGATTCACAAGCTCTGTCGTCAGCGTGATGTCACCTGAGGCCATTGCGATGGCACCGTTGATGGTGGAACGATCTGTATTTGCCTCGATGATGAGGTCGGGCCTGGCGAGTCCCTTGATGTCGAGTCCCAGCAACCGCGTGGAGACGGGTACGAGCGCTTCTCCGATTGTCTGAATGGCGAGGCGGATGTCATCGGGAATACCTTGATGCAGGGTCGACTCGAGGGACACTACGAGGGTGGCGTCGCCGCAGGCAACTCCGGCCTGGGAGGTCTCCATGGTGCGCCCCGTAAAGTACAGAGGATCCAGAATTGGTCCGATAGGAGCCGATACATACTCCGGAACGGAAAGATAGAAGTCTTCAAACTCCACGACCCCTTCTACCGTCGGGTCGAGCAACTTGCCGCGGATGCGGAGCGAACCAGTTCCGGTCCCCGATTCAACGCGCAGGATAGGAAGGTTTAAAAGCTTGAAAAGGAAGGGAATATCCACACTCGCGTTGGAGACGTCCAGATTGATGGCAGAATCCGCATAGCGCCCCTCGGCGATAAAGGAGAGGGGCAGGCTTTTTGCAAGTACCAGGCTCAGTTCTCCAGCGGAGCCAAGCCGGGCCCTGAGTTCGTCCTGTTCGCCTGCGGAAAGAATCAACACTCCTGAGTTACGGGTCACTGAAACAGGAATTGCATCGAGCTCTCCTCCAAACCAGTGCGCTTCCGTTATCAAACCACTGGCTTTATACCCGTCAAACATAGAAGACGGAGCTTCAGTCCTGTTGATCGAGCCCCCGGAGGCGATCAAAGTTCCTGTAAAAGCGTTACCCTGAAATGAGTAGGAGAGGTCAGCTGACAATTCGGCATCGGCATCGGTGACGTCGTAGCGCAGTGCGAGGCCCGAAACGTTCAGTTCACCAACACGCGCTCGAGAATCAGTCAGCGTCACTGTTCCTCCTTCATATGCACCAGAACCCGAGATGAACGGCAAGCCCGCTGCCCGCTGCCCTCCGTTGACCGTAACGTTGAACCGTACCACAGGTTCCTGGACTGAACCGGACACAGTTGCATCCGCATCCGCTACGCCGCGGAGCGATGGAATCGAAAGCCGGGCCAGTGGCGCTTTGCGCAACGAAACGACGGCATCCAGGCCTCCGCCACCGCGGTACTCACCGTCTACGACATAATATTCGCCCAGGGCACCGGACATCCGCAGCTTGGTCGACACTCGGAAACCGTCTGAGAGCGCCCAGGTTACGTCCGCGGCGCCATTCAATGCTGAAATCCTGTCAACAAACGTCAGCCGGCTGAAGGTACCGCCAGATTCGTCAAACACTCCCGATGCTGATACGGAGGGCAATACCGCAACTCCCGGAGGCTGAGTCAAGGCTAGATCATTCAGGATTACATCCCAGTCCTCAGGAGAAGCAATGCGCGCGTACGTGGATGCGGAGAGGAACGACACGGTATCAAACAGGGGAACAGGCAGGTCCACGACGTCCAGCCTGCCACTGATCACTCCGTCTTCCTGTCTCCCTGTCAGCCTCAGACCGTAATCGCCGGTGACTGCCAGGGCTCCGTCCATCAGGGTTCCCGAGAACGAATAGGGCAAGTCTTCAAGCCGGAGGTCAGCGTTGAAGCCCAGGCCGGCCGTGTTACCATAGTCCAGTGAAGCCGATCCTGTAATTGAAAAACCTGCCACGGTTGCATCAAAGGCACTGACATTCAGCAGGCCGAGTCCACCGGAGAAACTGGTTACTCCAAAAGCGTTGACCGGGCCCTCATACACGAAAAGCAAGCCGGAGGAATTGTATGAAAGCCCGGTAAAATCGCTGTAGACGGCAAGCTCCCCTTCAATCACGAGTGGTTTGAGGATCGGGACGCCGCCATGACCGACGAGTTGTTCCAGGAGCAAGGGAAAAGCATCGAGGCGCAAGGCACCGAAGCGCAGGGTGGCTTCCAGGTAGGGCTTGTTGCCCAGGGAGGTAGTACCCTCGATGATGAGCCGCGAAGCTGTGGAGACGGTTACTGGTTCAAGAGCATCGAGTGACAGTGGAATGGTCACCGATGCAGACGCGTCTTCGTTGTATGGAAGGGCCGCTTCAACATAGAAGGAAACGGAAGATGCATCCAGTTCTACAGAAATTGCCCCGTCGCTGACGACTGCATCGGCAATGCTTATGGCCGGGGCATAGGCGAACCAGGAGGAACCGGAACCTACTATGTTGAAATCGGCTGCGGCCATCAGGCCAGCCCGTACGGTATATTGTGCCGAGAGAAGCCCCGACGCACCCAGGGTTGAAGGTAACAATTCACCGGAGTAGCCAAGCTCGAGAACCTCGTTGCGGAGGGTCGCGGTGTCAACAGTCAGCGATTTCCAGGAACCCGAAGCGGCTAGCGTGAGCAGCGGCCGTCCGCCTGGCAGGTCAAGCGGTATGATCCCCGAAAGACTGACCGTCATGGAACTGCCGCCAAGGCTCAGATCGGAGGAGACTGAAACAGCGCCACTGTATCGTGCTTCAAGCCACGGCGAGATGGAAGCGGTATCCGGGCCAGGACTGAAAAAAGACCGTGGTGACCACCGGGTACATGCAACCTCTACGGAAACCTGCCCCGAAACAGCATCCCAGGAGGCCTCGAAGCGCTCAAGTCCATCACGCGGTACGATGGAAGCCCGTATGCCTGAAGGGTCAAGGTTGGCCAGCAGACGTATCCCGGAGAGCCGTCCCAGATTGCTGTCGGCTGCCAGATTGGCAGAGAGCGAGGCTTCCCGTGTATCGAGATCGTACGCTGCCGAAGCCGAAAACGGCACTTCCATGAGTTTTACCCTGAATCGGCCCAGCGGATCGGACGCGAGCAGGGTGCCGGCGAGGCTCGCGCCGAGCAGTCCACCCTCCCCCAGTACGAGGTCAGCAGCCCTGACACGGGCCTCAACCCAGGCGCCGTCATCAAAACCGAGGCGGACATTGACGCGTCTCAGTTCGATGGCCGGCCCCGCCTGCATGGCGAGACTGCTGCCGGCAGAACCGCGCCCGGGTGCGAAGCGGGATGCGATGCGATCGACGAGCATGACAGCCTCAGTGTAGCTGGTTTCGATGGTCAGGTCCTCGATGCGCAGCCGGGTTGCCCTGAAGGTGCCGGACAGCAGGGAAGACAACCGGTACTGCATGCTGGCAGACGTAGCACTGGCCATCAGTACACCACCGCTCCGCAGTTCCAGACCGCCGAGCGTCACGGAACCAAGCAAGCGGGGTGAGGCGGTCTGGTAGGAAACCTCGATGTCCAGCCCGTCCAGCAATGGCGAGAGCCGGTGTTCAATCGACCCGGCAACGTACGATTCCAGCCTTGAAAGCACGGGCGAAACGCTCAGTGCCCAGGCAGTGACGACAGCGAGGACAATGGTAAAGGCTATGACAAGGGGCGCTGGAGCTCGCAACTTCACCATCCAACAGTACCACAGAGGAGGGTCTTGCGCCATAACGCACCCGGGCGCTATGCTCCCGGCGATGCAGAACGGAAGAGAACTCATGGAAAATTTCGTCGTTTTTGAAGGCATAGACGGCACGGGAACGACGACCCAGCTGAACCGCCTCTCGCGGAGGCTCGAGGGTACTGGCATAGCGTATAACGCGAGTTGCGAGCCCTCGCCTGGACCCGTCGGACTGCTCATCCGCCAGGCGCTCTCCGGCGCTTTCGTGGCAAGGCCGGAGACGGTAGCCAGACTCTTTGCGGCAGACCGCGGAGAGCACCTGTACGGCCCCGACGGCATCGTGGCCCGCACCGGCCAGGGGCAACTCGCCATCAGTGACCGGTATTTCTTCTCGTCCCTGGCCTATCAGGGCCTGACCTGCGGACAAGAACTGCCAGAACTGCTGAACGCACCGTTTCCCCTGCCGGAACTGCTCCTGTTTTTCGAACTTGATCCGGAAGTAGCGGAGCGACGGATGGCCAACCGACCTGCGCTCGACATCTACGAAAACCTCGGGTTCCAGCGCCGTGTGGCGGAGGCGTACCGGACCATAGTCGACTCCTTCGAGGGCTCCAGCATGACTATTGCCAGGATCAATGCCTCGGCGACACCCGACGAGGTGGAAGCAGCCGTCTGGGATGCCGTTTCTCCGCTGGTACGCAGGATTAGCAGGCGCTGACCCTATACCCGGCCCCTGCCATGGCCGATACTTAGACTGTATGAAACGAATTGCCGCACTTCTGCTCCTCCTCGTTGCTTCGGCGATAGCCCTGCCAGGCTATCCGGTCTACTTCAAGGAGCAGTTCTACCGCCTCTACCACACACACTACATACAGTATCCAGACGATACCATAGAAAACATCTACTGGCTGGAGCAGGCTGCCAAGGCCGACTTCTGCAATCCCCTGTACGCGCTTGCCACGATACAGAATGAACGTGAATGGGAGCGCTACCGTTATCTGGTCAACATGCACCTGGACCTCAAGCTGATAGAACAGCACCTGTACCTCGGTGCCAAGTTTGACAAGCGGGTGGCCTATTTCTACAACGCGCCATGGAAAAAAGAAAATCTGGAGAGCCTCAAGATTGCCGAGACAGCCTACAAGGCAGCCCTGTCGTACTGGAAGACAGCCAGGGAATGGGCACTCAAGGCAGAGGACATCAGGTTCCTGTACCTGCCGGACGTGCAGTTCATGGAGGACGAGGCGTTCAGGATCAAGGATGGCCAGCTCGACTACGCCCGCATCATAGGCCGGCAACTGACGCGGCTCGAGAAGGTGCGCGCGGATTTCGAGGCCATGGACGAGGCAAGCTATTAACACGAACAAGTCAGCCCTGCTGGTAACCGGCGGCGAGCCTCCGCCCTTCGAGGCTATACGGCACCGCCTGCCGGAATTTTCATTCATCTGCGCCGCGGATTCAGGACTCGACGTGGTGCGAAGCTGGGGCCTGAAGCCCGACCTCGTGGTAGGCGACATGGACTCCATCTCTGACCCGGCTATCCTGAAACAGTATCCCGAGGTGCTGGCGTTCTCACGCGACAAGGACGACACGGACACAGAAATCGGCCTGCGAGAACTGCGGGAACGCGGCTACAACTGGGTCGTGATGGCGGGCGGCGGCGGCGGCCGACTCGACCACCTGCTAGCGCTGAGGGCCCTTCTGGAACGGCCCGGCGGACCGGACGAGTGGCTGTGCTCCGGTGAGCGCATAGTGCGCCTGGTGGAACCCCGGCATTTTCCGGTTACACCGGGAGCCACCATCTCGGTATTTCCGCTGGCAGGCGGTGCTGCCGGCATGCACAGCGAGGGACTCAAGTGGCCACTGGATGGCCTTTCATGGGATCAGAGCCATTTTGGGGTCTCCAATGTGGCGACTGCGGGAAATCTCTTCATCGATCCGGGTGAACGTCCCCTGTTCATCGTCATGCCGCTCTGAGGGGAGACCGGGCTACTCCGCCCTGGCAGCGAACGCGGCCCTGAGCAGCCGTTGTGTCTCCAGCGGATCCTGAACCAGAACGCGGCGCCCGGCCAGCAATTCGGTAATGCCTATCTCCCGCGGGTACCGTGGAATGATGTGCAGATGCAGGTGATCGATGCTGGCACCGGCTACGAGCCCCATGTTGTAGCCGATATTGTAGCCAGCCGGACCATGCGTGGAATCCAGCACGTCGAGGCAGGCTCTGGTCAGCGCATCGATGTCGGCTCGCTCCTCGTCCGCAAGCTGGCGCAGATCGTTTACATGTCGCCGCGGGAACACGATGAGATGCCCCGGATTGTACGGATACAGGTTGAGCGACACCATGGACAGGGCCGTCTCGTGCACCAGCAGGCTCTGCACGTCGGCTGAACCGTCACGGACCAGGCAGAGTATGCATCCATCGGGCTTGCCGCCCTTCAGGTACACAAGCTTGTCGAAGTTGAAAAAGTATTCCATCGCCTCTACTTTCCGGATACCGGTCGTCTATGCGGACCATTCCTTGCTTACGGTTATACAGGAAACCTCCCTGTTTTTCCACCCGCACTTGCGTGCGCCGGCTCAGCCGGGCTAGAGTGGTTCCATGCAGGAAGACCGCGCCCTATCAGTCAGTGAACTCACGGGCCTCGTCAAGAACCTTCTCGAGGAATCGTTGCCCGAGGTGGTGGTGGAAGGCGAGATATCCAACTGGCGGCCAGCCTCGTCGGGGCATGTCTACTTTACGCTCAAGGACTCGGGGGCGATGCTCCAGGCGGTTATGTTCAAGGGCAAGGCGTTGCGGCTGGCATTCAGGCCCGTGGATGGAACGCTCGTACGGGCCAGGGGAGCGGTCAGTGTGTACGCCGCGAGGGGGCAGTACCAGCTCATCGTCGAATCGATGCAGAAAGCCGGTGAAGGCGACATCCTGGCTATGCTGGAGGAACGCAAGCGCAGGCTCGCGGCAGAAGGCCTCTTCGATGCCGACCGCAAACCTCCCCTGCCTACATTTCCTACCCGTGTGGCTGTCATCACCTCTCCCACCGGGGCCGCACTCCGCGACATACTGTCAGTGCTCGGCAGGCGGAACGCGGGCATCCGGGTGACCATCCTTCCGGCAGCTGTCCAGGGAGAAGAGGCGCCCGCGGCCATAGTCCGCCAGATAGAGACGGCAAACGCCTGCAAGCTGGGTGATGTCATCATCATTGGCCGGGGCGGCGGATCCCTCGAGGACCTGCTGGCCTTTTCCGATGAATCCGTCGTGCGGGCCGTAGCGGCTTCCAGGATACCGGTCATAAGCGCGGTCGGGCACGAGATAGACTGGAGCCTCTGCGACTACGCCGCCTCGCTGCGGGCTCCTACGCCGAGTGCTGCTGCCGAACTGGTCTCGGAGAGCGCAGCCTCCGTGGCAGACCGCGTATACGCTGCTACTGATTCACTGACGCTCAGCCTTCGCGCGCGTCTGGAACGGGCCAGACTCCTCATCGAGACGTTTTCACCCGAGCACCTGGAACTGCGCTTCGAACGGACGCTGCAACCATTCAGGCAACGCTTCGACGACGCAAAGGAACTTCTCGTACGGGGAGCCGGAGACGCCTGCGTTTCGGCGCGGCACCGGCTGTCCTCGGCAGATGCCGTCCTCCGGGCCTCTGATCCCATGGCCATACTCGCCCGCGGATTTGCAGTCGTCAGGAAGCCGGGGAATATCAGGGCAATCAGGAACGCATCCGATCTGGCAGCAGACGATCCCGTGTCCATCACCTTTGCGGCCGGAAACGCCGCAGCCAGAATCGTGGAGGTTACCGCATGAAGAATTTTGAAGAACGACTCGCCAGACTCGAAGAGTTGTCTGAACGCATCAGGGAACCGGATCTGGCACTCGAGGATGCGGTAGCCGTCTTCGAGGAAGGGGTAAAGTTGTCCAAGGGGCTGGAAAAAGACCTGGAACGCATCGAGGCGCGGGTAGAAATACTCCTGAACCAGCCAACGGCGCCAGACGAAAAACCGGAACTGGGCCTCTTTGACTCAGAGCAGAAGTAACGGAACAACGAACGGAAGCAGCGAACGGTCTGAATCCGATAGATCGAGCGTTTCAAGTTCCCCTGCGCCAACCCAACGGACTTCGTCGTGCTCGCGGAGTTCCCGGGGTTCGCCGTCGAACGAGACCCGCAGGGCGGCCAATTCGTAGTGTTTGCCGTTGTTCTGAAAGGCAGACTGCCCGATTGTGGCACCAACGGAAATTGCCAGAGCGAACTCCTCGTCGAATTCCCTGACAGCGGCCTCGGCGTCGTGTTCTCCCGGTTCGAGCTTGCCGCCGGGGAATTCCCACTTGCCACCCATGGCTCCACCCGCAGACCTGCGAGCTACAAGGACACGGTCGCCGCGGATGGCGACCCCTGCTATCGACCTCATCTACAGGAACAGTATGTTGGCAAACAGGAAGTGAACGAAGCCGCTCACGATGCTGACGATGCCGACGATGCGCTTGTTGGCCACGAAGATGGAATCAAGCTTTTCAAGGGTTGTTGTCGTGACATTTGAATTGCTTTTGTAGAACTCAAGGAGCAGCGTAAAGCCCGACGCCATGCCGGCCAGAGACGGAACCAGATCTCCTATAACGGGAATGTCACCGCGCATGACGGTTAAAAGCTTGAAAAAACCCACGGTTGAACACAGGATTCCAAGCACGAGCCGGATGGTCGCATCCTTGAGGAATTCCCTGACACCATCGAACTTGGTGCCACTTGATTCTGTCTGGAATGATATGAGCGCATATCCGGAGACAATATTCATGAGGATGCTCAATAGATAGAATTGAACCATCTTGCCATCCCCTTTCTCTGTGGTAAAAATACCATAGCGGAAAGCCATTCAGGGGTCAAGACTACTCGACAGGGACCACAAGCTCTACTGAGTCGATGTTTTCTCCGGCGGGTCCCGGCAGGGTTGCGATGACCGCTATCCGTGCCGGCCTGGTTTCTGCCTGAAACCTGAGCCGAATATCAGCTTCTGCAACCTGCATTATTCCCGTTGAATACTCCAGGCCATCGCCCGTCCTGATCTCGAGCATCGCGGGCTTTGCTGACCTTACGCGGTCAAGCCATGTGGAACTACGCTTGACCGTGACGTAAACATGCCCCTCGAACCACATCGCCGTTGCGGTCACGGCATTGCCTGCCACACTGCCTTCGTTTTTAGTTCCCTGTATGTATCCCACGACGAACACTGCGACGATCATAAAAAGCAGGGCAAAAAACAGGCTCGCGAGTGCTCTGGTCGCTACGAGTGCCCGCAGGAAGCCAGGCCGTCTGGCGGTATGCCGCTCGATGGCAAACCTGGCATCGGCGCTGGCGTTCTCCAGTCTCCGCTCCCGGTTGTAGTAAAAAACGACCTGGCCTTTATCCTTGGTTTCCATCAAATTCCCTCCGGTATGAAAGCAGGGCGGCCTCGCCGAGGAGCGCTTCTGCCTCGTAGAAGCCCTTCGCGGCCGCGGCCCGGCCTGCGAGTCCGTGCGTCAGGACCGCAGCGATGGCTGCATCCCAGGCGCTCGATCCACGGGCAAGGTAGCCTCCAGCCAGTCCGGCGAGTACATCGCCAGAACCCGCGGTCGCCAGCGTCGGTTCGCGGCCGTCCCACACGGCGAGGCGGCCATCGGGGTCGCCTATCCAGG
>JAIFMD010000176.1 GCA_020048755.1 Spirochaetota bacterium
CTGCACCGTGCGGTAACCGTAATCTTCAAGCCGTGCCAGCACGTTGCCCGGCCCCACGAAATGAGCCGCGCCGGCAAACAGGTAGACCGTCGTTCCTTCGTCCAGCAATCCCGCCAGGCGTTTTGCCCACGCCACGTTCCTGGTCGACAGCAGTGCGTTGTTGAACTCGGCAAGGGCCGGTGCAAACGTCTCGCTCCGTGCTATCGATGCGGTGACCTCGCGCTCAAGGGCGGCGCGGTCGTCTTGCAGGTAGGCCCGGTACAGGCTCCACAGTGCGTCCGCATGATGGCGGTACTCGCGGATGGAGTCGCGGAGCAACAGGATCTGCAGCGACAGGGCCGGACCGGTCAGCAGGCGGAGCTGTTCGGCTGCGGTTTCCAGGCCCTCCACCTGCTTGCCAAGGATTGCCGCTTCCTTGAACAGGGCAGCATCGACGCCGAGGCCTGGATCGAGGCCGAGGCGTGACGCGGCAAACTGGTCTACCGCGCTGTACGCTACCCAGGGTTCGTACGACTCCAGGGCCTTGAATACGGCGGACCCAATGAAGGACTCAAGCCAGGCTACGTCGTCTGGTGGCAGCAGGGTGCGGAGCGATGTGCCGTCACGGAGGGTTGCAGTGGCCATACGCGCCAGCACGAGTTGCTGCACGCCGGCAAGCTCCCGGGGACTCATTTCAGCCAGCACGAGGTCTGCGGAGGCAAGCGCTGCCAGGCTGTGACTGTCCAGCGGGTACAGCTCGGGAGTACCCAGGTGCAGGGTACCCTGCACGTGCAGGATGCCCTTTCCAACAGTATCCGGAGCCGCCTGTACCGTCCAGAACATCCTGGGTGCCGGCCCGGTGGCCTGAGACTGCCCGGGCGAAGCAGTATGAATCTGCTGGCTGGCGCAAGCCCCCAGCTGGGATATGAACAGGAGCGCGGACAGGGCTGACAGCACCCGCAGCGGCGCATGTTTCAGTGCCGCCTGCCCTGTCCGCGGTCCCATGCTCAGGCGCTTCCGTCGGCCGCGGCCCGGAGCACGGCGACTGCCTTCTGGCCGCGCGCCAGCGCGGTGGCCTTGCCGAGCACCGCGATGCTCTGGAACAGCGGGGGGCTGACCTTGGTTCCGGTAACGGCGACCCGGAGGGGCATGAGGAGGTCGCCGAGCTTGATTCCAAGTTCTTCTGCCCTGGCCCTGAAAGCGGCCTCGGAGGCGTCATGGTCGGATGGATCTATCGTTGCAAGCAGCTCAAGGGCAGCTTCCAGGGCCCGCGCGGCGCCGGCAGCGTCCAGCTTCTTTGGCAGCAACTCCGCGACTGGCGGCACTGCTGGTTCAGCGAACAGGAAGCGGAGCGCCTCGGGGGCATCGGACAGGTACTTGAGCCGCTCCTTGACCAGCGGAGCGGCCGCCAGCAGCAGGGCGGATTGGGCAGCTGTGGGTGGAGACGCTACAAGAGCAGCGTCTGCCATGAACGGCGCTATGCGGCTGACGAGTTCAGCATCCGGGAGCATCCTGATGTACTGGCCGTTGAACCATTCAAGCTTGACGTAATCAAATACGGCGGGAGCCTTGTTGATGTGCTCGATGGTGAACAGGCGGGACAGATCGTCCAGCGAAAAGATGTCCCGGCCGTCCTCGTACGAGCAACCGAGCATTGCGACGTAGTTGATGAGCGCGGCCTCGAGGTAACCCTTCTTGCGGAACTCGTCCACGGCGGTTGCTCCGTGGCGCTTGCTGAGCTTGTGCCCGTCCTGTCCCAGCACCATGGGCAGGTGGCAGAGCTTTGGCGGCTCCCAGCCGAACGCGTCGTACATGATGATGTGCAGCGGCGCCGAGGGTATCCACTCCTGGGCCCGCATCACGTGCGTAATGCCCATCAGGTGGTCGTCTACTACATTGGCAAGGTGATAGGTAGGAAAGCCGTCGCTCTTGAGCAGCACGGGATCCGGGTTGACATCGGCATTCTTCCACTCGATGTGCCCGAGGAGGAGATCATCGAAGCCAGTGACGCCGTCCAGCGGTATCTTGAGGCGTATTACGTGGGGCTCGCCCGCGGAGGCTCGGCGTTTTGCTTCGGCGGCATCTATATTCCGGCAGGTCCTTGGGTAGCCGAATCCAGCAGGCGGAGCAGTCTCGTCCTCGTCGGCCGGCTCTTCCTTCTTTGCCGATTTATCGTCGGCGCAGAAGCAGTAGTAGGCCTTGCCCATATCTACGAGCTTCTCGGCGTGTTCGCGGTACAGGGCAAAGCGTTCGGACTGTATGTACGGGCCAGAGGCGCCGCCTGTGTCGGGGCCTTCGTCCCAGTAGAAACCCAGCCAGCGGAAAGTGTCGTAGAGGTTCTTGACATATATGTCATCAGAGCGGGTCCTGTCGGTGTCTTCGAGCCTGAGTATGAAGGTGCCTCCGACCGAACGGGCATACAGGTAATTGAACAAGGCAGTACGGACGCTGCCGATATGCTGGAGCCCCGTCGGGGACGGAGCGTATCTGACTCGAGCCTTCATCGTGTTTCTCCTGGAGCGGTATGGTGTGGTGAACCAAGTATAGCCGCCTGCATCCGGCAAGTTCAAGCGAGCCCTATGGAGCGGGGCGTGTTCTTCCGATATTATAGAGTATATGAATGCGTTCAGATCAACGATCGCGACCCTCGTCGTCGCGCTGGCCTTCGTCGTCCCTCTTTTTCCTCAGCAAGCCGAGGGTACGGTGTTTGCGCCGTATCCTTCGCGCATACGCGTCGGGGTGCGGGGCCGCGAGATCGTGATGACCTGGGAAGACAGCCCCGACGTTACCGCGGGCTATGCCGTCTACCGGCATACAAAGTTCCCGGAGGCATCCAACTTCGATGCCGCGGAACTGCTTGGCTATGCCGAGACTGGAACCAAGGGTTTTATCTACGCTCCAAAAGACGAAAAGCCGTACTACTATTTCGTCCTCGGACGTGTGCCTCCCGCATCAGCGGATGGCGGGCCTGCTGAATACAGGTTGTTCATTCCGCTGAGGAACGTACCCATGGAACCCCTAACCCTCTCGCCTGCGGATGCCTCATCGGTTGTGGCTGCTACTCCGATACCGGTCGACAGGAAAGCCAGGCTCTCGGGCATACTCTCCAGGACCGACGGTGACTCAATCGTCGTTTCAATCGACGTCTCTGGCGACATAGGCAGGCTCGTAGTGTACCGGAGCACGTCACCCATGAAAACTGCGACCTCGCTGCTCGATGCGGCCCTTGCGGCCATCGTGGAGCAGAGCGCCGGCCCGTACCGTGATTATCCCGTTCCGGGAGTAGACTATTTCTACGCCATCGTGCCTGAACGTGATCTGGTAAGCGGCAAGGTAACTCTGGAAGCGGGCGTCAATACCACGATCACACCTGTTTCAATCCAGGCAGGAACCTTCCGCGTGGGTCTTCCATCGTCTGGTATCGCATCCAGGAGCATGCCCCTGCCCTACCTGGTACTGACACGCGGGTTCGAGGATGCCAGGCCTGTAGGCATCGATGATCCGACTCCGCGGCTACGGACGCTGTCTGCGGAGACTGAAAAGGCCATTGCAAACCTCATGACAGCCCTCGGATCCAAAACCCGGTCAGGCAGACCACCCCTGACGATTTTCCCTGACGATCTGAAGTCGGGCGGCGGTGGAGAGGCGTACGCGCTTAGAAGCATAGTGTCGGGATACTTTGCCAAGGGAGCCTATGCGGAGGCAACCCGGCAATTCACGCTGTACCTCTCGCTGCCCCGCTCGGAGAAGAATGCCGCTCTGGCCCGCTTCTACCGGGGCCAGGCCCAGGCTATGACGGGGGCCTACCGCGAGGCATTCTTCGACCTGCTCCAGGCCCAGGAGACATACTACCTTGAAGCCTCTGTCTGGATAGACTACATTCTGGAAGAATTGCGGAGAAAGTAAAACCGCCAATTGTCAGCCTGTGGCTGTGCGCCATTGGCTGACAACGGGCAGGTGCCGGTCAGAATCCGAAGCGGTACTCTATGGCGTGTCTGTAGACAGCACCAGGCCTGAGCACGCAGGACGGAAAATCGGGGCGGTTGGGACTGTCGGGGAAGTATTCGGCCTCGAGGCAGAAGCCGGAGTGCTTGTCGTAGATGCTGCCGCGCTTGCCACGCACATCGGTGATGAAATTGCCTGAATAGAACTGCATGCCAGGCATGTCAGTATAGGCCTCGAGCGTACGGCCGCTCTGCGGTTCCACGACGTATGCGGCCCTCCTGAGGGTCTTGCCATCCCAGCCATCGATAACATAGCAGTGATCGTAGCCTCCGGCAGCCACAATATCCCGGCCGACAGCCTTGCGCTTCCTGAAATCAAACGGCGAACCGTCCACGGCAGCTGGAGCCCCGGGCACGGGGATGAGGTTTTCAGCTACCTGCACATAGCGCGACGAATACAGTTCCAGTTCGTGCTCGAGAATGGTGCCATTGCCTTCGCCCCGAAGGTTGAAGTAGGCATGGTTGGTGAGGTTCACCGGCGTTGCTGCGTCTGCAACCGCTTCGTAGCGCAGCGCCAGCGTGTTGTCGGCCCGCAGCGTAAAGACGGCGACTACATCAAGCCGGCCGGGAAAGCCCTGGTCACCATCGGGGCTGACCAGTTCCATCCGTACGACAGCATCCCCGCCTTCCGAGCCAGCCTCGGCTTTCCAGCACTGCCGGTCAAAGCCCTTGAGTCCTCCGTGCAGGGAATTGGCCCCATTATTGGCTGCCAGGGGATACTCCTTGCCGCCCAGGTTGAATCGTGCACCGCCGATTCGGTTGGCATACCGGCCTACCGTCGAGCCCAGGTAGGGGTGACGGGCGGCATATCCTGCCAGCGTGGATGAACCGAGCAGCATATCCAGCCCGTTGCCCTTGCCCACCGGTACGATGGCCGAAGTGATGATTGCTCCATATTCCGAGAGTCCGACGCGCATCGAACCGTTGTCAAGAATGAAAAGCCGCGGTTCCGAGCCATCAGACATGACGCCGAAAGGTAGAGTCCTGATTGTTGATCCCATGGGTCTATACTCCGTTCCTGTTGAATACTCTGTAGTACATCATAAGCAAGCGTTCCTGTATGCCCCGCGGCAATGCCAGTCGCAGTGCAACCACGAATCGTTGTGCCAGAGGGCCTGCCGTGTACCGTGATCTGATCTTTTTCCGGTCCAGCAACTTCAATACAAGCCTGGCGACAAGTATCGGATCGGAGCCGGTTTTTTCGCTCTCTTCCATGACCGAGAGCGCACGCCGGCCGGTTTCAGCATAATGGCTGCCTTCGGCAAGACCGTAAACCGCCCGTGCGGCGGTAAATCCGGTCTTGAAATCACCAGGCTGGATCAGCGATACCTGCACGGGAGGCCTGCCTTCAAGCCTGCGCTCGCCTTTTTTTCCGGTCCGGCGTCGTATCCTGATGCCTGGATCGGCCAGTTCCATCCGGAGCGAATCTACGAAGCCCTCGAGCGCAAACTTGCTTGCCGAGTAATACGCCTGGAACGGGACGCCTACGAGTCCAGCCATGGAACCGATTATGAGTATGGTGCCGCCGTGTGTCCTCATGGATGGCAACGCGGCATGTATGGTCCGTGCTGTACCCAAGAAGTTGACGTCGAGCTGCCTGGCGGCTTCTTCGATGGGAGTCTCTTCTACGGCACCCGCAATACCCATGCCTGCGCAACAGAGCAGGGCATCGATCCGTCCTTCCCTGGCCAGGATGTACGCTACAGCGGTTGAAACCGAATCGTCGTCGGCAACATCCATCCTGATCAACTCGAAGAACTCGTCGACCCTGCGGTGCCGGTTTTCCGGATTGCGGCTGGTGCCATAGACGGCAAAGCCTTTTTTTGCCAACTGGGTAGCGACCGCATTGCCGATGCCACTGGAGGCACCGGTTACGAGCACGACCCGCTTTCGGCTATCGCCCATCCAGGCTACGCCCGCCGATAGCCGCAATGACGACATCGGCAATGCACTCGGGTGTCATGCGTTCCGTATTGATCACGAGGTCGGCAAAATCGTACCTGTCGTTGTCTATGCCGTAGATTGAAAGGTACCGTTCCCTGTCTATTTCATCCCTGCGCTTGGTAAAGGCCAGCACCGCAGAACTCTCCCCGCCTTCACGCTTCTTTATGCGCTCGGAGCGCACTTCGCTGGATGCGTGCAGGTACACCCTGATATCGGCGTCCCGCACGAGCCAGATCGCAAGGCGGGATCCTATGACACAGTCTTCTTCATGCGCCATGGCTACCTGCCGTTCGTCCAGCGTGCGGTCATATGAGGGATCGGCGCTGGCCATTTCCAGCAATTTGACGAACGGAATGCCCATCTCGTCCGCCATGGTATGAAAGGTATAGTTGACGAGCCTGCGTCCAAGCCGTTCCGCGACCAGCCTGGATACAGTGGAATTGCCGCACCCGCTCTTGCCCGATATGGCTATGATCGACGACTTGTACGTTGCTGCGGTTTCTGTGCTCATTCCACATTCCTTGCCTGCTCGCGGATGTTCTCCACGGCTTCTTTCATCCTTATGACTGCATCCGAGATCCTGGGATCAGCGCTCTTTGATCCGATGGTGTTGGCCTCGCGGTTCATTTCCTGGCAGATGAAATCCAGTTTCTTGCCACAGACCGGCTCGCCACAGGCCTTCCTGAACGCGGATATGTGGGAGCGGAGCCGGACTATCTCTTCATTGATGGTATGCTTGGCCAGATAGGATGCCAGTTCGCCTAGTATGCGGGCCTCATCCACGAGATCACCCATCACCTCGACGAACCGGGCCCTCAGGTTCGTCTTGATGGCAGCCTCTATATCGGGCGTCGCGGTCTCTATGATGTCCAGCGCGGTCTCGAGCGAGCACAGCTTTTCGTCCAGGTCCGCACGGGTGGCAGCGCCTTCCCGCTCCCGCTCGGCATCAAACGCATCCAGGCAGGTGGACAGTGCTGGCGAGAGGATGTGCCAGAGTGCGTCGGCGTCGACATTGCGCTCGTAGCTCAGCATGCCGTCTACGCCCAGCAGGTGTGAAAGGTGCACTGGCTCGTCGATGCCGGCAGCCGCAGCGAGGCGGCGTATGGCATCGGCCACGGCTTTGGCGCTGGAGGCATCGATGACCACCTCGGTGGGCATGTCGCCGCCGAGCACCCTGATCGACAGCTCCACCTTGCCTCTGGCTATGCGGGCCTCTACAAGGTCGCGTATGCGGCGTTCTATGGGGCCAAGGTAGCCGGGCATCTGGGTGGAAAGTTCCAGAAAACGGTTGTTCCAGGCCTTGAGGACTATCGAGGCTTTTATGGTCGGCACATCGAGGCGGACAGCCCCGTAACCGGTCATGCTTTTCATGGTGTTCCTCCGGAAAATTCATCATACAGGGCCTTGCCCAGCTTCCAGTTGTCTCCGGCGCCCATGGTAACGAAGAGGTCGCCGGGCCGGAGTTCAGCACGCAGAAAGGCCATGGCATCCAGCGGTTCTTCGTAATAGTGGATTCCATCCGCCGCCGCTGGCAGAACCGTTGCGCGGACTCGTTCATAGAGAACCTGCCCCGTCATGCCGGGATCCGGAGCCTCCCTGGCCGATGGATAAATTTTATGCAGCACGGTAAGGTCTGAGTCGCCGAATGCGCCAGCGAATTCCTCAAGCAGCGCCCGCGTCCTTGAGCAGGTATGCGACATGAAATCGACGACAAGTCGCCGCCTGGGGTAGAATTCCCTGAGCCCTGCCAGGGTCACCTTGATTGCCGTGGGATGGTGACCGTAATCGTCCATGAAGAGCACGCCACGGGCCTCGCCAAGCACTTCGGAACGCCGGCGAGAACCTGAAAAGCCTTCTATCGCGGTTGCCAGCCCGGCTAGTTCGCCGGGATTCAGTGTACGTCCACCCTCCCTGTCCGCCACGATGGTGGTACAGAGCGCTATGGCGGCCGCGGCGTCAAGCGCGAGGTGCCGGCCGGGCACGCGGATTCGCCACTCCACGTTCAGGCCACGGAGCCGGAACAGGCCACGCTCGCCCTGCACTTCGTAGGCAGATATGCCAAACGTACCACCGGCCGAAAATCCGTAGGGTATGCCCCTGAGATCAGGACGTGCCAGGCGAGAGCGGTTCCAGACATCGACAGCTCCCTGGTCATCGGCGCAATACACCACTGCACCCTCGTGCGGCAGGGTACACAGGTATTCCACAAAAGCCGAAGCAATGGCTTCATAGTCCGGATAGTAGTCCTGGTGGTCGGGCTCCACGCTGGTCAACACAAGGCGGCGCGGCTTGAAAGCCAGAAAATGCCGCCGGTATTCGCAGGTCTCCGCTATCAGGAGCTGGTCTCCAAGCGTCAGCGTTGAACGGCCACCAAAGGCACCAACGGCACTGCCCACCAGCACGGATGCGGGCAAGCCGAGTGCCCGGGCGGCAACGCCTGCCAGCGCGGTCGTGGTGGTCTTGCCATGCACGCCACAGATGCCGCTGGAGTCCCGCGCCGCAGAAAGGCTTCCCAGCGCCTCGGGGTAGGTCATCACGGGAATTCCAAGCACACGGGCGCGGACTAGTTCCACGTGGTCCTCAGGCTTGTAGGCAGCTGAATGGATGACGAGTCCGATGCTGGCATCGATATTCGCGGCAGCAAAGGGATGCACGGGAACGCCGATGGCGGCGAGCACCTGGTCAGTATAGAAGGTATCATCGACGTCTGATCCGGAGACGACAGCACCGGCCCCTACGAGCAATTCTGCCAGGGCGCAGACACCGGTCCCTTTTGCCCCGACGAGGTGAATCCGTAATCCCGCGAGGCGGGCAGACAACAGTACTGGCATGTGCATCATAGTAGCCTAAAGCCGTTTGCTATGCAACGAAACCCCTGCAGGGGCCCCTGCGGGGGGCCATCATTCATGGATCGAGAGCAGGAGATCCGTTTTCCAGGTTTCGTCGGCCTCCAGCGTAACAGGCCAGACCAGCAGGGTGGCAAGACCCTGACGCACTATCCGGCCGACCATGGACGCCGAGATGGAAGCAGGAACAGTACTGGTTATGGACACGGACTTGAAAGTACCCGCAGTCTTGATGATGAACCTGGAACTCGTGCCCAAAAACGTCCCGTGATCCGCTGACAATACTTCCGGCGCGATCGGAGCTGTGTCTGTGCCGCTTGTTTCAAGTGATTCAAGCGTATCGGTTCCAAGCGAGGTATTGAGTTCAATGCCCAGCCAGAATGCCGCGCCAGTGTCTGAACGATTCTGGACGCTGTATACTACCCGCACCGTTTTCTTGTTGAAGGAGTACCGTTTGGAAATGGCGATGGAACGCTTGGCTCCGCCAAGGCCTATGACGCCATCCTTCGAGAACAAAAGTGACGCAGCTTCGGCGCTTGACAACATTTCGTCATACACATGCGTCGAGAACGGGCCTACATCACCTACCCAGGGTGACAGCACCCTGTCTGGTTCCGGTTCTTCGGCATAGATACGGTCAACGAAGCACGATTTACGTGATCTGTCACCTTCAGGAGCCGCTACAAAAAGATCGCACACGTTGCGACGGGCCTTGAATAAATCCAGTTCGACGAGTACCGCACCTTTCGGATGCACATATGCATTCAGATCAAGTCCCTGGTAGATAAACTCCTTGCTTCCGTCAAAATCGACATCGGCCTTGACGATCCCTGGAACGAAAAGGCCCTTTTGCCTGGTAGTCAACTCGGCATCGATGAGGGATCGGTATGCCGCTTCCCGTATTGCCGGATCTTCAATACCGCCTTCTGGTGCCTGCCAGTAGGCGTTTCCACACTGCCCCTTCCACAGGTCCTCGCTGGCAGACTTCTTCCGGGATTTATCACCCCTCAGCTGGCCTATGAGAAGATGCACATAGTACATGCGGGAATACAGCGCTGCAGAACTGGCGTACCGTATGATGGACCTCCGGAGGCTTCCGCACGAATGATTGGTGCCTTCGGGGGAACTTGCCTTCAGGAAACGTTCGGTAGCAGAACCGGGAAAATACAGTTTGGTTGTAACTTTCTTGATTTTAAGATACCTGGATGGAGTGGTTGTCTCTGATTCAAGGGAATTCTTGCGGAACCAGGCAAAGGTCCTCTCCATGTACAGATCGGGTGACTCGAGGCCTGAATTTTCCCAGAGACCACGTATTCTCTCTCCGGCAACCATCAGGACTGTAAGCGGCCGGGGACCAGCCGCTTCGGCGGCTTCTATGAACCCAAGAGAAGTCCCGGTATCCGTGGTGCAATCCATTACGGGAAGTACCGTCAGGCACCGACCCTGGTCTTCGGTTATGGCCGGAGCGAGTTTCACATCGTCGCGGCCCAGTGCATCCCTGAACTGCCGGTCAGAAAGAAACGTATAGTCCATGCCGGACGCCTGCAGGGTAGATGCCAGCCATGGCTCCCAGGCAAACTCCGACAACCAGCAACCACGGGGCCGCTTGCCGAAATTCTTCCTTAAATAGGTCGTCATCAGCTCTATCTGGCCCAGACGGTCTGAGCTGGAAATGAGGGGCAGGATGGGGGCATAAAAGCCGCCCCCGAGCAATTCTATCTGTCGGCGGGCCGACATTTCCTCGAGCAACATGATGTATTCAGGATGCCGCGCCTCGAAACGCCTGAGCAGGCTGCCGGAGTAGTACAAAGCTGCTTGAATTTCAGGAAAACGATTCAAGGTAGAAAGAAAAGGCCGGTAACATGATTGATAAATCTTTTCGAACTCGGTTTCATCGAGTCCTTCCGGGAGGTGGTTGTAGGTACCAACTATATAGTGCGTTTTAAGCATTATGAAAGACCCTTCATGATCATGGGCGGTGATTATATCTCAGTTTCAAGCAGCACGGAAGTCTGGAAGATCATTTTCAATGGCACAACATGGCAAGCTATCCAGGGAATCTGGAAAAGAACCCGGCATCTACACCCGCAAACGCCAGGGCCATCAACCCGGCACTTATGAAACGTATCGGTGCGCCTCTGAACGGTGCGGGAACGGGTTCAAGATCCAGCCTGTCCATTATATCGTCAAGAAAACGGGTAGCCGCGAGGTAGCCCAAGGCAGCAGAAGCCCCACCTCCCATCAAGAGCCAGATAGACGAAAAACGCCCTCCGGCCATCATTGCCACGGCATAGAGCACGAGAGTCAGCTGGAATGAACGATCATCAAAGCGGAATCTATCGGTCTTTCCCGTGACGGAGAGAAAAGCCCGGAACGCAAAGTAGGCGCTGAAAAGGAAAATTACAAAGACCACGGGAGCAAGCGATTCAAGCCCAAGGGGAGTCAATACAAAGCGGAACATGAGTCCATCGACTGTCGCGGCCATCGCGGAAGCAACAAGGAATAAAACAATAAAGGCCGGAGTAGCTTTCTCCGGGTCTTTTCGTGGGGGCAGGAGGCCCCACTGGACGAGCATGTTTCCCGCCAGTGCACAATAGAAAGCCAAGCCAAAAATGCTCATGGTTCAGACCTTTTTGCGGCACGCATGATAGCCCTGAAACCAGCGGCAACCAGGCCTATGATAATGAAAGCACCCGCTGGTTGAGCCGCAAAGGGAAGCAGGGATGATGATGGCGCTCTGGAATTGACGGATATGATCCCTGAAGAAAGGAATTCACGGACGGCTCCGAGACTCATGATGGCCAGGGCAAAGCCCAGCCCCCGGACAAGATCCTCTATGGCATGTTCCCGCTCTTCCATGCTCACGGGCATTACGGAGGCTCCAAGCACGGGTATGGTCAGAGTCACCAGAAACATGGACCGGTATGCAGTCTCGAAAAGGAACGGATCGAGCAGTCGTACAACTGATGCAGCCATCGAAACGGTCACCGCCGCGGCCAGCACGGAAAAGAAGAATGTATACGAACGCCCCAAGCGAACCGGCAGGAGCAATGCTACGGCAGCCGCAGCACTATGTGCAACGAGGAAGGTTACTCCCAGCACCAGTCCGATTGACAGCCCGTTTGAAAAAACCAGCAGTGGAGCAAGCCCAGCCAGGGCGGCCCAGGATCGATTCCGGGCACTATTTTCAACGATCTCCATCGAGTACCTCCATCCTTGCCCGTTCAAGGCTGGTTATAGTCTCGAGCATATCGACGATAAGCGGTTCAATCGCGGAGTCCAGCGGTGATAGATCAGTGCCAGCCCGCCCCTGGCTGATCCGGTCAAACAAGACCCCAAGGCGTCGCATAAAGGCTGAGTCGCTATCGCTGACAAGCGGATATACTTTTTTTACTGAACCATCAGCATCGACGCTTGCGATTGCACGATATTCCTTGCCTGTCCGTCTGGCTACCACGACATAGGCAGCAAGCCCCTTTCCGGGTACCGCGCGGCCCAGAATACGGCCATCCCTGAGTGTTGTCCAGGCCGATTTCCGCACTGGTGCCTGCATCGCCCCATCAACGATTTGACTCAAGTAGTGTGAAGACTTCCGAGCCGCATAGGCGGATGTAAAACCAGCCAGGGCTATCATAACGACGGCACTGCCGATAACTATCAATATAGTTGGATCGAATTTTGTTTTATTCATGCCACGCGTACCTTTCCTCGTGCCCTGGTCACCATCAAGGTGCT
Organism: Spirochaetota bacterium; assembly: GCA_020048755.1. GTDB lineage: Bacteria > Spirochaetota > Spirochaetia > Treponematales > UBA12059 > SZUA-370. Next base: position 12,509 of record JAIFMD010000176.1, read on the forward strand.
TTTTTCAATAAAGGGAACCATGACATTCATGACAAGGACCGCGTAGGTGACGCCCTCCGAATAGGAACCCCAGCGTCTGAAAATAAAGCTCAGTGCTCCTATTGCTGCTCCGTAGACTATGCTGTTCAGCCGCCCGAGAGGAGAACTTACGGGATCGGAAGCCATGTAGAAAGCGGCAAACATGATGCCCCCGCCAGACAACGCGAACAGCACGTCGCCGGTCAGGAAGGCCTCTCCAGGAAGCCCTGTTCCAAAAACGCGTACCAACACGGCAAAGACAAAAAGCATTGACATCGGAATCAAGGGCTTGATGAGACGCAACCCTATAAGTACTACTGATCCAGCGAGTACCGCCAACAACGCACTTTCGCCGAGCGTACCGGGCTTCAGGCCAATGACAAGGTCAAAATAGCCATCCGGCAGCCTGGCTCCCAGCCTCGAAAAAAACTGGTCGTTCATCAAACCGGTCAGCATGGAATCTATGTCTGACAGCGGATAGGCAGATCCCCTCAGGGCATCCATCACACGAATATCCAGGCCTCCGGTCAATCCCTTTGCAAACAACAGGGGGGTCGAAGCGCTCACACCATCAACGCCCGACACGAGGCGTGGAAGTACGTACTCGCGCATGGCAACAGGCCAGTTGGCATATGCAAAGGCTACACCGCCGAGAGCGGGATTCATCCAGTTGGCACCAAGCCCTCCAAAAGCCGTTTTGACGATCAGGATGGCAAAGGCTACTGAAACAGCAGGGATGTACAGGGGAATGCCCGGGGGCATGGTTGCGGCTACGAGCAGACCAGTCAATACGGCACTACCGTCACCAAGTGTCCAGCGTCGCAGGAGTCCCGAAGCTATGGCCTCTGCTATCAAAGATGATGCCAGCGCTACACCCCAGACTGCTACGGCCGTATGGCCGTAAATGAATGAAGACCAGACGACTATAGGCAGGAGTGTGAGTGAACAAATCCAGGCAGCCCTGGCACTGGTCCTCCAGTCATGGATGTAGGGAGGCCCGGAATTCAGGTTTGTCACCGTTGATTTCATAGGAGTTCCTCATTCCTTTTGGCCACATCGAATTTCTGGACCAAAGGAATCCTTGATCTGCAAACATACGCACAGGAACCGCATAAAGAACATCGGTCCAGCCCGGCGACGACTGCTTCGGCCCTCCTGCCAGCCCGCAGCAACTTGAAGATGGCATGCGGATCGAGGCCCTCCGGGCAGACGGCAAGACAATCACCACACCGGACACACCCACGTTCGGGAGCCGATTTTGTTTCTTCGGCAGTAAGGGCCAGAACGGCGCGCGTCGTTCTGGTGACGGATACATCAAGGTCTGCGGCAGCCCGCCCCCGCAAGGGTCCACCTATGACGATGGTATCTGGATGGCCAGAAAACCCGCCACATTCCTCTATGAGATCGCCGATAGGAGCACCTATGCGGGCCTTGAGGATAGCTGGATGCTTGATTGCACCACCACCAACATAGACGTACTGCTCGATATGGGGTTTGTTTGCAACGACTGCTTCATGCAGTGCGATCAGGGTGCCAGGCTCGAGGAGGAACAAGGTTCCCGGATCAGCGATATCCAGCGCTTCGGCCATCTGCCTGATGAGGTCCTGTGGGAACCTGCGCTTGAAGGGCTGTATGGCAATCTCGAGCTCCGATGCTGCAATCACGGTCTGAAGCCGATCGACAGTCGCGGCTGAAATCTGCTCGTCGACTGCCAGCAGTATCCTCGATGGCAAGGTCATACGGGCAGCGATGGCACACCCATCGATAATGTCTTCAGGCCTTATTGCAAGCAATTCCTCTTCTGTCCTGCGGTAAGGATCCATTTCAAGAGCGCTGATCACCAGAATGAAGCCCGGCCTGGCAACCCGCTCCGCAAGTATCTCTGCCAGCGGCTCTCCCGTAGAGATACGTACTATGCCTTTTTCCTGTACGATATGTGCTATGTCTGCCTTGTTAAGGGATTTCCAGAGGTACCGCTCAGGGCGCTTGCCGAGCACACTGAAAGAACCCTCGAGCGAGATGAGGATAGCCCGCGATTCAAAGCCTCCCGGCGTTCTAGTCGATTCAATCCGTCTGACTATTCCAGGTATGGGTGAGTGTACGTTGGAAGAGCCACGTCCCGCCGATTTTGCAATGAGCTGGCTTTCACGCACTTCCTGCCCCACGTATACGACGGGCAAGGGCTCGACCGCATCCCGGGTATCCTTGAGCATGACGACAGCATTTTTGGGTAAAAAGGCATTCTCTATCGGTCCACTTTTAAATGGTACGCGATGGGGTACAGGTACGCCTCCACGCTTGAATCCGCGAGCTCTTATCATGCATCCTACCCGATCCATCCGGTCGTTCCGACCAGTTCATTCAACATCAGCGGTTCGCTGAAGCAAACCGGAGCGCATTGCGCTATGACAATCGTGCGACATTATATCGAAAAACACTACCTATGATGCAAGAGTGATCGATCCAACTGTACTTTATTTTCCTTGTTTTATCAGTATTGATGCGGGTCCTTCATTCGATAGTACCATGATGGCCGCCTTGAAGGTAACCGCGGGCCAGTCACTCGGAGTATCGACCGAGTCCTCGAAGCGCTGCATGCGACCTCCCTCCTCCCTGTACCTGTACACCGGAGCATACGTGGTATCTTCAAGCGAGAAGTCACCAAGGCGACCATAGGTGATAGCCTGCTGAAAGGCAAGATGCTCCTCAAACAAACTGTCGGCAGAAAGGTGCCCCTGCCCTGTAGCATGTTCTATCATGAAGCGAGGTGCACCCTCGATTTGTGAACCTGTCCGGGAAGGCAGCACCATGGTCATGATGACTGTTACGGCAACCGGCACGAGCAGACCCCGGTTTATCCTGCTGGCATACTCGTGGACACCGCTCAACGTCAGGTTCCGGAATTCAGGGCGGGCATGCAGCCACCTGCGGATAGCCAGGCGTTCCAGCCTTGGCCGAAGGTACGTCGTAGCCACGGCAAGTACGATTGAAGCACCAAAAAATGGTATGAAGCCCGGCTTTAAGGCAAGCAAGGCAACACAGACGGTCGTGTGAGGCCAGAGGATTAACGCCAGTCGGGCGGCTGCTCCGGAAAGCACATGCCGGCTGGCAACCACCAGTGCTGCGGAACATACGATAAACAACACTGGAGCGCCTGGATCCGGGGCCAGCAGAAGGGGCAGGCAGGAAACAACCCAAAGTGCCCTTCGCAATCTGTCGCGCCTTGGATTTCCTGTTATGAGCCAGACTGCCCAAGCGAGGGAAGGCAGAACGAGCCAGCGGGAAGAACCTTCGGGTTCAGCAGCATCCCAGGCCCAATTCCGGCCAAGACCCGCGAGTTCCCGGGCTACAGCTTCGTCCCGGGTGCGCGATGATCCGGGCAAGTAGAGTACGTTCCAGTCTGTGTTGTCTGGCCCCCTGACCGAAAACCTGAGCGTGAGTTCATCCAGGAACGGGGTACGGCGTGGGTCGCCCTGCAGGGCACGTTTGTCTGCATTCTGGAGGGGCACTGTAATGATGCGGGAAAAATCGCTCAGTGGAACCAGCACGGTGGATATGCCGGCGGCATCGTCGATATCAGCACGTACCAGCGCGGCCAATACGGTTGACTCCGGTACTTCACCGGGAAACGCAATCATCCTGGCACCGGAGACTACACCACGGTCAGCCAGATACAGGGTTCCAGCAACCGCGATCGCAATGATGACGACAGCCGAAAGGATGATGGAGGAGAGACGTCGCTTGTCGGTCACGCTGCTATAATGTATTCACCGCCAGAGCGATGAAGAACCCCATGAGGCTTCCGACTACGACTTGCGGAAACGTGTGGCCGTGGATTTCCTTGACTGGCTTGAAGGGAATATGCATGCGTTTTGACAGCCTCGATCCCAACGAGTTCAGGGCCTTTGCCTGCATGCCGGCGGCTCGCCGCACGCCCATGGCATCGCGGATGACGACCAGTGCGAAAAAAAAAGACAAGGCAAACACATCGGACGCCACACCGCTTGAAAAGGCAACCGATGTAGAAATTGATATGACCAGGGAGGCATGGCTGGAGGGCATACCTCCGGTTTTCCATAGCAAGGTAGAGAAGACTTCCTTGATACCTGCTTTACGCCTGGTCAGCAGGACTATCAATGCTTTGGCGAATTGCGCCATGAAAAGGCTCAGCGAAGCTGCCAGGAACACGTTGTTCCTCAACAGTGCTGTAAACCCGAGCGCACCAGCAGTATCCATTGAAGGAATTTCTGTTATAATGAGGTTTCTTGTCAAGCCGTATTCGGCTTTCTTTCAAACTCCACTGAATCTTGCCGCAGGATGCGTACAATGCCTTACACAACTAAAAAGTTCATGCTCGGCCCAAACGATGCGGACAGACGGCTGGATCGTATTCTCAGGGTATTACTGCATGAAGTGCCACTCTCGGGCATCTACAGGATATTCAGGGATGGCAATGTCCGCGTCTCCGGCAAGAAGGTAGAAGGCTCATACCGTACCAAGGCAGGTGATTCTGTGGAAATCAGGCTGCCTGCCGAAGACCTTTTGATGCCTGAAACGGCCCGGAACATGGAACCTTTACAAAAAAATAAAAACGACGAGGCCCGGAGTTTCGCCAGAATGATAGTGCTGGAGACCCCTGATCTTGCAGTAATCAACAAGCCCCGGGGCATGCTGACACATGGACAGGGGGGTGTAGACGAGGCAGCGGCAGCCTACTATCACTAACAGGTGGCGGCGTCGATTGCA
>JAIFMD010000142.1 GCA_020048755.1 Spirochaetota bacterium
GAAGCCTGGACGCCGGGAAAACTCTTGCAGATCCCCCGCATTTCGACGAGAGGAGCCGCGTTTGCGGTGTCTTCCATGTGTGGTTGCCTTCAGTAGGGATGTTCGCCGAAACAGGTGCTGGAGCGCATTCGGGCATGGCGAATACGAATGCTTGTCGCGGGACAACCCGCGGCACACCGCTCACGACAGGTGCGCGGCGGCCTGGCTGTGCCGCCGCGGGATGAGTCCAGCGGCGGCACCTTACGGTCAGTCTCTTACTTTACTTTACCTACGACGCCCTCGACGAGCCAGTCAAAGCCGAGCATCTCGCCGTCTGACATCTTGGCGCCTTCATTGACGCGGAGCTTGCCTTCGTTGTCCTTGATGGGGCCGGTGAATACGTCCCAGGTTCCGCCGACGATCTTCTGCTTCTGGGTTGCGACCAGATCGCGGACATCCTGCGGAACGAGCGGGCTGAACTCGGCGAGGCGAACCACGTCGGCCGAGAGGCCTTCCCAATACTGGCCACTCTTCCAGGTGCCGTCCATGCCCTTGCGCACGGTGTCGATGTAGTAGACGCCCCAGTTCCAGACCGGGCTCGTGAGCACGGAGTCACCGACGAACTTGCGCATGTCGGAATCGTAGCCGATGGAGAGCTTGCCGCGCTCCTGGGCTGCTTTCTGCGGCTCGACGGTGTCCTGGTGCTGGGTGATGATGTCGGCGCCGGCATCGAGGAGGGCCACGGCTGCCTCGCGCTCCTTGACGGGGTCATACCAGGTGTTCGTCCAGACAACGCGAACCTGTACCTTCGGGTTTACGGAGCGGGCGCCCAGGGTAAACGCGTTGATGCCGCGGACCACTTCGGGGATCGGGAACGCACCGGGGTAACCGATGATGTTGGACTTGGTCATCTTGCCGGCCACGATGCCGGAAAGGTAACGGGCCTGATAGATCCTGCCGAAGTAGGTGGACATGTTGTCCGAGGTCTTGTAGCCGGAGCAATGCACGAACTTGACCTTGGGGAACTCGGCGGCAACTTCTACCATCGGGTCCATATAGCCGAACGAGGTGGCGAAGATCATGTCGTAGCCGTCCTGGGCGTACTGGCGGATGATGCGGGTGGCATCGGGGCCTTCAGGAACGTTCTCCATGTAGGCGGTCTTGACCTTGTCACCGAATTCGGCTTCAAGGGCGAGGCGGCCGGTATCATGCTCGTGGGTCCAGCCGAGGTCTCCGGGGACGCCGATGTAGATGAAGGCAACCTTGTACGGGGCGACCACAACCGGTGCTGCGACCGGTTCGGCTTTCTTGGCACAACCAGTCGCGGCGAGCGCGATCAGGAGGGCACTCGCAATTGCTACACTCTTCTTCATGAAAAAGCTCCTTTTACGAACAAAACGTTTGAATCATCCATGCCCGTCTCAAGGACAGGACAGGGCAGAACGGCAACATCCAGTAAACAACGTGCGGGACTATATGTCAAATCGTTTCTCCACCATTTCATTCATTGACGACGCTACGCCCGGCCTGTACGATTGCGCCATGCCGCTTCCTCTGCTCCGCACCCTGAGCCTCGTCATCCTCATGTCGATAACGACAGCTCCGGTGGCCATTGCCTCACCGGAGGCCCTTGCGCTGGATACCAGCGGACGTTTTGCCTTCAGACGCCTCGATACCGGGGACGGACTGTCCGGCGACTCGGTCTACTGCATGTTGCAGGACAGGCTCGGCTACCTGTGGCTCGGCACCTTCAGCGGACTCTCGCGCTACGACGGCTCAAGGGTCGTGGTGTACCGGCCAGTTCCTGGCGACCCTGAAAGCCTGCCCTCGTCGCTCATCTTCGACCTGCACGAAGATTCAACAGGAACCCTGTGGATCGCCACCGACGGCGGCGGCCTGGCCCGGTACTCCCGCGATTCGGATGCCTTTGAACGCTTCGCCCATGACCAGGCCGACACTGGCTCCATAGGAAGCGACAGGATATTCTCGGTCGCCGATGACCCCTATGGATGGATCTGGGTCGGCACCGCCGACGCCGGACTGGACCGCTTTGATACGGAGCAAAGCAGGTTTTTACACTATGGCACGAAGGACGGCCTGCCTTCAGGCACGGTTCGCTCGCTGCTGTGCGATGCAGAAGGCGTACTCTGGGCCGGCACCACCGCCGGACTGGCGCGCTACGACAGGGAACGGGATGCCTTCAGACCGGTGCCGGCGGTCGGCGGATCCACCGTGCGCGCCCTCATGGAGGATTCCGGCGGAAACATCCTGGTCGGAACCGAAGGAGCGGGTGTTTTCAGGCTCGACCCCGCCACCGGCAAGGCTACGCGTGTTGATCTTGGCCCGGATTCAGGCACGCTCCTGGCCCGTGCTTTTGCCCTCGACATTACAGGCAGGATATGGGTCGGCACCGAGGACCAGGGCATGCGGATACTCGACCCCGCCAACGGATCCGTGGTGAGGTTGCGCGCGGAGCCCGACCGCCCCGACGGCCTGAGCCACGATGCGATACGCGCGCTCCTCGTCGACCGCTCCGGCCTGGTCTGGGCCGGCACCCGTGGCGGCGGCGCCGCTGCCTACAATCCGCGGTCCAGGGCAGTAACGCGGCTGCTGGCCGGGAGCGATTCGCCGCCGGCTGAAATGAGGCAGATACTGCAAGCCCGCGACGGTCTGCTCTGGCTGGCCACAGACGGCGGTGGGCTCCTCCGCACAACGGCCGACGGCACGGTCATCGCCCGGTACCGCCATGACCCGCTCGATCCGGCAAGCCTGCCCGGCGACCGCATCGTCTGCCTGGCCGAGGATGCAGATGGTTCGCTGTGGGTAGGCACGGACGGCGCAGGGCTGGCCAGACTCGATCCGGCGACCGGCCGTTTCGAGCGTTTCAGAAGGAATCCGGACGACCCCGGCTCGCTGGCCGGTGACACGGTATGGGCGCTGCTCATAGACAGCCAGGATACGCTGTGGGTGGGGCTGGAGGGCGGCGGTCTGGACCGTCATGATCCCACGGCAAACCGGTTCACGCACCACCAGCCGGTACCCGGCGACGAATCGTCCCTGGGAGGCTTCTCGGTACGCGCGCTCCTCGAGGACAAGCGCGGACGCCTGTGGATAGGCCTGTGGGACGGGGGACTGACACTATGGGACCGTGCGGCCGACCGGGCCGTGGCCAGGTTCAAGCCCTCGAATGATACGGGCTCCCTGGCGGACGCCTCGGTGACCTGCCTGTTTGAAGACTCGTCGGGTTCGCTCTGGGTAGGTACCGGCGGTTCTGGCATAGACCGGGTGGTGGAGGGCTACGGCCTCATACGCTTTGAACACCTCGATGCCGGGCAGGGCCTCGCGGGCAATGACATCGTCGGCGTGCTCGAAGACGCGGACGGCAGGGTGTGGATAGTATCCGGCACGGGGCTCTCCCGGTATGACGGCGCTGACGGCTCAATACGCACCTGGGGTCCGGCAGATGGATTCCAGTCGCGCTTCTCGCAGAATGCCTGGACAACCCTCTTGGACGGCAGGTTCCTCATTGGCGGGCCGGAGGGCATCGACTTGATCAGGCCCGGTGACCTGACGCACCCCGACGCCCCCCCCCGGTGCTGATAGCCAACGTTTCAGTCGTGGCGCATCCGGAAACAGACCTGGCCAGAAGTTCCATCCTGGCGCGCGCATTCAGGGCGGCCCTCAACCGCGGCATGATAGTCCTGCGGCCGGAGGATGCGGCGCTGACCCTCGACTTTGCCGTGCTCGACTTCGTCGACCCGTCCAGGAACCGCCTTTCAGTGGAGCTGTGGGGCGGACCCGCCGAGCGGATGCTCCTGGGCTCGCAGGACCGGGCCGTGCTGGGCGGACTGGCACCCGGTGACTATGAACTGCGCGTCAGCGGTGCCACGGCCGGCGGGATATGGAACCGCGAAGGCGCCGTACTGCGCATCGTCGTGGCACCGCCGTTCTGGCGCACGCCGGCCTTTGCCGCGGGCCTCGCGCTGGTACTCATACTGGCCGCCTGGGCCGCGGTGCACTCGCGGACAGCCGCCCTGGAGAAACGGGCCGAACAACTGCGCACGCTGACGATGCACATCCAGGACGCCAGGGAGGAAGAGCGCAAGACCGCCGCCCGCGAGGTGCACGATGAGCTTGGGCAACTGCTGACAGCCGCCAAAATGGATCTCTCCTGGCTCAGGAACCATCCTCCGGCACCGGGAGCCTTCGGCGACCGGGTCGGCGAGGCCATCGCTGTTGTCGATTCCGCTATAGAATCGGTACAGTCGATCTCGACGCGCCTGCGACCCAAGGCGCTGGATACCCTGTCGCTGTCGGAGGCGCTGCGCTGGCAACTGGAAGACTTCAGGCGCCGCTCCAAGGTAGAATGCCAGGCCATCATAGACCCGGCACCCGACGGGATAGACGAGGACGCCGCGACAACGATGTTCCGGGTATTCCAGGAAATCCTCACCAACGTGGGAAGGCATGCGGAGGCCAGTCGTGTGGAGGTCAGGTTCGAGACCGTAGATGGCTCCATGCTGCTCCAGGTTCGCGACAACGGCCGCGGCCTGCCGGAATCAGTTGTGGATTCGCCTGAATCGCTGGGCATCCTGGGCATGCGGGAACGCGTGCGCCACGAAGGCGGCCGCTTTGAGATAGAGTCTCCGGTTGATGGTTCGGAGCGGGGCACGCGGGTATCGGTTCGCGTGCCACTCGGAAAACGGCGGGCAACCGGTAGCGGGGCAAAGACAACGAAGGAAACACGGCATGCTTAAGGTTCTGATCGTCGACGACCATCCGCTGATACGCAAGGGCCTCAGGCAGATACTCGTGGAATCGGTGCACATCGGCCTCGTCGAGGAAGCTGCCGATGGCTTTCAGGCCATAGCGGCCGTACGGAACGGCCGCTTCGACGTCGTCGTGCTCGATATTTCCATACCCGGCAAGGACGGCATGGAGGTCCTGCGGGATTGATGCTGAGCATACAGCCGGAGGAGCAGTACGCGCTCCGGGCCTTCAGGCTGGGCGCTTCCGGCTGCCTGAACAAGTCAGGCGCCCCGGACGAACTCGTTCAGGCGATACGCGCTGTGGCCTCGGGCGGCACCTACGTGAGCGCTGCAGCCAGCAACGCGCTGGTCTCCGGCATCAAGTCGGGCGACGGCCGCCCGCCGCACCTGCTCCTGTCAGAACGGGAGCAACAGGTGATGCTGATGCTCGCCGGAGGCTCCACCGTCGGCGAGTCGGCCACCGCGCTCAACCTGTCGGTCAAGACCGTCAGCACCTACCGTGCCCGCATCCTTGAAAAGATGAACCTGGCCAACAACGCCCAGCTGACCCAGTACGCGTACCGGCACAAGTTGATCGAATAAGGAAAAGGATATATCCGATGGAAGACAGACGGAACATACTGTTCGATGAAATGCCCTTTTCCCATAAACTACTGAAGGACAAAAAAGCCCTGATCTACTTCAAGGGCAAGGAAGTGCTTGTGGCCACAGGCAAGGACTACAACAAATTGCTGCGCGTCATCGACCTTGACAACAAGTACGAGCTGCAGTTGTTCCTGGCAAAGATAACGGGCAACTTCAAGCACGGGAACGAAACGTAGGTAATTATTTGACAATCACCCAGTCTTCAGTTTTCAATCCGGGTATACGATTGAATTCCTTGGTATTGTGCGTTACGAGGATGCCATTTTTTGCCATCACGGTTTTCAAGAGCAGCCCGTATTGTAGCATAGAGGATTGCGGCTTCATCATCGAAGCTTATGATTTCAAACGGTTCCAGGAATTTGGCATACAGTATTTGATTATGCTTTTTTTTATCACTCTTCTCGACACCCAGCAGCAATTCCGCCTTCACGAGCGCTGGTATTTTTATATCTTCGGGTTTATGGGCTTTGAATGCATCCAGAATTGACTGGTACATTCCCTTCATAAAATAGATGCAGGTGTTGGTATCAAGATAATACATTACACGGTTTCCCTGGTACCATCATGGCTGAATGCCGGCTGGTCGGGTCGACTGAATGATGCATCGGTCAGCGCTCCGAACAGGCTGAAAAAGTCATCCGGATACTCGTCTTTTATAAGCTTCCTGAGAGTATTCCCCACCCATCTGGAAATTGAAACATGATTTTTCCGGGCCAGATGCTCAATCTTTACAAGCGTTTCCTTGTCGATATACAGAGAAACCTGCGGCATAGACACCTCCGTATCGTATACAGTTAGAATATAATCCAATACAAGTATATTTCCAAGTATATTTGTCTTTGTATCGAGCCATCGCCAATACTGGAAGCACCCGTGTATGTTCAACTCCGGGTACTTGCCTCTTGTAGGACAAACCCTTACACCTCCCTGCCCTGTCGTCCTACAACAAGTTCGCAAGCTGTCCGACAGCGCGTTTTCAATAAACACCTGATCCTACCATCGAAAAAGAACTATCCGGGCAAGCGGGAGGTCGAATGGACGAGTTTCGGGTGCATACACAAATCATCGACCCGGTAGGGTCGGACGACAGGACGGTACTACGCTCGTTCCTCGCCCCGCTCGGCCTCGACTTTGAAGACGACGTGGAGCTTTCCGCGTTCGTCTACGAAGGCGACACCGCCATCGCCTCGGCCTCGCTTGCTGGTGACGTCATCAAGTGCGTTGGTGTCCTGTCCGGCCACGAGGGTGAAGGCGCGGCCGCCCGCGCGGTATCGGCCGTCATGGACGAAGCCCGGGCCAAGGGCCGCCAGAAACTGTTCGTCTACACCCGCCCCAAAAACAAGTCGATATTCGAGAGCCTCGGCTATACGGCCCTGGCCTCCGTCCCCGTGGGGACAGACCCCGACGCCGGCGTGATGCTGCTGGAGAGCGACCCGCGCGCATTCGGCGACTGGGCCAACGCCATACGCCTGACCCTGCCAGCGGGAAAAGCCGACGGCGCGGCCGTCGTCAAGAGCGCGCGGCCGCGGCCTGCGGGACCCTCCTGGTCCTCGTTGTAGCAGGCGACCGGTCCAGTTTTCCCGGTGCCGTGCGCGAAGCCCTCGTGCGCGCGGGTACGGCTACCCTCGGCAACGTCGTCGTCGCCTCCGGCGGTTCCTATTGCGTCTCGGGCGCTACCTTCCCCGCGTATTACCTGAAAGAAAAAAGCCAGGCGGCTGAACTGCAGGCATCGCTCGACGCGGAGCTGTTCGCAGCGCGGATTGCTCCGGCCTTTGGAGTAAAGAAGCGCTTCGTGGGAACCGAGCCGTACTGCCAGGTAACCGCCGCCTATAATCGCGCGATGGCCGCCGTCCTGCCCCGCCACGGCGTTGAACTGGTGGAACTGGCACGGGCGGAATCCGGCGGCGCAGCCATCAGCGCTTCAGCCGTACGGGCTGCCCTCAAGGATGGAAACCTGGCGCGCGTTGCGGAACTGGTGCCCGCATCGACCCTGGACTGGCTGGTATCGCCGGAAGCCGCTCCCATCATCACAGCATTACGGACCGGCTCCGGCCGGCACTGATATGGAGGATTGTATGACCATTCTAAAAGAAGCGACAGCCGGCACGGCAGAATCTGGCGACGCGCGGGTAACGGTGCGGCCGAACGCCGGCGGGGGTCTGTCCCTCGAGCTGCGCGGCCCCTCGGTTATCCGCTATGGCGACGAGATACGCGCTGCGGCCCTGTCGATATTGAGCGCGCTCGGCGTGGCTGAAGCCTCCATAACAATAGAAGAAAAAGGTGCGCTGGACGCCACGATACGCGCAAGGCTGGCAGCTGCCTGCGGCCGCGCGGCCAATGCCACTGCTGCAACTACTGCCGCAGCGCAGGTACCCTGGGAGGCGATGGCATGAAACTACGCAGGTCTATGCTCTTCGTACCGGGCAACGCCCCCTCCATGCTGCGCGACGCGCACATCTACGGCCCCGATTCCGTGATGTTCGACCTCGAGGACGCCGTGTCGCCCAGGGAGAAGGACGCCGCCAGGCACCTCGTGTTCAGGGCGCTCCGCGACTACGACTACGCGGGCGTCGAGCGCATCGTGCGCATCAACGGACTCGATACGCCGCACGGCCTCGAAGACATCGCCGCGGTCGTCGCGGGCGGGGTGGACGCCGTCCGCCTGCCCAAGACCGACAGCCCCCAGGACATAATAGCCGTAGAGCGCGCGGTCGAGGCCGCCGAAAAGCGTTTCGGCCGGCCGGCCGGCTCGGTAAAGCTTATAGCCGCCATAGAGTCGGCGCGCGGCATACTCTCCGTGCGGGAGATAGCCACGGCCAGCGCGCGCCTCATCGCCATAGCGATAGGAGCTGAAGATTTTGTAACCGACATGCACACCACGCGCAGCCCCGACGGCATAGAACTGCTCGCGGCCCGCAGCATGATCGTGCTGGCGGCCCGGGCGGCCGGCATCATGGCCATCGATACCGTGTTCACCGGCGTAGACGACCCTGAAGGCTTCCTCCGCGAGGTGCGCCTCGCCAAGCAGCTCGGATTCGACGGCAAGAGCGTCATCCACCCCTCGCAGATAGCGCTGGCCCACTCGGTGTACACGCCTACGGCAGAAGAGATAGCCAAGGCCCGCCGTGTGATGGCCGCCGCTGCGGACGCCGAGGCAAAAGGCTCGGGCGTCATTTCGCTGGACGGCAAGATGATAGACAAGCCCATCGTGGAGCGCGCGGTGCGCGTCCTGGCGCTGGCCGGGGAGGTGGAAGCATGAACCGCAACTCGATAGGCAGGGATTTTCCCGAGGCCGCCAATGGCTACGGAATGCTGAAGGGCTTTGCCGGTGCCTCGGCCAGGCGTTCCGACGCCAAGGTCTACGCGAGCCTGGAACTGGCGCTGGACGCCGTGGGCGTGCAGAGCGGCATGACCGTTTCGTTCCACCACCACTTCAGGGAAGGCGACCGCGTCGTAAACCTGGTGATGGAGGCTTTGGCCCGCCGCGGCGTGCGCGACCTGGTGCTTGCGCCCAGCTCGCTGACGTCGGTGCACGCGCCGCTCCTGGACCGCGTCAAGGACGGCACGATACGCCGCATTCGGACGAGCGGCCTCCGCGGTCCGCTGGCGGACGCCATCAGCGCAGGGCTCATGGACGAGCCGGTGCTGATACACTCCCACGGCGGCCGGGCCCGCGCCATAGACGGTGGCGAGATTACCGTGGATGTGGCCTTCCTGGGCGTACCCTGCTGCGACGAGCGCGGCAACGCCAACGGCAGCTCGGGCGCATCCGCCTGCGGTTCATTGGGTTACGCCATGGTCGATGCCCGAAACGCAAAGAAAGTCGTACTGCTCACTGAAGAAATAGCGCCCTACCCGCTTGGCCCCGCCTCCATCCGGCAGGACCAGGTTGACGCCATCGTCAAGGTGGATTCCGTGGGCGACCCGGCCGGCATAGGCAAGGGCGCCACCCGGATGACCCGGGACCCCAGGGAGCTGCTGATAGCCGGCACCGCCGCCAGGGCGATATCGGCCGCGGGCATCATCCGCGAGGGCTTCTCGCTGCAGACCGGTTCGGGCGGCTCGAGCCTGGCGGTGGTCAGGTTCCTGCGCGAGCTGATGGTGGAACGCGGCGTCAAAGCCTCGTTCGCGCTCGGCGGCATAACGAGCCAACTCGTAAACCTGCTTGAGGAAGGCCTCGTAGGTGCCCTCCTCGATACGCAGAGCTTTGACCTGGACGCGGCCCGCTCGCTGGC
>JAIFMD010000078.1 GCA_020048755.1 Spirochaetota bacterium
CCCGGAATCGAACCGGGGACCTCGAGATTACAAGTCACGCACTCTACCAACTGAGCTAAGATGGCGTTGAACGAGGCCAACTATACCGAAAGGATGCGATCGAGTCAAGCGCGATCATTTTTGTGCATGCTGTTACCGGAGTGGTGCAAAAAAGCCACTCTCGTCTTTGCCAGACCTGTCTCTCAGGTATACCTCGATGCTGAATGGTATATAGGCCCGGCCAAAACCGTCATCGGCGGTTGAATCATACGAGAGGCGATACCTGCCAGTCTGCGTGGCAAGGATGCTGTCCGCAATGATGGAAAGGCCTTCCGGACGATCCGCCCTGTACGCGGCTCCTCTGGATTTTTCAACCAGGTACACCAGGGCTTCGGACGGTACCCCCGGTCCAATGATCACAGCATACAGGCTGATGTCATTGGCTTCTAGAATTGTCGATAGTTCAGCAAGAGAGGCTCCATCCAGAAACCGCTCGTTGATGGAACCCGTACCAACGTAGACTATAGCCCTCCTGCCTGAACGATCGAATAGTGAACCGGCTGCAAGGCGAAGTCCTGAGTCGAAACGCCATGAATCTGAGGGTTCCGCCTTCAGGATTGCGTCGCTGATTGCGTTCAGGGTACCTGCTGACGGGGGTTGGGCAATTCTGCCAGCCGTAACGAGTCTCGCCGAGGTATTACTGCCAAGGGATGCATATATTGAAGAAACCGCGTTCCTTGCTTCGAGTTTCCGCGAGACAAGTTCTGGTGAGCCTTCAAGAAGGAATGCTATGTCCATCGATGATGATTCGTCGAGTGCGCCTTCAAATGCCATTCCTGAAGCAGGTCTGATTGAGGAAGCCAGGTAGTCAACGGGAATATCACCCTCTACCCTGCGCTCCTTGAGGACTATGCTCTCGGATATATAAAAATTGGAGTATCCCAACCCTGTTACTGGTCGTCCATAACGATCCTTGACTCTGAGATCGACCTGTATCCGTGGAAAACCATCAGAGTATGTCCGACCAATTTCAATGGAGAGGCCGGAAAATCGAGATGCTGGATCAGACAGGTATGCAATTTCAGAAGCATCAAAGTCAGCAACCAGGAGTTCCCCGTTTGCATCAAAGGCTGCGGAGACTATCCGGGCTTTAGTGCGCTCGGATCTGTATAATTCCGTCTGTGATCCAGTTTCAGGGTCTATCAAGAGGACCCGGGAGCCATCAGCCAGGAGCAGGTTCCCATCATCGGAAGCCCTGAGGCCTTCTGGCTTGAGCAGGCCGGAGGTTTCTATCCGTGAGAGATAGTTGCCAAACGTATCAAAGGCAAAAATTGCCTTGAGAGCGGCATCGGCAACAAATATCCGGTTTTCATGTACGGCGACTCCCGTCGGCAAACGCAAACCGCTAAAGCCGGGCACAGGAGTGCCGAACGTGAGAACCCTGGTTCCATCTCTGGAATATTTTACAATACGGGAGTAACCGACATCGCTGACGTAGACGAATCCATCCGAATCGGATGCAATGTATTGCGGACCGGCCAATCGCCCTGGACCAGAGGGGTCTCCTGAATACCCGAGTATCGTCCCTTCAGGAGTAAGCCTCACGATGCGGTTTGACTGGAATTCAGTCACGAAGATGGTGCCGTCGTCCAGTACCGCACAGGCAAAAGGCCTGTCCAGTCCGGTGGTACCTCCATTGATCGTTTTGATGATGCGGGCATTTGCATCTATGACGAGGAGTGTATTGGTGCCATGCGACACGAGAATTACCTTGCCATCTGCCAGTGGTTCTATCCATGACGGGCGTGCGAACAACTCTATCGTATCCTTCTTGCCCGTGAGTTCGGAAACCCTAACATACCGGGTTGGTGGGGCAAGACCCGCTGGATCAGCCATGGCGCCAGCCAGTTCGAGCCGGCTTGAAACCATCGGGGAACCTCCCCCGACGGCCACAGCCTCGTTCCATCTATCAAAAGCAGCCCCGGTCAATCCAAGGCGATAATATGATTTTCCCAGCCAATACAGGCAAAGGGGATCAGATCCTTCACTCGCCAAAGCCCGTTCAAACTGCGCCAGGGATTCCGCGTACCTTCCCCTTCCATACGCTTCTATGCCGGTACGGAAAGATTCCGCAGCCAATGGGGACTGGATTCGGTATGTAAACTGAGCCTCTACCAAGGCAACCGAAGTACAGAATAAGACTATTGCGAGTATTCTCTTCATCGTGCTGGAACCGCTTTCTCGAAAGCCGCGATGTGTTCCAGCCACTCATCGTTGTCGTTGAGGACCTTGGCAGCCGCGTGCAGGTATGAACCGGCTTCCTGAAGCCGGCCAAGCTTGAAGTATACCCAACCCAAAGAATCGGCGTAGACTGGATTTCCTGGATCGCGATTCAGCGCTTTTCTGCAACAGGCGACAGCCTTATCCAGATCTTTTCCTGCACAAGCAAGTAGATAGCCATAGCCATTGAGTGCTGTCGGGTTTTCAGGATCCAGTTCCAGCGCTTTTGAATACCAGCCCAGGCCTTCATCGATGCGCCCCTGTTTCCAGGTGGTATGGCCCAGCGCAGAATAAACCTGTGGTGTCTCCAATGAAGATTCCATGAGTTTTGTCAGCTCATACTCGGCTAGTTTCAATCGTCCGGTAACCGCGTAAACATAGGCTAGCATCAAACGGCACTGGAGCGCCCTTGCGTCACCCTCGCCCTGCGTAACCACCTGCTCCAGATACAACAGGGCTTCATCGTATCGTTTCAGGCGGGCATAGCACAGTCCGAGGAGGTATGCAAGTTCGAGATAATCGGTCTCATCCACGGTCGCGGCAGCAAGCGTAGCAACGGCAGAGTCGTAATCACCAGCCCGGTACTCGGAGCCAGCCTTGGCTATGGCCCTGGATCCAGCTGACCTCTTTTTGCTCACGGTACCGTTCCGGATCTGGATGTACTCAGCCCACCCTGCAAACCATCCATGGCTTCGGCTTTGGCAGAACAAGGATATGCCAGTACCCTGGTAACCGATGCGTATCCTTTTGTCACCATGTCCTCATCACTGCCCACTTCTTGATGTGTATCAACCTGGCCATCCATGAAGAAGCAGTACGAGTAGCCGTCTGGTCCTTCGAAGAATTTCAAAGTGTCTTTATATATTCTTCGACTTGGCACGGCTTCGACAATTTGATAGCGAAAATCGTCCGGAGCATCGGGTGCATTGATATTGATGAAAACATCGGGGGTCCAGAGAGATAGAAAATAGTCTAGCTTGTCGGCTATGAGTCCAGCCAGCGCATCGTACCTGAAAGGGCCGGTGTACGTGGCAAGAGAGACGGCGATTCCTGGAATACCGTTTATAGCCGCCTGCCGTGCCGCGGCTGCTGTACCTGAATATATGAGATCGGTGCCAAGATTGGGGCCTCTGTTGATACCTGAAACTACTATATCAGGTTTGAACGGGATGACCCCATGACTGGCAAGGATGACGCAATCAGCAGGAGTTCCGGAGCAGGAGTATTCCCGCTCAGCCAGTTTCCTTATCTTCAGCGGATGCCTGAGCGACATGGCGTGGCTCATGCCCGAACGTTCGGAGTCAGGAGCAAGCGTCCAGACCTCATGTGAGCCCCGTAATGCCCGGTCAAGAGCCTTGATGCCATCGCTCATATACCCATCATCGTTCGTAAGTAAGATTTTCATCGATGCTCCTGGCGCCACTCGAAACGGACGGCTACTCGGCGATCATACCAGCGCCTACTGAAATTTCCAAGGCGCTCGGCTTGAACCCGAATATCCGTTCATATTCCTCGAGGCGGGTCTTGTAATCTTCCATGGCCCGTGCATCGAGCAGGCTGAGGGTGCAACCTCCAAAACCTTTTCCTATCATGCGGCTGGCCAGCACACCATCAATCTCGAGTGCGCGCTTTACCAGCCAGTCAATTTCGGGGCAGGAAATCTCGAAACTGTTCCTGAGGCTTGACTGTGATTTATTCAGTGCCTTGGCCAGCGCAACCGTATCGCGATGCAGGATTGCTTCCTTTGCTTCCTTTACACGCTGAATTTCCTCGACAAAGAAGGTGCAGTGACGACGGATCCGTTCTGGCATCATGCCCATATACTCGTCAAGGTCTCCGATTGAGAAATCCCTGAGTTTGTGGATGCCCGACCCATTCATCAACGAAAGACCTGCAATGCAATCGTCGGCCCTTTGTCGCAGTTCAGTCTCAAGTGGCGGCCTTGGAACCCTGGAATCTGTCAGGACAAGTAGTGAATCGTTGAAAATTGATGGTAAAGGTTCAACGGTACCCCGGAATGCATCGACGAACGTCAAGGTTCCACGAGCTGCGGTCAGAGTAGAGATATAATTTGCAACCCTGGTCTGTTTCTCGAAATAAGCGCGATCGGTCTCTACTATTGTACGGGCGAGATCTGCGGGACCAGGATCAAAACCTGCAGCAAGAGCGGCAGCCTTGGCTGCGGCACATTGCAGTGCGGTAGCGGATCCAAGCCCAAGGGACTGAGGAATGTCACCTGAAATGGTTATATTGTATCCTCTGGAATTGGCTGATTCACCCGTGTAGGCGGATAAGGCAGCTTTGATGTAGTTGGCCCAGCGGTCCTCGCGCTTGAATTTCAGGTTTGACAGGTTGGTTCGTTTGCGTTCGTTCAGATCCGCAGCAAAGAAGCGGATTGATGAATCACGCCGGTTGGAGATGGCTATGGACATGCGCTTGTCGAGGGGAAATGCTATCATGAAGCCATCCCCTCCGGTTGTGTGCTCGCCAATCAGCCGGACACACCCCGGTGCTGAAACGACAACATCGGGAGATGCCTCGTATTCCATGTGATGCAACTGAGTAATATTCATCGTTTCAACCGTCGTCGTCTTCATAATAATTCCGCTATCATACTTCAAAAGATCGCTGCCATCAATAAAAAACGTTTTTGTACCACAATCCATCGGCGGTGAGTAGTCTGATTTTGACAATCGTTCGTCTTGGGTGTACTATTCGCTTATGTCGATACTCAATGGAACGCGAATAATGCTGCTTGCTGCAGTCATGGCCGCTTCACTCGCTTCTTGTGCCACTCCCCCTGTTGCCGCACCGGATCCGATAGTCATGGAAGAGCCAGCGGATGAGCCAGCGATCGTTATGACAGAAGAGGTCATTCCAGCTGCTGCGATTGCCGTTACTCCATTTGATCCAGCCACGGTAAGTGTGGAATTGAAACAAGCTACCTTTTTTGATGTAAGGGCTTTCATCCAGGGCCTTAATTCCATAATCCAGGCCAAGGATTATGAATCGTGGTCTTCTGCACTGACTCCGGGATACCAAGAATATTATTCATCGGGTGAAACCCTTGCGAGGATATCGGATGCTGCCGTCCTTAAGCGGCAGGGCATAGTGCTTCGTTCACTGCAGGATTATTTTATCCATGTCGTCTATCCTTCCAGACAGAATGACAGGGTTGACGATATAGAATTCATCAGCAACGACCGCATAAAGGCAATCACCATCAACATGAAGGGTGAGCGCTTGGTACTTTACAACCTTGAAAAAATCGGCGATACATGGAAGATAGCAATTTGGAGGT
The DNA here is from genome assembly GCA_020048755.1 of Spirochaetota bacterium. Taxonomy (GTDB): domain Bacteria; phylum Spirochaetota; class Spirochaetia; order Treponematales; family UBA12059; genus SZUA-370. The sequence goes on from JAIFMD010000078.1 coordinate 5,561, forward strand.
AATCATGAAGCGCAAAATAATAACGCTTGTCGTTCTGGTCGCTTTGGCTTTTTCTTCCGCATGGAGTCAGGCTGCGGCCGCCGGTGGCGAGAGAACCGTAGAAGAATCCTATCTGCAGGATCCACTCGAGATAATGATCATCCGTGAGCAAGCATACTCTGACAGCAAGGATATGAAGCTCGTGGCACTTCAGTATATCGGACAGGCGCTTGATGAAGGGCGAGCCAGCCCCGAGATCCGCAAGGCCCTGGATTATTTGGCGACAGAGAGCTCCTTGACCGTAGTCCGCGCTGGCGGCGTGGGTCGAGCCCTGAACAACTATCCGGATGTCCGGAGGGAAGCTTGCCTCATGCTCGGTCAGATCAAGACCGTGGAGGCCAAGGATACCCTCCTGAAGGTGGTCCTGGTCGATACTGAACCCATGGTCATTGCGGCTGCCATACGGTCCATCGGGAAAATAGGGCTTATGACGGGTGATGATGTAACACAGACCGTTGCCTTCATTATCAACCGTTTTGACATTCTGTTTCCTGATAACAGCCTCGCATTCGAGAGCCTGGTTGCACTTGAGGCCCTTGCTGAGATCAATAACGGCATCAAGGATCCGGCTGCGATCAAGGCTATCATGAAGATTGCCGATGGCAACTACATCACCCCCGTCAAACAAAAGGCAAAGGATCTGCTGTCAAAACTCAGGAAGTACTCAGCTGCCAGTAGTGGAAGCGGCAAATAACCCAAGGTTTCAATTGTAAGCATAGTACGGCCCGGCTCCATGAAGGAGTCGGGCCGTTTGTCAATGGAAAGTGTGGGAAATTAATAGTACATTTGAGTCAGAGCATGCACTGAAGTGTCATGCAGGGGGCAAGAATGGCTATTGAAGAGATTCAGTCCGAGATACCGACTCCGAGAACGGAACCTGTCACTCCTTCTGAAATCCAGCGCGAGCCCGAACCCGAGCCAGAACCCATTCCTGAGCCGGAGCCGGCTCCCATCAGCGAAGATTCCGGTAAAATGCTCGATCTGTACGTCTAATCAACGACCTATCCTACAACACAAAGCAAAACGCCCTGGGTGTTTTTACACCCAGGGCGCTGTACCATAACGTGAGCGATGCCGGGCTCGAACCGGCCACCTTCAGCTCCGGAGGCTGACGCTCTATCCATATGAGCTAATCGCTCGACTCAATAGTAGTATGCCGGATCGGTCCCGATTGTCAACCTTTGGACTGGTCGTGTAGCATTGCTTCATGATTACTCCTATGGATCGCCATCCAGAGCCGCTGTTGCTGGCTAGTGCCTCGCCTCGCAGGATGGAGACGCTGCAGAAACTGGGTTTTACCCTGGTCATAGCACCCGCTGATGTAGACGAGAGCATCTATGACGAACTGCCCGTCAGCCGGCGCGTCATAGCCCTCGCTGAACTCAAAGCCCGTACGAGCTCAGCTACGGCACCCTTCCCTCCTGTATGGGCAATCGGTGCGGATACACTGGTGTCATTGGACGGCAAAGTATTCGGAAAGCCTGCTGATGAAGATGATGCGCGCACGATGCTGGCCGCTTTATCCGGGAAGACTCATACAGTTTCATCGGGAATCTGCGTGCTCGACAGGCGCACCGGCGAGCTGCATTCGGCTGTTTCAGAGACGCTGGTCCACTTTTCAAGCCTGGATACTATTGAATTTGATGCCTATCTTGCCACTGGTGAATGGCAGGGAGCAGCGGGTGCCTACCGCATCCAGGAACATGCCGCGTTCTTTGTGGAATGGCTCGAAGGCTCGTTTTCAGGGGTCGTGGGCTTGCCACTGCATGAGTTTTATGCCATTCTCTCCCGGATTGGCTTTCCGTTTCCATTAGGGAAAAGAGTCGACGCGACGGTCTAGCTACTGGCCAGACTGTCGAATCTTCCGTCGCACCAGACACGACTCCGGTCGTTCTTGCGACGAGAACAAGTGAAGGGGGCCTTCGAATCGTTCGGAGGCCATTGGAGGAACACGTGGCTGTAGTCACCATGAAGAGCCTGCTGGAGTCCGGAGTACATTTCGGTCACCAGGTCAAGCGTTGGGATCCGCGCATGAAGAAATTCATTTTCGCAGAGCGCAACGGTATCCACATCATCGATCTGCAGAAGACAATCCAGTCCATCAAGGAAGCCTATGATGTCGTCCGCAAGACGGTAGCGTCGGGCAAGCCGGTTCTTTTCGTCGGCACCAAGAAACAAGCCCAGCAGGCCATCCAGAAGGAAGCGGAGCGTTGCGAGCAGTTCTACGTGAACAATCGCTGGCTTGGCGGCATGCTTACCAACTTCTCCACCGTACGCAAATCAATCGAGCGTCTCATCAAGCTTGAAAAAGAAGACTTCTCGTCCTTTACCAAGAAGGAACAGGCCCAGCTCAACAAGGAAAAGGCCAAGCTCGAGAAGAACCTTTCCGGCATCAAGGGCATGACCAAGCTCCCCGGCGTTATATTCGTAATAGACACCCGCAAGGAAGCCATCGCTGTTGCTGAAGCCCAGCGGCTCGGCATCCCGATCGTCGCGGTCGTTGATACCAACTGCAATCCAGAGGGTATCGACTACCCCATCCCCGGAAACGATGACGCCATCCGCTCGATCTCCCTGTTTACCCAGATCATAGCAAATGCGGTCGTAGAAGCAGAAAGCGAGACCGGCCTCAAGATCATCGAGACCTTGCAGGACGAGGAAAGCGCTGAAGTCGCGGAAGAGACCAAGACTGTTGATGATGAGGAAGAGGTGGAAGTCGATCCCGCTACCTATGCGGCCGTAGCCGAGGTTGCCGGTGTTGCCGTAGCAGCCGCCGCCGCGGGTGCCGCCGTTGAAGAACCCATCGTCGAGGAAGATAAATACTACGCCAAGTAAGGAGCCTATTGTGGAAATCAAGGCCAGCGATATAAAGAACCTGCGCGAGAAGACCGGCGCGGGAATGATGGACTGCAAGAAGGCTCTCGTCGAGGCTGAAGGCGATTTTGCCTTGGCCGAGAGGAAGCTCAAGGAATGGGGACTCGCTGGCGTCGCGAAGCGATCCGGCAGGGCGACCAACGAGGGCCGTGTCTTCATAGCCGAGAGCGCCGGAAAAATTGCAATAGTCGAGATTGCCTGTGAAACTGACTTCGTCTGCCGAAATGATGACTTTATCAAGGGCGGAAACGGCATGGCTGCGATGTGCCTCTCCAAGGGCTACAATGCACCCAACGCCGAACTGGAAAATATCGTCAAGGATATGGCCAGCATCATCAAGGAAAACATCACGCTGAAACGCGTTGCGCTGGCCCAGTCTGGCGCTGATGAGTACGTGCATTCCTATGTCCATGGCGAAGGCAAGCTGGCTGTAGTAATCAAGATGAAATCCAGCAAGCCCGAGGCGTTCGTAAAACCCGAAGTTGCGGCATTTGTCCATGATCTAGCCCTGCACGTTGCCGCTTTCAGCCCGATGTTCGTAGACCAGTCCAGGATCAGTGCTGACTGGGTCAAGGAACAAGAGGAAATTTTCAAGAAGCAAGTCGAAGGTGATGAGAAGATGGCCGGCAAACCCGCCAAGGTCATCGAGGGCATCCTGGCCGGCAAGCTCAAGAAGCTCATGAGTGAAATTTGTCTGGTAGACCAGGGATTCGTCAAGGATGAAAAGCAGACTGTAAAGGCCTTCATGGCTTCGGTCGGCAAGGCAGCCGGCGCGGAACTCTCTGTCGTCGATTACTCCTACGTAAAAGTCGGAGACAACTAGTGAAACCCGGGATCGATTCCGGGCTGAAGAGGCTCTGAATCGATCCCGTCATGAGCGGACCTGGATACGCAGCCGGGTTCCCGAAAGGAAGAGCAATGGAAAACGTAAAAAATACGTGTGAAGAACGCATGAAAAAAACCGTAGCCTCGCTCAAGGACGATTTTGCGTCCATCAGGACCGGTCGGGCTTCGCCTTCCATACTCGACAAGCTGCGCGTCGAATATTATGGCCAGAAATCACCGATTTCCCAGGTGGCGACTGTGTCGGTGCCCGAGGCCCGATTGATAGTCATCCAGCCCTGGGACCGTGCGCTTATTGTCGAGATTGAAAAAGCAATCCAGAAGTCAGAACTTGGATTGAATCCGTCGAATGATGGCAAGGTGATCCGGATCGCCATTCCTCCCTTGACCGAACAGCGCCGCAAGGACCTCGTAAAAAGCGCTAAAGCTACGACAGAAACGTCCCGCGTTGCGATACGCAATATCAGGCGTGATGGCCTGGAAGATATGAAAAAAATGCATGATGTACCGGAAGATGCCGCTAAAAAGGCAGAAGAAGAGTTGCAGAAGCTCACTGATTCCTACATCGCCCAGATCAACAAGATTCTGGAAGAAAAAGAGAAGGAAATACTGGAAGTCTGAGCATGCAGCCCACTCCCAACCGAGAATCGCCGGCGCATGTCGCCATTTTCATGGACGGTAACGGGCGTTGGGCCCAGGCCCGTGGTCTGCCACGCACCGAGGGGCACCGCGAAGGGCTGAAGGCGGCCAAGCGTATCGTCAAGGCCGCTTCGACTGCTGGTATCCAGAACCTCACCCTCTACACCTTCAGCACTGAAAACTGGAAACGAGCCCAGGAAGAGGTTAAATTCCTCATGGGACTCGTGAGTAAATACCTCTGCGCAGAGTTTGATTTCTATAAAGAGCATCATGTGCGTGTTGTCCATTCTGGAAACCTTGAAGGATTGCCTCCGGAAGTCCGCGATGCGATACTCCGTGTCCTCGACGATACTGCTGGTTTCGATGGCATCAGGGTAAACCTTGCCATAAACTATGGTGGTCGCGATGAAATACTCAGAGCTATGTCCAAGGTACCGGCTGGTAGACTCCCTTGCACCGAAGCCGAGTTCAGGCAATATCTTGACATCCCCGACTTGCCGGATCCTGACCTGATAATCAGGGCTGGCGGAGAGTTGCGGCTGTCGAATTTCCTGATCTGGCAGGCCGCATACTCGGAACTCTATTTTTCTGACACCCTGTGGCCTGACTGGACTGAAGACGATCTCGCTACCGCTCTTGTAGAGTACGCCAGGAGAGAGCGAAGATTTGGTGACGCACGATGAAAAATTTCCTTACCAGGATTACGTTCGTATCAATCTCCGTGCCCGTGCTCTTTGCCCTTGCAATACTTGTTCCCTTCATGAACCATGCTCCCATAGCCTTCCTGATATTCATTTTTACAGTTGGCTCAAGTATAGAGTTGCGCAAGATGATGGAACCCGCAGGAGGTAGTTCCAGAACGATTGAAGCCGTCTTGCTGGGTACCCTGCCCTCGCTCATTGTCTATGTTACAAGGTTGCTCTCTACCGATTCCGGGCTTACAACCACCTGGCTTGCGCCGCTCGCAGCCGTGGCGATGGTTGCGTTCCTTGCTTCTTCCGTTCCCATGGCATTGCCTCGCAACGTTGAGACTATCCCGGCTACCATACACCGGGCATCAGCCAACGCGTTCTACCTCATCTATCCTGGGTTTCTGAGTACTCCGATTATCGTAATCCTCGGTAATCCCGAAGGCGCCGGATACATCCTTGTATGGTTTGCCCTCATCGCATTTGGAAATGACAGCCTTGCCTGGCTTGCAGGCGTTACCTTGGGGAAAAAGCGCGGAATATTCGCCGTGTCTCCCAACAAGAGCCTTGAAGGTCTGATTGCTGGAATCGCTGGTAGCCTGGCCTTTGCATTGGCAGGCCCGTTCTTGTTTCCGTCATATATTCCGCGGAACTGGTTGCTCCTGACAGTACTTGGTTTCAGTTGTGGCGTGGCCGTTGTTCTTGGAGACCTGTTTGAGTCGGCTATCAAGCGCTCCGCAGGAGTCAAGGATTCAGGTTCAATAGTACCAGGCCGTGGTGGAGTTCTGGATTCCTTTGACAGCATCCTGTTTGCAGCTCCGGTATTCACCGGTATCCTGGCCTGGGCTGGTATCCTGTCGTGAATCAATCCTGTGAACCGGGCTGCTAGTGAAACGAATAATACTTGTCGGAGCTACGGGATCCATTGGGCGCCAGACCCTCGATGTGGTAGCCAGACACCCTGAAGAGTTCACGATAGCCGGAATGTCGGCCCACCGCGATGAAGCAGGCTTGCTGGCAGCCGCAACCCTGCATCCACATGCAGTCTTATGCCTAAGTGGAGCGTTGCCTGTAGCTGGCATGATACAACACGCGGGCCTCGACGGACTTCGGAATCTGATCGAGCGGACCGATGCCGATATCGTTGTCAACGCTGCCGCAGGCGCTGCGGGGCTACCCCCTTCTTTGTATGCGATTGCCTCGGGAAAGGATCTTGCCCTCGCCAACAAGGAAACCATCGTCATGGCGGGGCGGCTGGTTCTTGAAGCGGCCCAAAAGGCAGGCCGGAAGATTTTGCCTGTAGACTCGGAGCATTCTGCCATTTTCAACATGGTCGAGCGCTTCGGACGGCATTCAGTCAGGGGCGTAATAATCACAGCCTCCGGTGGGGCTTTCCGGGACCTGCCCGTAGACAGGCTGCAGTACGTTACCCCTGAAGATGCGCTGGCACATCCCACCTGGAACATGGGAGCCAAGATAACCGTAGACTCGGCCTCCATGGCCAACAAGGGGCTCGAGGTTATCGAGGCTGCAAGGCTATTTGCATTTACATCATCAGAAATCCAGGTCGTCATACATCCCGAGAGCCGGGTGCATTCATTCATAAGAACGCAGGATGGATCCCTGTACGCGCAGCTGTCCAGGCCGGACATGCGGATACCAATTTTGAATGCCTTGTCGTGGCCCAAAGTGATTGCAGAAACAGTTGCAGACATGGATCCGACTGATGTGCAGTTACACTTTTCCAGACCGGATGCTGATCGTTATCCTCTACTGGTACTCGCATATCAAGCCCTTGATGCGGGTGAAGGGGCCACAGCTGCCTACAATGCGGCAAACGAAGTAGCCGTCGAGGCATTCATGGATGGCTGGTTGCGATTTACAGACATTCCCCATATCGTCGCGCGGACCCTGGAATCAGTTTTTCCCTCCAGACTGGAAAACCTGGAGGCGGTTGCCGCCGTAGACAGCCTCGCCCGCATGGTGGCCGGGCGTATCCTCAAGGAGTATCGATGACGTTAATTACCATAGCGCTGGGCCTTGCAGGTCTTGGCGTGGTTGTATTCTTTCATGAACTTGGACACTTTATCGTCTCAAGACTTGTAGGCGTCGAGGTCGAGGAATTTTCACTCGGCTGGGGTCCCCGGCTGTTTTCAAAGAAAATCGGTTCGACCGCATATACGCTCTCAGCCCTGCCGATTGGCGGGTACTGCCGCATGAAAGGCGAGGATTCCTACCGCAAGGCCATAGAACAGAAGCTTGAAGAGTTCCCGCGGGAACCGGGCACCTATTTCGGCGCATCACCGTTCCGCAGGATACTGATTTCCTTTGGCGGCCCCTTCATGAATGTGGTGTTTGCCGTTGTAGTCTATTCGCTGGTCATGGCGGTCGGGTACGACGTCAAAAGCTGGGACAACCGCATACTACTTGCCAGCCAGTTCGATGGAGGCTCGTATCCAGCCGACAGGTCCGGGCTTGAAAGCGGTGACCGTATCGTGGCCATCGACGGCAAGAAAATTACAACGTTCGGGGAGCTTCAGGAATACATTGCACTCTCTGCCCAGAAGCCGATTGAAGTGTCAATCGACAGGTCCGGCAGGCAGCTTGGTGTACAGATTCGTCCTGATTTTGACAAGGAATCCGGTATTGGTCGCGTGGGCGTTTATCCCTGGATAGAACCTGTCATAGAAACGGTCGATGCATCCGGCGCTGCAGCACTCGCCGGGTTGCGCGTCGGTGACAGGATCATAAGCATCAATGGAATACCCGTTGACCATACGATTGGCCTTTTTTCATTGCTCGATGCAGAAAAGCCTGCAAAGGCTACCGTTCGTTTTACACGCGATGGAACCGAGGTGGAAGCGACGCTCGTACTGGCCTATCCTTCCGGATCCACAGCAGACCTTGGTGTTGGCTGGAAGTCTATAACCAGCAGCGTGCGTGCTGGTGGCCCTGGAGAGGCTCTTGCGATGGGTCTCTCGGAGACTGTCGACACGATTTCTGCTACCTACCGCGGTATCGCGACGCTGTTCATGGGCGTCGATATCCTGAAGGCGGTTTCAGGGCCAGCAAGGATTACCTGGATGGTTGGTTCTGTTGCACAAAGTGGATTGTCGGGTGAAAGTGCCGGGGGGCTTTCAATGGCATTGAATTTCCTTGCAGTGCTTTCAATAGGCCTTTTTGCCATGAACCTTCTGCCTATTCCACTGCTTGATGGTGGTTCGATACTGCTGTTCATTCTAGAACTGATTCGCCACAAGGCCGCCAAAGTAAAGACTGTCCTGCGTTACCAGACGATCGGGATGGTTGCGGTTGCGGCTCTGTTCCTCCTGTCCACTGTTGGCGATGTACTGTTTTTTTCCAGAAAATAAAGGGCATACCTTGTGCCCGTAGTATCGGAGGTAACCATGAAGAAGATAACGTGTCGTTGTGATGCGGTCATAGAGATCGATGCTCCTGACTCGATCGATCTTGATGCTGATGCGGCGATGGTTTCCAGGCTTGCTACGGGAGATTCACCTTCTGCGGTTTGCCCTCGTTGTGGGGCCATCGTCAGGGCAGAATTGCCTCTGAGGGTCACGGCAAAGTCTTGCGGTCTTGATCTTGTCATTCTGCCTGAAATGGAAAGACTCTCGGCCTATCGTGGCAAGGCAGATCCTGCTGGCACCAGTGAGATACTGCTGGGATACCAGGAACTTTTTGAGCGAACAAGAATGGTACGTGACGAGCTGGATGCCAGGGCTGTGGAGCTGCTGAAGTATGCATTGCAGGGCAAGGCCGAAGAAGCGGAGCCGGATGCTGAAATAACAGTTTTCTATAATGGCTTGAAGGATGGTTCGCTTGAATTCCACATCCTTGGCCTTAAATCCGGCCAGGCTGGCGTAGTCAAGTTGCCACGCGCTTCATACGACAAGGTTGTTGCCAACCTGCCGGGTTCGATTGCGCGGGAGCCGTACAAGACAATTTTTTCCGGAAGATATAGATCGATAAAGAAACTGGGATTCCTGTCTTCAACCTCCGATGCAGGCTGAAATCCAGGAACTGTTTTTCAGACGTGGGATGGATTGTTCCTGACCCTTTCTACGGCCGCGAGAACTGAGTTCCTTACTTTTATGGCGTAGGCTCCGGCTTCCTCCGCGTGTGCATACATGGTGCCTAGAAGCGAAGCGTGATACCGCGGCTCGAGGGTGTTCAGGGCCAGTGCTGCCATATCAACAACGCAATCCTGACAAGTGCAGATACCTTCGGCTTCGGCAGTCTCGAGTTGCCTGCCAAGTTCGTCAAGAACCATGCGTTCAGTATCGTTGACGAGGAAACTCAGGTCATAATTTCTTTCTAGATCCATTGTGCGGCCCTCCTCTGCCTGAGTCTAATGCTCGGCATGTTCCTTTTCAAGCGATTCAAAGCGGGTGATTTTATTGAAGAACAGAAGATCAACCTTGCCAACCGGGCCATTGCGATGTTTTGCGAGAAGCAGATCAGTGGGAATGTACGGAGACCGCTCATCCTTGCGCTTGTCTATTTCACGGTCGCGGTGCAGGAACATGATGAGGTCGGCATCCTGTTCAATGGATCCAGATTCCCGTAGATCAGCCAGGGACGGTGATTTTCCTTCTGCTTCCCGCTTGAGCTGCGAGAGCGCTACCACGGGAATGCGCAGTTCACGCGCCAGAGCCTTGAGTGAGCGAGATATGCTTGAGATCTGCTCCCAGCGCGGCAGATCCTGGTTTTCATGTGTTATCAGCGTGATGTAGTCGATGAAAATGATCTTGACGTCCTTCTCAGTCTTCATGCGCCGGGCTAGTGAACGGAGGTCCAGGAGCTTGATGTTTGGTACGTCGACGATATACATGGGCGCATCGTATATCCTGCTTGCCGCATCCATGAGGCTCTGGATGTCGCTGGGCTTTATGAGGCCACTTTTGACTTTTTCAGAATCTATCCGTGCTTCACTGGAAAGGATACGGTAGGTTAGCGACAGGTCTGACATTTCAAGCGAGAAGAAACAGACGGGCAGCCGCTCGCGCAGGGCAACGTGGGACGCGATGTTGAGCGCGAAGGCGGTCTTGCCGACGCTCGGCCTGGCTCCGATGATGATGAGTTCTGAATCCTGGAAGCCGCTGGTCATGCTGTCCAGCTGTGCGTATCCGCTTGGAACACCGGTATACTGGTTTTTATTTTTGGAGAGCTGCTCGATCATTTTCATTGCGTCCGGGACGATTTCCCGCACACTGCGATAGGATACGGTCTGCCTGTCCTGGTTGACTTCGAAAATCGCTTCCTGCAGTTCATCGAGCAGTACGCCGGTTTCTATGGAATCGTCATGAGCCTTCTGGCTGATGTCGGCGGCGAGCCTGAGAAGGTTGCGCCTGATCGAACATTCCTGGACGATCTTGGCGTAGTATTCCATGTTGGCGCTGGAGGGTACGGCATCAGTCAGTTTTGCTATGTAGGCCGGGCCACCGGAACGGTCCAGCAGGCTGAGCACGCGCATTTCATCGGCCAGCGTTATGAGGTCGGCCTTCTGTCCCTTTTCAAAAAGAGAAACGATGGCAGTAAAGACGTTTTTATTTGCGTTTACATAAAAATCATCCGGACGCAGGTACTTCAGGATGTGAGGTACCGCGTCCGGATCGAGAAGCAGTGCGCCCAGCGCGGCTTGTTCGGCTTCCGCGTTATGCGGAGGAACCTTGTCCTTGAGCTGGGCGGGTATCATGCAGTGTTCTTGTTACTCTGCGGCTTTGGCTTCGGGAGCAGTTTCCGGCTGGACCTGTGCAACCGGCTCTTCGTGACGGCGGCGCTTGGGTTCCTGTGCGGGGGCTGACTGCTTGGCCTTCTCGACATGTCCCTTGACCGAGACGCGGACGATGGCTTCGTCCTTCTCGTACAGCCGGACGGCAATCTTGTAGTTTCCAACGCTCTTGATGACACGGCCGGGAACTTCAATCTTCTTGCGGTCTACCTGGATGCCCTTCTTGAGGAGTTCATCGGCAATGGAGGCATTGGATACGGCACCGAAAAGCTTGCCGTTGACACCTGCGGGCATGTCAAGCACAAGGTCTTCAGCTTCAAGTCTGGTTTTAAGGTCAGCACTGGAAGCGCGCTTTTCGGCCTTGCGCTTTTCGATTTCAGCCTTGCGTTTCTCGAACAGAGCCACGGTGGCCGGGCTGTACGGGTATACAAGACCGCGGGGCAGGAGGAAGTTGCGGGCATAACCGGCGGCGACGTCCTTCACGTCTCCGAGTTCGCCCAGGTTGGGGACATCGTTGTTCAGGATTACCT
>JAIFMD010000130.1 GCA_020048755.1 Spirochaetota bacterium
ATAGCGATCATGACCCAGGGAGGGCCGGCCAACGCGACGAACACCCTGGTCCACTACATCTACCAGTATGGATTCCAGTTCTTCAAGATCGGCTACGCGTCGGCGGTGGGGGTCGTGATGATGGTGATCATCGGGCTTTTTACCATCGTGTATTTCGCGGTGCTGGAACGCAGGGTCCACTACCGATGAGGGGCAACGGCATGAAAACAATACTCAGACTTATTTCAGTGCTGGGACGCGCGGTCACCACAGTTGTCATCTTTCTTGCATTCTTCGTTCCATTCTGGTGGATGATCCTTACCGCCCTTAAATCAAAGGGTGACACCCTGCGTTTTCCACCGGTCTTCTGGGTGAGCCAGCCGCACTGGGAAAATTTTTCCGTAGCCTTCGGCGCGTTCCCGTTCCTCAAATACCTGGGTAACAGCCTCATCGTCACCGGTGCCATACTCGTGTGTCAGGTCGTCACCGTCATACCCGCGGCCTACGCCTTCGCGCGCTACACCTTCCCCGGCAAGCGCCTCTTGTTCGGCCTGACCCTGGCCTCGGTGATGATACCGGCGCAGCTTGTATTCCTGCCGGTGTTCATCCTGATGAGCAGGCTCGGACTTTTAAACCACTACGCGTCCCTGATACTGCCGTCGGCAGCCAGTGCCTTTGGCATATTCATGCTCAGGCAGACCTTCAGGCAGGTACCAGAGGAAATCCTCGAGGCAGCCCGCCTGGACAAGGCGAGCGAGTTCAGGATCATGACACGGATCATGCTGCCCATAGCCAGGCCGACGCTCGCGGCCCTGGGACTCCTCACCTTCATCGCGAGCTGGAACGATTACTTCTGGCCCCTGGTCCTGACGACAAACGACGCGGTCAGAACTTTGCCCCTCGGGGTTGCATCCCTGCGGCTGCTAGAAAGCGGAATATCGATCCCCTACCAGACAGTCATGGCGGGCAACCTGATGCTCATCCTTCCCATCGTCTTCATCTTCATCGTAGCGCAAAGGCAGATTATCAAGGCGTTCACCTATATGGGTGAAAAATGACCAACCAAAGGAGCACGACATGATGACATTTCAACAAGTCCTGAAAAGCAGGGCTCTGCTGGCGCTGATCTGCATAGCCGGGGCAGGCATGCAGAACCTCTCGGCCCAGACGACCACATCATCCAAGGCACCAACAGAGTTGCAATACTGGTATGCATATTCGGGTGCGGTCCAGGAAACCAATGAATACCTGGTCAAGAGCTTCAACGAAACCGTCGGAGCCGCAAAGGCAATCCACGTCACGGCAGCGTACCAGGGTGCCTACAACGACCTGAACCAGAAACTGCAGGCGGCTTTCATCGGCGGCGAGTCGCCCGATGTGTTCGTCATGGAAATCGGGTCAACAGGCATGTTCGCTTGGAATGGCGTCATCACGGCGCTTGACAGCCAGATCAAACGCGACAAGTTCGACCTCACCGATTTCCAGGCCGGGCTCCTGGGGAATTGCCGCTTTGAGGGCAAGGTGTACGCACTGCCCTACATGCCCAGCACCGCCATACTGTTCATGAACACGACCATCCTCAAGAACGCCGGACTCGATGCATCAGGCCCTAAAACCTGGGATGAGCTGGCGATGTACTGCAAGACCATCAAGGAGAAAACCGGTCTCTACGGACTGACCCTGGTCAGCAACCTGTGGTTCTACGAGGCGTTCATGCTTGAGGCGGGTAGCTCCGTGCTCAGCGATGACGAACGTTCGACCAACATCAGCAGTGCGGCCTCACTTAAGGTCATCAAGTTCTGGAAGGACCTCAAGGATGCCGGTTACGTCCGGATACTCTCCAGCGCTGAAGGATCGAAGATGTCTGCCGACATCATGAACCAGAAGAGTGCCATGTGGTTCTACTCGACCGCGGGCATCACCACCTACATGGGTCTGGCCAAGGCCAACGGCTTCACGCTGAACACCTGCTTCATGCCAAAATCTTCCAGTTACGGCACGTCTACCGGTGGCTCCAACCTGGTCATATCGAGCAAGTCCTCGAAGCAGGAACAGGAAGCGGCATGGGAGTTCGTCAAGTGGATGAGCGCCACCGAACAGACGGTGTACGCCAGTTCGAAGACCGGCTACATGCCCAGCCGCAAGAGCGCCATAGAAGCTCCGGCCATGAAGCAGCTGTATGCCGCCATGCCGCAGTTCAAGGTAGCCATAGACCAGATGGCCTACGCCGAGAAGCGACCCATGAATCCCGGCTACACCGAGGGCGGCAACGTCATCACCTCGGCGCTCGATGCGATATGGGTGGCCGGCCAGGATCCAAAAACGGTGCTCGCGGAGGCTCAGAAGCGCGTCGACAAGCTGCTGCGCGAATAAAATACACTTAATTCGAAGGCGGAGGCGGCTGAGCCTCCGCCACTGCAATCGCAGTGCGCCTCGCACCGCAAGTCTCCGTCATGAAGAGGTATACATTTGCAAGAGTCACTCGAAACCGTCGCATACAAAAAACTTAAGGGCGACATTACCAACGCGGTTATTACATCAGGCACGCTGCTCTCGGAGAACGAGATTTCAACTACACTCGGAATCAGCAGGACTCCGCTGCATTCCGCGGTCATTCGGCTCGTCAAGGAAGGCTACCTCGAATCCCTGCCCAAGAGGGGTTTTATGGTAAAGGAAATATCCCTCACCGAATTCTACGACATGCACGAGACCATAGTATCCATGGAATATTACGCACTCGCCCGGACGAAAGCCGGAACGAACTCTATTGACATGGTGGAACTCAGGAAATCCCTTGACGCGCAGGCAGCCGCACAGGCAACCGGCGACAACAATGCCTACTATATGGCAGGATTTGATTTCGCGGCCACCATTCTGAAGTCCGCCGGCAACAGGACCATGCTCGAGGTTACCGCGCAGTTCAGGGACAAGCTATTCTGCAAAGTGCTCAACTACAGGAAAGCGTATCCGGAATTCAAACCAAACCTTTCCAGGAACAGGAATGAAAAAATATACGAAGCGCTTGCGGCCGGAAATATCGGGCAAGCCCAGAACGAGCTGTTGCACAGCATGGACAGTATCTGGGAGTTGATCAATGACCGCGTAAAAGGTTTTGGAGCCATACTGCATGCCAATGCAGATACTGCCGGTACAAGGTGATCGAACATGAACATAGCACTGACAAACGATGACGGTTACGACAGCCCCGGCAGCGGTGCCCTTGCTGGCCGCCACTGTAGCGCAGGTATTTGGGTACACAGTCCTGATAATACTGTATGTGCCGTACGTGCCTTTTGAGTTTGCCATAGGCAGCTGGATTCTGATCATGGATGAAGGCTTCAAACTTTTACATGAGCAAGCGCAAGGCACCAGGCCCCGCCATCGTTCCACGTGCTGGCCCTGGAACATGCGTCCACCAGAGGCCTGTCCGCTCGGGTAGAGATGATCACGTCGAGACCAGCCCCCGATAGCTCTCCGGGAACCCTGGCTCTCCATCCCTCCTGGACTGGCGGTGTTCACTACGATTTCCGCGGCGAGTTTCCTGAGACTGGCCCTCCCGGCGTAGCGATAAGGCTGGCACGAGCCGTGGCGCGGTGGTCAGTAGTGCTGCAGAAGGTTTGACCGTTTCGATCAATTCGATTAAATTGAACATATCGAGCGATATATCGGAGGCTCAACATGCTTACAATGACAGCCAACGAAGCAAAGACACATTTTGGTGAATTCCTGGACAGCGCACAGAGGGAACCTGTCAGGGTAATACGGCATGATCGTGTCGTCGGCGTGCTCGTAAACGCGAAAGATTACGAAGAAATGAGAGTTTTCTACACCAACCGCCTGCAGTCTACCCTCCGAGAATCGTCCGCGGCTGCAGCGAGGGCTGGCTTGACCGAGGAGAACCTGGACAAGCTCCTCGCCGATGAAAGCTGATCGCCTGAGAGTCGTCATTGATTCAAACATCTGGATCAGTGCGGCACTTTCACCTGAAGGAAAACCTGCCAGGCTGGTTGAACTGGTATTAGATTGCGCGATACCCGTATTCTCGCCTGAAACATTTCAGGAACTTGAAACCCGTATCTGGAAACCGAAGTTCGACCGTTACCTGAGCATCGAACTTCGCCACAGACTGCTTCACGATATCGACGCAGTATCGCTATGGGTCGATATTCCATCCGGTATCGCACGGATGATGTTCAGCCGTGACTCCGATGACGACAAATTCATCCAAACGGCACTGGCCGCACAAGCGCCTTATCTGGTATCCGGTGATAAGGATCTCCTTTCAGTCATACCCCCACCCGGGCTAACGATACACACACCCTCTGATGCTCTGGTCAGGATTGATTTCAAGCCAGCCCCAACAACGTACAGAACCATGAAACAAGCGAAAGGCAGGAACATTCATGCAATCAGAAAAATCCCTTGACGCAAAGCAGCAGGATGCACTGATCGATATCCTGAAAAAACGTTTCGAGAAAAACATGGGCCGCCACGAGGGTATCGCCTGGGCAGACGTGCTTGCCAGGCTGAAAGCCAATCCGGAAAAGCTGTGGTCAGTAGGCGAGATGGAGAGAACCGGCGGCGAACCCGATGTCGCAGGCACTGACCCGGAGACTGGCGAATACCTGTACGTTGATTGTTCGGCAGAAAGCCCCAAGGGCCGCAGGAGCATCTGCTACGACAAGGAAGGCCTTGAATCCAGAAAGGAATTCAAGCCGGGCGACAACGCCATAGACATGGCAACAGCCATGGGCATAGACCTCCTCTCGGAAGAGCAGTACCGGCATCTTCAGAAACTCGGTGAGTTCGACATAAAAACGTCAAGCTGGATACAGACGCCCGCTGCCATCAGGAAGCTCGGCGGAGCGCTCTTCTGCGATCGCCGCTACGACACGGTCTTCACGTACCACAACGGCGCGTCATCCTACTATGGCGTCAAGGCGGCTACAGTAAAAGAGGGTGATTCGAAATTTCATGATACACTAAGCTCCGGAGGACATCAGTATGACGCATCAGGATTTCCCCCGGCTTTGTAGTCAGAAGCCCACGGCACCAAGACCGGACACGCTGGCACGTTTGTTCATGCTGCTTCTTGTAACCATAGCGCTGACAACAAATGCCATAGCAGAAAACGCGCTGGCTCTGACCCCAATACTGCAAGGCGTTGATTATGGCTCCATAAGCCCCGATGGCAATACAGTTGTCTTCATTTCATACAACGAAGAAAAAAAGCGTTACGAACTGAGCCTCAAAGACCTTGCTACCGGCAAGGAGTCATTGCTGCACGCATCCACCTGGATAGTGGGAGCCATGATGGACCCCTCCGGCACCCGCGTGGTCTTTACCGGAACCGCAAAGGAACGCGGCCGAGAGCTTGATGGACTCTGGATCATCAACCGTGATGGTTCAGGCCTGAAGTCATTCCCGTCACCCCTCAGCGCCGGCTCCGAGGACAGATACCCGTTCTGGTCACCAGACGGCAAGCACCTAGCGTTTACCCGTGATGGTCATATCTGGATGGCGCTCTCAGACGGCAGCCACCCAAGGCTTTTAGCCAAAGGAGGGCCGGACTCCTTTGCCACCGTACGGGACTGGATGGACAGCACCCTGCTCGTAGCGAGGGCGGACTTTTCCGGAGACGA
>JAIFMD010000110.1 GCA_020048755.1 Spirochaetota bacterium
ACCACGCTCTTTGAGCATCTGCCGGGCCTTGTCCAGCGAGCCATCGGCAACTTCACCAAGGAGAGGAACCAGTTCGGCAATGTCCTGCTCCATGGAACGGGAACAGGCATCACGCTGCTTCTGGCTGGGTTGCAATTCCTGCCCGGTCGGGGTAAGGGAAACCTCCAGCTGGTCCAGGGTTTTTTCTTCGGTCTCCAGTCCGTATTTCTGAAGAGGGCTGTTCCTGCGTGAGATTTCTGACCAGCGGGCGGTGACGCTGAGCATCTCTTCGTGCAGGCGGGTAGCCCCCTTGCCATAGACGGACAGACGCCCCATCAATGCTACCCTGGGCACCGCATCACTGGTCTGCACGAGACAGGCCCGGGACAGATCATGGTGCAGGAACCCCTGGGAAAGGAAGCGGGACAGAAGGCGCTTGACCAGCTTGTGTTCAAGGTGCAACTGGATCAGGGTATCATCATTCTGATCCGGGGCGGAAAACACCACCGATCGCAGTTCCTGATCCATCGTGTCCACGGGTTTTACATGCCAGGCTGGGTGTTCTGCATGCGGCCGCAGCTGCCGCAGGGTGTTCTCCCAGGAAGGGTCAGCTCCCCGCTGCCGTGCCAGGTCAGGGAACTTGTACACTGCCAATCCATCGGTACGGCCAACAGCTTCCATTCCCTTGATATTCATCAATTCCAGGGAACAGTCGGAGCATATCAATACTGTTCCTGAGCTGGCCGTGGCGCATCCGGGTTTCTTCAAGTTCTTCTGCGCTTACCGCTTTCTGCCTGGCATCCAGATCCGCATCCTGCAGTTGCTGATCCAGGCTATCCAGGCTCTCGCGATGGATGCCGTTTCTGAGCAATGCCTCCATGCGGGGTTCCAGTACCTGGGAAAGGCTACCCAGTTCCCGGTGTATGACCTCGGTCTTTCTGACCAGGGTATCAAGGATACGATCCTCGGGGCGTTGCCTGTAGACAAAGTAGTGACAATACACCTTGGGCGCCTTCTGCAGTTTCCTGTCGATCCGGCCGTTGCGCTGCTCCAGCCGCCCAGGATTCCAGGGCACATCAAAATGGAACAGGTTATGGCACCACGATTGCAGGTTAAGGCCTTCCCGGGCAGCATCAGTGGCAACCAGTACCCGGAGGGGATGGCTTGCCGGATTGGCATTGAAATCCTGCTTTATCCGCTCACGCTCCTGGGGGTTGGTAATGCCGGAATAAAACTCTATGCGCCGTTCCTGATTGCCCTCACCAAAATGCTCGTGCAGACAACGCATCAGATACCGCCGTGTGTCCTCGAATTCCGTAAAGATGATCAAGCGGGTATCACGCCAGACAGGACCATCCATCAGGTTTGCCTCGATCCATCTGATCAGGTACTGTACCCGGGCATCCGGATCGTCCCGATGATCCGCGGCCACCTGACGCATGGTATCCAGGAGTTCCCTCTCCCGGGCAGTGCTGCCTTTGTCACTCAGGCCGGTACTGCCGGTGGCAGTGATGATGGCTTCTTCCTCGATGGACCACAGTTCTTCATCCGGCAAAGCACATCGTTCTTCATCGGCTGCAAAGCTGCCTTGCAGAGCAACTTCATCTACAGGTACTTCATGGACAGACAGTTCGCTGGCCCAGATCCTTTCCATGGTTTTGGCATGTACCTTGATGGTGCGATAGAACGCTGGAACCGAAGAGAACAAACGTTGCTGCAATCCGGATATAAGCAACTGGAACTGATTCTTTTGCTTTACTGAGGCTTCGGACATTTTCTGTGCCCTCAAGCGGCGATATTCGTCAAGAAGGCTACCCAGAAGCAGTTCTGCCTGGTTTGCAGGCAGATTATCCAAAACTACCGGCACAACTACCCGTTCAGGAAAACCGCCCCCTTCTATATGCCTGATATCTTCCTTCAGGCGTCTGATGATGGCATCTTCCACATGCTTGCGGACAACCTTTACACCCCGGGTAAAGCGCAAAGGATCAAGGATTTCAAGCAAGGCACTGAAACTGTTGGAATGCCCGTTGTGTGGCGTTGCCGACAGGAACAGTCGATGCTCGAACCGTGTCGCCAAATCCCTGATTGTCCGGGTAAAGCGGGAATCAATGGCATAGCGGGAACCGGAGGCCGGAGCTGCGTGATGTGCCTCATCAAGGATCAGCATGGAACTTGCCTTGAGGCTGCCCAACCAGTCTCGCAGCGGTGTCGTATATGTTTCATCGATGAGCAGCTTGTGCGAAACAAGGAACCGGGGAAAGGTTGTCCAGGGATTCACCGCATACCCACGTTCCTGGCGGACCTTCTCTATGTATGCCCGATCAAGGATCTCGAAGCGCAGGCCGAAGCGGTCTTCCATTTCCTCTTGCCACTGAACAAGCATATTCGGCGGGGCAGCCACCACCACATCCTTTACCCGTCGCCGCAACATCAACTCAGAAGCGATAAGCCCTGCCTCGATGGTTTTACCCAGCCCGACATCATCGGCGATAAAAAGATTTACCCTGGGCATCTGCAGCGCCTTGTCCAGGGGTTCAAGCTGATAGGGGTCCAGCCGGATACCAGCGCGGAACGGTGCCTGGTACAGACGTGGATCGGTAGCGGTAACGCAGTTCCACCGCATCGTGTGCATGAAGGCACTGAAATGACGGGGATCGTCAAAACCCTTCTTGCCTATATCCTTCCAGATATCGGCATCCAGTATCACCGGATTCCTCTCTACACCCCACAGTACGGTGAGGGTTTCTCCTTGGGCATCATCATCGTAACAGGCCAACTGCACCAGAGGATTGGTGCCATGCCCATCATGGAACACCACATCTTCTACGCGCCAGGTGCGATGCCTTAGACGAACAACACTGCCAGGCTCCGGCAAGGTTATGACTGATTCATCCATTACATGTTCCTTATTGCTTTTCTAATTTATTCCGTACATCAAGTGTATCATGATTATGCGCCGCACAACGAGATTCAGCGCCAGAATTGAAATGCGCGAGGGATCGAAGCGAGTACCCCACAGCACGGCGCAGCCGGGCGAGGAGTACTCGCGGAGAGCCCGCCCCGCCTTGCCCGCGATGACGGTTCAGCGTACTTCGTTGCGCTGGCTGTATTGGAGGCGCGCACTCATGCGCGCCATGCAGGCGGGGCGCGCCCTTCTCTGCTTTCGTGTGACAAATGGGCACTTTGTCAGTTAATTCAAACCCTGAAATACCCTATCAAATACACCACGAGGGCAACCACGAACACGGCAATGAAACCGGCTATCATGATGCCGAGTGTCCGGGAATAGCCGTTGACGGTAAGACCGCCGCCCGCTTCCATCTTCTTGATTATTGGGAAGAGCCGCGAGAAAAACGTGGCTATGGAGAAGATCAGGGCTATGACGCTGAACACCTTGGTGGCGGGGCTGCCGGTGATGATGATGCCGATCAGCAGGACGATGAAGATGAGCTTGGTGCCGGCGACCCAGTTGACCAGATAATCAACCAGTATGCTCAGCTCAGGGTCCGCTTTGGCCTTGGCGTAGGCCTTGAATACACCCACCGCGTTGCCCCTGGTGCTGCCGGGCACCATGTAGAGCAATATGACATTGAGGCACTCCAGGGCAATGAAGAGAGACATTACGATTGAGAGGGTATCCATGGCGGGTAGTTCTCCTTGGTTCCGGATATGCAATGATCGCCTCTGGCGCGCTATACTGTCAACGGCAGCGCGAAAAAGGATCATTTCTTGCCTGCGCTCGATGGCGGCTATATATTGAAATTTCAATGATTTGGCTTGCGCCGATCAAGGCGCAAACACGAATGAATGAAAGGACTAGCTTCCATGTTTAATAATACCGTGGACAATCGTGGTCTTTACCGGCGGCCGATACTCTTGGGTGGTCTGATCGCAGCCGTGCTGTCTCTGGCAGCAGGCTGTTCCCGCCCCCTGGAAATGCCCGCATCTCCGCTCTACGACTTTGGTTTGCCCCTGGCTTCTGACGGTATCAGCGAGGCAGAGGCCCGTGCGGCCCTCCTTGGACATTATGCGCACTACGACGTTGTTGCCTACGAGGACCAGAGCACCAAAACTCCCATGAAGACGTTCGTGATTTCCTATGGCTTTACTGATTTTATTGAGCGGGATGGAAAAATTCTGCAGATAGACCGTTTTGTACATGCGTCCAACAAGATTAACCAGCGGGGCGTTGAGTCGAGTTTTTCAGACGAAGCCACTGCAGCCATCGAGCCGCGCGTACAGGAAGTGAGGCTCTACGAAGAAGGCGGCGCCTGGCGGGTGTACAGGCCCGAGTCGCCCGTGCTCCTGGGTATTGATGGTGATCCATCAAAACCGCTCTCGCGGGACCCTAAAGATCCGCTCTTGCTGGATCCCGATGGTGACGGCCACCCCGGCGTTACGGTCAAGATCGATATAAGCGGCTTCCTGAAAGGGGAGCTCTACATTACCCGCAGGGAAATTTACCGTGATTACCTGGCGCTCCATCCGGATAGACGCTGGATAGGCCATGTCGAGGACCTGTCCGAGCAGTTCGTCGTAGGTGCGAACATGAAGATACTGGCGCAAGATTCAAACAACAACCAGATCCCCGACCCTGGGATGAACCCGCTCGTGCTCGTCCGCGTGCCTGAATCGGTTACAGACTGGAAGGACCTCGAGCCGTTGCGGGACGAACTGTTTCCGCTGGAGCCGGGGTTTGTCGAGTAAGCAGGCGCGATCAGGTAGGAAAACCGATGCCGGACACATCCATCCTGACACGAAACCTGGCAGTCACCACTGCCATAAAGAAGCAATTCAATATGTGGTGGATTGATAGCTCAGAGAATATTCTTAATGTTAAGCTTCACGAGTTCATTACGTGATAAACCTGTAGTGCTCTCTACCAAGGCAGGATCGATTCCTTGTGCAAGCATTGCCTTGGCAATTTCAAGCTTGGTGAGCGCACTGCCTTCCTTCTTGCCTTCTTTCATGCCCTTTTCCAGTCCTTCTTCCAATCCCTCGGCGCGCCCTTCCCGCCTGGCCTCACCGAGGTTGCTGCGCTGGTCAAGCTGGAAGCGCTCGCGGGCATATGCAAGCTCCCGAATGTCTCTGTCTTGGGTACATCGCTCAAAGTCTTCATAAGCTTTTGAAATCGACGGGTCTTTGGCCAACAATACCTTCATGTCAACTCCCTCCCTGCCTGCATTCTCCAGCAATTCTGCCCACCATTTCAGTGGAGCTTCCCGGATTGATGGTTTAGCCAGTTCGATGAAATGGATCTGAAAGTCATCGGTCAGATGCCTTTGCGGATCGAGTGCGTCGGTGATGACGTAATGGTGATGGTTCTCAGCAGTGTCGTCAAAAAGCGTAAAATCCAGAAGGTTGATGCATACAACCGGCCTCAGCTTTGCATACTCGTGGCCCTTTTCAAGCTGACGCGAATACA
>JAIFMD010000056.1 GCA_020048755.1 Spirochaetota bacterium
CTGGCGAGCGCTGATGACGCCGCTGCAAGGAACTCCTTGAATCCATCCGCCATGACGAACGCCCGTGCGTCCAGATCCTCAACCCGGCCAACTATCGAGACGATCGTACCATCATCAGCCATCAGTATGACGGCTTTTGATGCCACTCCGGTTATCCGCGCCGTCCACGGAGCTGCCGGGACGAGGAATCCCATGGTCGAAACAAGCAATCGTGGCTCCTCGCCCGAAAAGAAGGCCGCCCCGTGAGGGGCGGCCACTACTGTCGTCCCGGAACTCTTGCTACATCAGCCTTCGGCCGATGTTACGTCCTTGGGGCGCAGGATGAGGTTGAGCACGATACCGGCAATCGCTGCCAGGCCGAGGCCGGACAGGTTGAGGTTGCCGAACTTGAAGGTAGCGCCGCCGAGGCCGAGCACGAGCATGACGGCGGTGATGATCAGGAGCTTGGCGTTCGAGAGGTTGACCTTGGCGTCGACCATGTTCTTGATGCCGATGGACGAGATCATGCCGAAGAGCAGGATGGAGATGCCGCCGATGACCGGTCCGGGAATGGTGCCGATGAGGGCGGTGAATTTCGGTATCAGCGAGAGCACGATGGCGAAGGTAGCAGCGATGCGCATGATCACCGGGTTGTACACGCCGGTAAGGGCCACGGCGCCGGTGTTCTCTGAGTACGTGGTGTTGGCCGGGCCGCCGATGCAGCCTGCGAGCGCCGTTGCCAGACCGTCGCCTATCAGCGTGCGGTGAACGCCCGGATCCTTGATGAAGTCCTTGCCAACGACATTGCCTATCGCGAGCACGTCACCGAAATGTTCCACCATCGTCACGATTGCGACGGGGGCCATGATGCTGATGGCCTCTACGGAGAATTTGGGTAACGTGAATTTGGGGATGCCGATCCAGGCAGCTTTGCCGACGGCCGAGAAGTCTACGACGCCGATCAGGATTGCGAGTACGTAGCCGGCGACGAGGGCGATGAGCACGGGGAGATTGGAGAGGAATTTCCAGCCGAATTTTGGAAAAGCAATCTTTACGAACACACCAACGGCGAAGGTGAAGAGTGCGATGCCCCAGGCGCCGTTGACACCGATGGCGTCGACAATGGGCTTGGAGAAGTCACCCTTGGCGTTCTGCACGGCAACGGGAGCCAATATCAATCCTATGAGGATTATCATCGGACCGGTGACATGGGGCGGCAGAATCTTGTGCAAATTTTCATAGGACACGAACTTGAAAATGATCGCTACTATGACATACATGAAACCTGCGACCACGATGCCGCCGAGCGCATAGGGCAGGCCCTGGCTTGCGCCGATGGCGACGATGCCAGGAATGAAGGCAAAGGAGCTTCCGAGGAATACCGGCACCTTGAATTTGGTGATGAAGTGAAAGAGCCAGGTTCCGAGGCCAGCTGCGAACAGCGTGACGCCCACATCGAGACCGGTGATGATCGGTACGAGCACTGTCGCACCGAACATGACGAATGTGTGCTGGAGCCCCATCACAACGTTCTTGCCGGTGAGGTCTTTTTTCAAGTCCACGGCCTACTCCTTTAGCCTCGGATCCTCACGGATGAGGAATCACGGGCTCTCTATATCGGCGGTAGCCGCCCCTGCCGCCAACGGCGGCCTTGCGGGGCGCTCCGCAACCGACGTGCAAGGTTGCGCGTCGACCGGTCACATGGTAATGGAACTACTCGTGGTTCCTGAGTTCCGGGGCCGATCTGCACGAACCCACGGGGGATTTTGTTATCCAGTTGTCTATCGGTTCTTTTTTCTGGATGGCGCGCCATACATCCTCGAAGCGCATGGGCATGTGTGTTATCTCGGCTCCGGTTGCCTTTTGTATGGCGTTGCCCAGCGCGGGCGCTACAGAGATCATGGAATGCTCGCCTACGCCGCGGGCGCCGTAGGGGCCGTCGACCTGTGGCGTCTCCACGACGGCGCACTCGATCTCCATGGGCAGATCCTTGGCGGTGGGTATCTTGTTGTCGGTGAACGACGGGTTGAGGAGCCGGCCCTGCTGGTCGTAGATGTAGCCCTCGCAGATGGCAGTTCCCAGGCCCTGGATCATGCCGCCTATGGCCTGGCCACGCACGATATCGGGGTTGATGGCCCGGCCCACGTCGTAGACGCTGGCGACCTTGAGCACGCGGTATTCGCCCGTGTCCTCGTTCACCTCCACGATCATGCCGTGGGCGCCGTAGGTCCAGTCAATTGCCGGATTGCCTTCGCCGGTTTCCTTGTCCAGATTGGACAGGCCCTGGGCGATGTAGCGACCCACGCCGATGAGCGGTCCGCCTATGCCGTTGCCGTTGGGCATAGCCAGGCCGACGGCCATGGACGAGAAGCTTACTGACTTGGACGGGTGGTGCTTGATGTAGACCTTTGTGCCGTCGTGGGCCAGGTCGCGGGGATTGGCGCGCAGGGCCTCTCCTGCAACCGCGTAGGCGGTTTTAAGCAGGTCCTCGGCTGCGAGTATCGCGGCGTTGCCGGACAACAGGAGGCCCTTTGAGGCGACGGTCTGCCAGTCGTAGGGGTCACGGTCGGTATCGTTCTCGAAGGCCACCTTGACCTTCTCGATGTCGAATCCTAGTCGTTCAGCGACGATCTGCCTGATTGACGCGTAGGTGCCCTGGCCGTAATCACAGAGGGCCAGGTTGACGAGTACCGAGCCGTCTTCATTCATCTTCAGGACGACGGAGGTGGCCGTGAACGAAGGCATGGCAGGTGCTTTCTGCAGGGCTGCGACGCCCTTGCCGATTTTCCAGCCAGTCTTCTTCTCGCGGGCCTTCTCGGCGGCGGTCAGGGTGCCGTAACCAACCCTGCGGGCCGCTTCCTCGATGCACTTGACCACGTTGCCGGTGCCCGGCAGGATTTCCTCGCCGGTCATCGTATGGCAGCCAGGGCGGAGGGCATTCTTGAGTCGGAACTCCAGCGGATCCATGCCGATGGCGGAGGCTATGAGTTCCATGTGCCGCTCGACGGCCCAGTGGAACTCCACGTGGCCAAAGCCGCGGTACGCGGTGCCATAGGGTTTGTTGGTATAGATGGTGTATGCGTCAACCCAGGCATTCGGTATTTCATAGGGGCCGGACGCAGAGAAGCCGGATGCACGCGTTACATTGACTGCATAGTCAGCGTAGGCACCGGAATCCCAGTACATGGTCATGTGCTGGGCCAGAATCCTGCCATCTGCCGAGATGCCTGTCTTGATGCGGTAGGTCAGGGCTGAACGGCAGGGCAGGAGGCTGAACTCCTCTTCGCGGCTGGCCTGGAACTTGACCGGCTTGCCGTTGGCCTTGCGCGAGAGCACGGCGCACAGCGGTTCTACGCCTATGCCTGCCTTGCCGCCGAAGCCGCCGCCGACGTAGGGCGTCTGCACCCGCACGTTGATGTGCGGCAGCTTGAACGCGTGGCAGAACAGGTTCCGCACGGTGAAAGGCGACTGGGCGCTCGTCCAGATACTCACCTTGTCGCCTTTGCCCCACTGGACTATGGCCACGTGGGTCTCCATCGGCACATGCTGTACCGACGGGCAGGAATATTCACGCTCTACGATGTACGCGGATTCGGCAAAGCCCTTGTCCACGTCGCCCTTGCGGAGCTTGGTATGGTTGGCGATATTGGTGCCAGGCTTTGGCGTGAATGCGGCGGTGACATACGAATAGGTACCAAGGTCCGGGTGCACGAGCGGTGCGTCCGGCTTGAGCGCGTCCATGTGGTGCAGCACCGGAGGCAGGCTTTCGTACTCTACCTCTATGGCTTCCACTGCGGCCCGGGCCTGTTCCAGGGTCTCGGCCGCGACAGCCGCGACAGCCTCGCCGTAGTGACGGACTTCTCCCTTGGCCAGTATGTACTTGTCTACTATATAAAGGCCGATGTGGTAATCGAGTTCCTCTCCGGTGATGATGGCCCTGACGCCAGGCAGCGCCGCAGCCTTGGCCGTTTCTATGTGCTTGATACGGGCCCGGGCGTGCGGGCTCTTCTTGAGCTGGGCGTGGAGCATGCCAGGCAGTTCCATGTCGCTGACGAACATGGCTTCGCCGGTGAGTTTCTCGACCATGTCGGGCCGGCCGGCCTTCTTGCCGACATACGCCAGGTCGGCGGTCTTGATATCATCAAACATGTTCGAGTTCTCCCTTCCCGTCGGGCTGCCCGGTCAGGTCCATTACCGCTTCCACGATCTGGGTGTAGCCGGTGCAGCGGCAGAAGTTGCCTTCTATCGCTTCCTTGACCTCGTCGGTGCTGGGTTTCCTGTTGTCGACCAGCAGTTCCTTGACGGACATGACCATGCCGGGTGTGCAGAAACCGCACTGCACCGCATGGTGCTTTTCGAAGGATTTCTGGATGTCGGACAGCGACGGCCCCTGCGCTTCACCCTCTATGGTGCTGATGACGGCTCCATCGACCTCGGCGGCCAGCACCATGCACGAATTGACGGCATGGCCGTTGAGTATGACCGTGCAGGCTCCGCACTCGCCCATGCCGCAGCCTTCCTTGGTGCCGGTGAGCCCGAGGCCTTCGCGTATGAAGCGCAGGAGCGTCGTGTGCTCCGCGCAGTCGCGTTCGTAGAGTAAACCGTTGACGGTGAGTTTGATTTTCATGTTACCTGACCTCCGCAAGAAGGCGTCGTACGTAGACGCCTATCATGTGCACGCGGTACTCCCTGGTGCCGCGCACGTCGCTTATGGGTGAGACCGCGGCAAGAACCTTGCGCGCGGCCTCGTCGGGGCTGTCCTTTTCAGTGACCGTGTCGACCAGCACCGGTGTAGGCGCGGCCGAACTGACGGCAAAGCGCAACCGGCCTTCGTGCCGCGTCATCAGCACGCCGACGATGCCGAGGTCGTGGCCGGCAATGCGCTTGAGCTTCATGTAGCGGCCAACCGCTCCTGCCGACGCGGCGGGAACGACGATGCGCTCGAGGAATTCGCCGGGAACCAGGACGGTTTTCTTGACGCCGGCGAAGAACTGGCTGAACGGTACAATCCGCTCTCCGGTGGCGGAACGGATGACAGCGCTGGCGCCAAGGCACAGCAGGGCAGGCGCCATGTCGGAGCAGGGCGAGGCGTTGACGACGTTGCCGGTAACGGTGGCACGGTTGCGTATCTGGTGGCTGGCCAGTTCGTGGGCACATCCGCAGAGTACCGGATAGCGTTCGCGGGCATCTTTTGAGCGGAGCACATCGTTGATCGTTACAGCAGGTCCCATGGACAAGCCGTCGCTGCCGAACGAGATGCGGTCGGCTCCTTCGTACTTCTTGATGTCTATGACCACACGGGGCTTCATGAGGCCATTGCGGATGTTGGGGATGAGGTCGGTGCCGCCGGCAAGTATTTTACCGTCGGTCTTGTGCCCGTCGAGCAACGCGGCAAGCTCGCTTGCCGTTCTCGGGGCCAGGTATCGGAACTCGTACACCATGGGGTCACTACCTTTCAACTGGGTGGTAGAAAACAAAAACCCGGATCCTGAGAACCGGGTTAAACGTGCTGATTATGAATATAAGCCCACCATAGTTAGACACATTAACCGTCTGGTGTCAAGAAAAACCCGTTCTGTAGACCTCTGGCGGCCTCGTGCTTGTAGTGGCGTGCATTTCATGAGACAATCAGTCTACGATGGTTTCATTCCCCATAGATACCGATGGTGGCCCGCAGGTTGTCCTCGAGCTGATATACCGCCTCAAGGTCAAGGACGTCATGATGACCGAGGTGGTAACGGCTCCACCCACGGCAAGCCTGCGCGAAGTGCAGCTTAAAATGCGCGACTATGGCATTACCGGAGTGCCCATCGTTGAAGCGGACCATCTGGTCGGCCTCGTGTCGATCGGCAACATCATCGAGGCCCTTGACGGCGGCTGGATCGAGGATGCAGCTGGTTCCAGGATGAGCGGATCACTGATCGTGCTTGAGGACGACATGCCGCTGTCATTCGCCATCACCTACTTCAACCGCTACGGTTACCGGCGCTTTCCTGTGCTGGACAAGAATACCAGGCTGGTTGGCATCGTCACCGCGGCCGACGTGCTCAGGGCCCTGCTCATAGCCATGAACCAGGAAGTGGAGCGGCTGGAGGAAGGCCTGGCCAGGGATCGCGCATCAGGAGCGCCCCCGGAGGCTGCACCGGAATCCGCCAGGGCCTTCAGCATGAGCTTTTCATCCAGGCATTTCGATTTCGAGAATGCCGGCAAGGCTTCCGCGGAACTCAAGAAAGCGCTCAAGGGCCTTGGTGCGGATTCCGGCTCCATACGCCGCGCCGCCATCGTCAGCTACGAACTGGAGATGAACCAGGTCATCCACTCTGAGGGCGGCGTGATGGAGTTCTCCGCCTCAAATGGCGCTGTCCGTATCGTCGCAAGGGATGAAGGCCCCGGCATAGCCGACCTGGACGCGGCCCTGACCGAGGGATACTCCACTGCCAACGAGTGGGTGCGTTCCCTGGGTTTCGGGGCCGGCCTCGGACTGCCCAACGCAAAACGTTCCTCAGATGAATTCGAGATCACTTCAAAGCTCGGTACGGGTACAACCGTGCGGGTCCTCGTCCGATATCAGGAGCAACCATGAAAATTTCCAACCTTTCCGGTATGTTCGGCTTCGAGGCGGTATTTCCTGCCGAAGGGACGACCCCCATCGTCGATGCGTACACATCTGACCTGCTGTCCGATGTCATGGCCAAGGCGGTGGAAGGATCGGTGCTCATTACCATACAAGCCCACAAGAATACCATCGCGGTAGCCTCGCTGATTGGCATCCGGGCCATCATCATCTGCAACGCCCGGCCTGTTCCGGATGACATGGTCCAGGCTGCGCGGGATGAAGCGATAGCCATCTTCAGGACTACGATGACACAGTTCGAGGTCTCCGGGCTCCTGTACCGCGAGTTGCGGGGCTAGCGGCAACCCGGAGCACCGGCGGAGCCTGCAATGCTTGTTGCCTGCGACTTTCACAACCACTCCTGCCTCTCGCCCTGCGGTAGCCTGGAGCAGTCACCGGCGGTGCTTGCCAGGCTCGCGCATGCCCGGGGGCTGGAGCTTGTAGCGCTGACCGACCACAACAGCGCCCTCAATGCGCCTGCATTTGCCGAATGCGCCATGCGGGAGGGCCTGCGTGCCCTGTTCGGCATGGAGGCTGCGAGCGCCGAGGAAGTGCATGTGCTGTGCCTGTTTTCAGAACTCCAGGCCGCCCTTGATTTCAGCGCATTCATAGCCGGGCATCTGCCCCGGCTGCCCTTTGATCCGGCAAAACTCGGCGACCAGGTCGTCGTCGATGCTGACGAGAACATCCTGGACCAGCCGGACACGTACCTCGGCGCCGCCCTCGACCTTGGCTTTGACCAGCTGTGCGAGGCTGCGGCCGTCCGGGGCGCGCTTGTCATTCCGGCCCACATAGACCGCCCCATGTTCGGTGCCATCTCCCAGCTGGGATTCTTGCCAGAAGGCCCGTATTCAGCAGTCGAAGCGGTGCGGCCCCTGTCTGCCAGTGCGGCGCGGGGCTTTACCGTAATCACGGGTTCCGATGCGCATTATCCCGAGCACGTGGCGCGGCGGCCGTTCGGGCTGGAATTGCCCGATGGCTGGAATTCCGGAACACAGGTGGATCTGGAATCTATCCGGCAGGCCCTCCAGGCGGGCAGGGTACGCCTGAGCTTCGGCTCGTGAACCGCTCTTCCCGTACCGGCTTCAGGAGTGCCGCTGTCCTACTGGGCGCGGTAGCATTGTTCGGGACGGCAATCCTGGCAGGTGCCGACGAGCTCGTTGTGCTGGATGGTGGCACCGTGCACATCGAGCAGCACCTCAGGGTGCACCTTGAAGGACCCAGGGGACTATCCCTGGCGGCTTTTACTCCAGAGCCTGATACCAGGCGCTTTTCACGGCTACCCGTTGCGGGCATGGGCGGTTTCGGCGCGGCCCTGCGCAAGGAGCCCTTCCCGGCGGCGGCAGTCTGGCTGTCGTTCTCTGCCTTCAATGCTTCACGGACCGGGCAGTGGGCGCTGGTAGCCGACGGAGCTGGTTTCAGGCCATCCGCACTTGTCCTGGTATCGGAAGATGGCAGCACCCAGCATTTCAGCGGGGAGTCCCTCGATAGCCTCCGCATGCATACCGGCTCCTCTGATGTAACTGCCTATGCGCTCCGGTACAAGTCCGGGCAGCAGCATACAGTCTATTTCAGGCTGGATGGCAACCGATCCTTCGGGCCTGGCCTGAGCCTGTGGCCAGTCGATGCCCTGCGCTCGAGGGATACGGTCGTAAACGGGCTTTCAGGCGCACTGGCAGGTTTTACGATCGCCGTCTGCCTCGTCTATGCGCTTGTTGCCGCGAAGCCAGGGCTGGCCGGATCTGCCGCGGCCATGTTGACGGGCCTGAGGTTTGCGTATCCGTCACTGGTGGTGTGCGCTGTGCTCGCAGGCCGGAATGGTGGCACCATTTCGGCCCTGCTGGGCGGCACCGGCCTTCTGCGGTATGCGGCAACCATAGTCTCCGCCGTGGCCGCCCTGGTGGCGGAGTCATGCATTGCATACACTGACGCAAGGTCGAACACGGGCAAGGCGCAAGGCCTGGACCGGAAACTGCTTGCTCGAATCGTGCTGTCCCGGCTGGTCCTGGCAGTACTGTTCGGCGCAGCAGCTTTTTCTACCCGTTCGCCGTTCGATTCGTACCTGCTTCCCGTCGGGCTCTGCATGTTTGTCTCCGGTTCTACCGTCGAAGCATTGATTACCCAGGCGCGCCGGGCCGCAAGCCTTCTCGCAGAGGCAGAACGGCATGCAGCCAGGCTTGATGTAGAGGCAAAGGGGGGGCGTGATTTTATGACAGCGACCGCCGCCGCCCTGCGCGGTCCGCTCCATGGCCTCATCGGCATTCTTGAAAACCTCGATACCATGGAATCAGGACAGTCCATGGCAGTCCGCACGACCAGTTCTGATCTTCCACTTGCCAGAGCAGAAGCCGCCAGACTCGACAACCTGGTTTCCAACATCCTGAGCTACGCAGGCCTTGGTCCTTCACGGCTGGCGACGGAGGAGTTCGACCTTGCTTCTGTTGCCCGCTCCGTAGCGGCACTCCTGCGCGTGGCCCTCGCCGGGCGCAAAGCCGTCATCGAGGTTCAGGCTCCCATAATCGAGATCAGGAGCGATCTGAGTCTGGTGCACAGGGTTCTGTATACTGCCATGAATCGCGCCGCAAGGACGACCGGCACCAGCAGCATCCGCGTTTCTGCCTCCTCTACTGAAACCATGGTGATGGTCGTTGTGGAGGATGACGGGGAAGCACCACATGAAAACGATCCCGCCGACTCGCCGGTTCCCGACATGGAGCTTGTCGTCATGGGACGGCTCACAAAGCTGCTTGGAGGAACTTTTGCCACCGGCCGGAGCGAAAGGGGCAACCTCCATGTGCTTGAATTTCCACGATCCGCACCGGTGGAAGAAGACGGGCTGGCTGTCGAGACCCGTACCAGCGTACCGGTCTGCGCTGGACCGGTGGATGCAGAATTCGGAGCTACCCGCTTGCCGGCCCGGGTTGCTGGCAGGGTGCTGGTAGCAGGAAACGAACCTGTAGCCCTGATTGCTACCAAACACCGCCTTGAATCGTCATCCTGGCTCGTCGATGTTACTGTTTCTTCAAGAGATGCCCTCGGCAGGGTGCTGGGCGGCGAACCCTACGATATCGTGATAATTGATTCGGCCATGCCTGAAATGAGCGGTATCGAGTTCTGCGAAGCGGTACGGGCTTCCCACGTTTCCGAATCAGTACCTATCATCGTACTCACCGAAGCCGGCCGCGCCGAACAAATCGAGCTGGCTTTCAAGTCCGGGGCCAACGACTATATTCCACGCCCAGCGTCGGGCATTGAACTGGAGGCCCGCGTCAAGACTCATGTAGACCTGGCCTCCAGCGTCAAGCGGGAGTTGTCGCAGGCGGCCAGGATGGCCGAATTCGACAAGTACCGCACGCTCGCCATGCTGTCAGCCGGTGTGGCCCATGAAATAAACACGCCCAACAATGCCATGCTGCGGAATGTGCCGATCCTCAAGGAGATATGGGCTACACTTGAAGCCGTCATAGACCGTATCCACCGCGAAGAAGCCGGGTTCAGCGTCCGGGGCTTTGGTTATGAAGATCTCAAGCGTGAAATTCCCGATATGCTCAACGACCTGTACATGGGTGCGCAGGATATCAAGAAGATAGTCGAGGGACTCAAGGATTATGCCCGGGCTACCACTACCGCGGTTGTTCCGGAGCGGGTGGACGTCAACGAGTGCCTGCGGTACGCCGCAAGGCTGCTCAGGCACTCCATAGCCGTAGCAACCGATCGGTTCGAGATGGTGCTTGCCGATGGCTTGCCGCTCGTTCGTGCCGACAGGCTCAAGCTGACCCAGGTCGTTGTCAATGTACTCGAGAATGCGATCCAGGCCTTGCCCGACAGGCACCACGGTGTCCGCATGGCCACCTCCATCGATGTGGATGTGGATGGTGTCGAGTCGGTTGTCATCAGGGTTGCCGACGACGGTATCGGCATGACACAGGAAACGCTCGCATTGGTTTTTGAACCTTTTTTTACTACGAAACGCGATCGTGGTGGCAGTGGACTCGGCCTGGCAGTGGCGTCAGGCATAGTCCGTGAACTCGGTGGCACCATACAACTGCAATCGGAACAGGGCGGGGGGACACAGGCCCTGATCCATATACCGGCCGGCAGCCGGAGCGAGGGTGGAATCGATGGATGACAAGCGGGGTACGATCATCGTCGTCGATGACGATGTCGGGGTACTCAAGCGCCTGGAACGGCTCCTTCGCTTCGAGGGCTACGACGATGTCGTGCTGTGCGAACGCGCTGACGATGCGTGGGCTGTGCTCAGGGATGCCAGGCCGCTGGCGATGATACTGGACCTCATGATGCCGGGAACGGACGGGTATATGATGCTTGACCGCATGCATGCCGAGCGGCCCGACGTGCCGGTGATAGTGGCTACCGCCATAGACGATCTGGATGCCGTCGTGCGGTGCATGAAGGCCGGAGCCTTTGACTACGTTCCCAAGTCGGCCGAGACAGCCCGGTTGGTAGCGAGCCTGGAGCATGCTTCGTTGATAGGGCGGCTCCTGGACGACAACAAGGCGCTTCGCGACAGCCTGCTGTCGGATGACGGCCGCGTCCTTGGCTACTTCGAGGCTATAGTCACGCGTGACCGCAAGATGACAGACATTTTCAGATACCTGGCGGCAATTGCCAGGAGCGACAGGCCCATCCTGATAACCGGCGAATCCGGAACAGGCAAGGAACTGTTTGCCCTGGCTGCACATGAAGCCTCGGGTCGATCGGGAGAACTGGTCACCGTCAACATCGCCGGACTGGACGATGCCATGTTCAGCGACACTCTGTTTGGCCACAAGCGCGGCGCATTTACCGGAGCCGAAACCGACAGGCCTGGCCTCATCGAACGCGCGCAGGGTGGCACGCTTTTCCTGGACGAGATAGGTGATCTGCCGCAGCAGAGCCAGGTCAAACTCCTCAGGCTCATCGAGCAGCGGCGTTACTATCCGCTTGGCGCCGATATGACCCGTTCCTCGGATGCGCTTATAATCGCGGCCACGAACAAGGACCTGCAGAAGGCCTGCGCTGCCGGTACGTTCAGGCAGGATCTGTATTTCCGCCTTGAGACGCACCTGATCCGGTTGCCGCCCCTGCGTGAGCGCACGGGTGATCTTCCCCTGCTCGTCGAGCTGTTCGTAGCCAGGGCCGCGGAGAAATTCGGCAAGGCCGAGCCTCAGGTACCACCCGAACTCTACGATTTGCTGGGAACCTACGATTTTCCTGGTAACATACGCGAACTGGAATCCATGGTCCACGATGCGGTAGGACGGGCAAGCGGGCGTACCCTGTCTATGGAGTCCTTCAAGTCACGGGTCTTCAGGCCAGACCGCGGGACTGCGGGTCTGCCGGTTTTTGCCAAGGGGGTCTTTGCCTCCCTGCCAGCATTGCCCACCCTGCGTGAAGCCTCTGATGCCCTGATCGAGGAGGCGTTGCACCGGGCAGGGGGCAATCAGGGTGTCGCCGCGGGGCTCCTGGGGCTTTCAAGGACGGCGTTGAATCGCCGGATCAAGAATAAAGACGAGGAGTACAGCTGATCAGGGGTGTGCAAAATCGGACAGTGTCAATTATTATGTTCATTCAAATAAATAATTGTCAAATATGCAATTAGAACTATAAATACTAGTAATGTATTAAAATATTCATCAAATGCTGGCACCGTTGTTGTTCAGGATCAGTCCAAGTAAATAAATAACTATATAACAAGCAATGAATTAAAGTATTTTCAGCCTCGTCCTTTTTTGGCACGATTGTTGCATTGTTATTGGCAGGTCATTTGTCCCGGCCATGTAAAAAAGTAAAGGTAAAAAAGTAAGTTAATAAAGTTACGTTAAAAAAACGGGACCAGGTAAACAAGTAGGAATATAGAGAGCGGAACGTCTACGCCGGCGTTCCGCTTTTTATTTATGCCAGACCCGCGCAACTTCCAGACTATAATCCGGTCAAACAATGCAAGAACCGCTCCATCCGCAGGATGAGCGGTACAGGAAGGTTGTGTATGTCTGATCATGGTACTGAATCCGCTCCGCTGTCACCCGCCCGCTATCCTCTCGGGGAAGAAATTGCCAATGCCATAACCCACGGAGTCTGGTCGCTGCTGTCCATCGCAGGCCTTGTCGTCCTCATCGTATCCGCAGCGGTACGAGGAGACGCCTGGCATATCGTTTCGTTCACCATATTCGGTGCCAGTTCCGTGTTGCTGTTCACCATGTCCACCCTGTACCACGCGATCAGTGCCACGAAGGCCAAGAAGGTGCTCAAGGTGATGGATCATTCGTCCATCTATGCGCTCATAGCCGGCACCTACACGCCGTTCGCGCTGACTGCCCTGCGTCCAACCGTGGGCTGGGTGGTGTTCGGTGTCGTGTGGGGCGCGGCTGCAATCGGCATATCGCTCAAGCCCTTCCTGGCGGGCAAGGCCAAGGTGCTGTCGACGATAGCCTATCTGGCCATGGGCTGGATCATAGTCTTCGTATGGAAGCCCCTCGTAGCTGTGGTGGACCTGAGGTCTATCTGGTTTCTCATAGCAGGTGGACTTGCCTATACCGTAGGTGCGCTGTTCTATCTGCTCAAAGGCCGAAGCTGGACGCATCCGGTATGGCACCTGTTTGTAGGTGCCGGGGTTACGTTCCATTTCTTCGCCGTGCTCGCCCTGTTGCCGCCAGCCTGACCTGTTCCACTTTACCGGCGGCGCAGGAAGCGGGGTAGCGTGGGTTTCTTGAGCCACAGGATGCGTGAAACCGCGGAGGCCACAGCGAGGCCTCCCGCGATGGCTCCTGCCAGAGTCAGGGTCTGAAATCCCGTGGCTGCAGAGGCCTCGGCATTGCCCGCAACCGCCTCGAACATGGTACGGTACATGCCGGCACCCGGCACGAGCGGGATAATCGCCGAGATGATGAACAACGTAGCAGGCCGTTTGAGCAAGGCCGCGGCCAGTTCCGCATAGATTCCAACAACGATGCTGGCAACGAAGAACGACAGTGATTCCGAGCCGGCAAAGGTCCGGAGCACCAGGTACGCTCCCCAGGAAAGCGCTCCTCCGAATGCTGCAAAGGGCAGATCCCGCAGTGGCGCCCTGAACAGTATCCCGAAACCCAGCGTGGCCAGAAAGGCCCACAGGAGCTGGATGGCTGACCCGGTCATACGGCTCCCCCGAACAGCTTTGATACCTCCAGCGCCACGCCGACGCCAATTGAAATGCCTGCTGCCGAGATGAAGGCATCGGCCGCCCTCGCGATTCCCGCGAGGAGATCTCCAACGATGAGGTCCCTGATGGCATTGACTATCATGACGCCGGGTACCAGCAGCATGATGGCCCCGATTATCATGGCATCCTTGTTGCCCGCAAGCCCAAGGCTATGGGCTGCTATCGCCGTTGTGGCAGCAAAGCAACCACCGACGATGTTTGAGAAAAAATCGGACAAACGCATGGAGCCAAGCCATTGCATCAGCTTGCCGATGACGATACCGATGGCAGCCGCGACGAGCGCGTCGTTCCATCCCCCCTCAAAGAGCAGACAGAAGAATCCGGTAACAAAAGCGGCTCCCAGCGAGGGCAACGGAACCGGATACGAACCGAGTGCGTCTATGGAGCACAGTTCCCGTTCGATGCCATCCTGGTCGAGTTTTCCTGATACCGCGTTACGTGCGAGTGCGTTTATCCGGGCTATCTTGTCCAGGTTCATCTGGCGCTTGCGGATGCGCTTGACCACCGCGCTGCTGTGCCCGGTAGCATCGTCGCATGACGCTATGAAGCCTGTAGGCGTGGCAAACGAGTCGGGATCCAGCCCCCCGAGCGACGCTGCGATGGCGACCATCACTTCCTCGGCCCGGTAGGTCTCTCCGCCGGATTCCAGCACGATGCGCGCTGCCTCGGTGGAGAGCCTGAGCGCATCGTCGGCAGCATGCGTGTCAGGTTCCTGCGGCCTCATTCAAGTCCTATGAGCATCGCCATGGTGATGTGAACGATGCCTTCGTCCCAGAAATTGGGGTTGTCTGTCCAGGCGTTGAAAACCGGCATCGAGCCGCGGACGCCAAACGCAAAGGTAAAATTCTGCTGCAGGAATACGTGGAAGCGGAGCGAAGCTGAGGGATAGAACCACCTGCCTGAACTCCAGAGGTATGAAGCAATGGATGCAAGATTTGCAGCCATAGCATCCTCGATGCCTGCAGTGTCGTCATTGGCAAAAGGAGCGCGGAGCACGAACGACGGGCCGAGCGCCACGGCGACACCAAAGCGCTCATTGAATTCAAATGTGGCCGTCACGGGGATGTCGAGGATAAAGCCGAGGATGAACGCATTGTTGCCGGCGCCTGTCTCGCTCTCGGTCGGAACGGCACGGTCTTCAAACCATTTATAATTCGTCCAGTACAGGTCCAGGCCTGGTTGCAGGCTCAGAAAAAAATCCGGGGCAAAGGAGACCATCATGGATCCACCCAGGGTATTGAGCCGCGGAATGACAGGAATGGGATCCGACTGGTTGTTTATGACGGCGACGCCGAAGCGTCCCGAGAAGCCGTCTATATCCATAGCCCGGGGCATCACGAGGGCAGCGGCGCAAAGCATGGCCGCCAGAACGGTTCTTTTCATCGTACTTCTACTATACCGCGTGGCAACGGCCTTTCATAGGCCGGCGTCGAGAGCCAGGAGTCCGCAGAGTCCTACCTCCGGGAACAGGTCTTCTTCCCACAGTGCGACAACAAGGCCATCGACGAACGCCGCATCCCTGATGCGGGCACCTGGAACCGGTGGTAGTGGATTCAGGACCGTGGCTGTTTGCCCGCCGGAGGCCGGCCGGGCAAGTATGACCCTCCAGTCATCCGTGGCGATGATTGCCATGTCTTCACTCGTGCCGGTTCCGGTTATGTGGCCCCAGGCTGGGGCCGCCTGCCCCGGATCACCCCGCACATAGGTACGGCGGGACCCATCGGACAGCCTGCACTCGATGAGGAGCGGTCCAGTCAGCGCGGTTGCGGCCGCCCGCAGTGCTTGCGGTGCCGATGCTATGGGCAGCGGTGATGCGAGCCGTTCGAAAACCGCACGGTCCAGTGGTTCATTCGTACCGGTCTTCATGTCAAGGCGTGCATAGCTGGTTGTCACTCGATCCCCGGCGTCTGTCCGCTGCTGGGCAAGCCACGAATCCGCTGCCACAGGAAACAGTGCGTACACGTCGCTGCCTATGCCTGGTTCAAGCATGCGGGCTTCCTGGAGTGTGGCTGCTATGACGACGGATGCGGGTATCCTTTGCGCCTGCAATTCAAAAATGGGGTGGCGGTAGAGCAGGAACAGGGCCTCGTCGTTGCGACCCCAGGACGGTGCTATGGTCCGGCCTTCGAATTCAGTCTCGGCTCCGGGCAGGAGCTCGATGACGAGCCTGATTTCAGCGGTTGTGCTGCCATCAGCGGGGATGAGCCGTGCGACACGGAGCCTGCGAAGGCCAATACGGTTGATGGCGAGGACCGCGCCGCTGCCCAGCGGCTGGATGGAGGCAGCGGTGACGGCCATGGGAAACGGAACGGGGATCCGGTTCATGCCGGCGGCCCTGTCCGGATCCACCGGGGCAAGTGAACCGTCGGTGCCTGCCAGCAGGGCCAATGCACCGCCAGCCGGTACCAGAAAGCCGGGCCGGGGGGCCTGTTCCCGTACCGTTGGCGTGCTGCGGGAACAGGCTGCGAACGAGCAGGCTGCAAGCGAGGTCAGCAGTAATGCAGCACCGAGCGCCGTCACGGATCGTACCGTCACGTTGCCCGGCGTTCTGGCTGTTGAAGTCAATATGCCCTGGCGAAGATGGCCCGGTGCTTTGACGGAGCGCCGCAGAGGCAGCAGCTGCCTTCACAGTGTTCCTGCTGGTCAAAGGGCATGTTGCGTATCGTCACCTTGAGGTCTGCCTTGAGCCTGGCCTCGCATTCGCGGCTGCCGCACCAGAGGCCACGAGCGTAGCCACCGGTAGCCTCCGCGGTACCTTCGTGGGATTCGCCGTCAACTGCAGCCTGCTTTTTGGCTTTCTTTTCCTTGCCAAAGAAGGCCAGGATGTCGTCCATGTTGGCCACATCCCTGGTATTGGCGTTCTGAAAGGCGCGGGCCTTCTCCAGGAGGTCCTTCTGCATGGCTGCAAGGATCTCGCGAGCCTTGGCCGGCACGTCCTCGAGCTTTACGAAGGTCTTCTCACCGGTATCGCGGCGGACCATCACAACGTTGCCCGCCGCCGCATCCTTGGGGCCGGCCTCGATGCGTATCGGCACGCCGCGCATTTCCCACTCGGCGAATTTCCAGCCGGGCGTGTTGCTGTCGTCATCGTCGAACGCCACGCGGCCCGGCATACTCGAGCACGGTTTCCTTGTTGTCGCTTTTGAATATGGGCACGACGACGATTTCATCGCTGGCAAGCGAGGGAGGCAGCACGAGGCCTTTGTCATCCGAGTGCGTCATGATGATGGCACCAACGAGGCGTGTCGAAGCGCCCCAGCTGGTCGCCCATACATGATCCAGTCCGCCCTCGCGGGTCTGGAACTGCACGTCAAAGGCCTTGGCGAAGTTCTGGCCCAGGAAGTGGCTCGTGCCTGCCTGGAGGGCCTTCTTGTCCTGCATCATCGCTTCGATGGAGTAGGTTGCCACGGCGCCTGCGAATTTTTCAGCTTCGCTCTTGCGTCCCGCCAGTACAGGCAGGCAGAGGTATTCCTCGGCGAACTTGCGGTACACTTCGAGCATGAGCTCGGTCTCCGCCTGGGCCTGGTCCTTTGTCTCGTGGGCGGTGTGGCCTTCCTGCCAGAGGAACTCTGTGGTACGGAGGAACAGCCGGGTGCGTTTCTCCCAGCGGACGACGTTGGCCCACTGGTTGTACAGCAGAGGCAGGTCGCGCCATGACTGTATCCAGTCACGGTACTTGCTCCAGATGATCGTCTCGCTGGTGGGCCTGAGCACGAGCGGCTCGTCGAGCTCTTCCCCGCCCGCGTGGGTGACCACGGCAAGTTCCGGGCTGAAGCCTTCTATGTGTTCGGCTTCCTTCTTGAGGAAGCTCATCGGGATGAGCATGGGGAAGTAGGCGTTCTGGTGTCCGGTTTCCTTGAAGCGGCGGTCAAGCTCGTCGCGCAGGCGTTCCCAGATCGCGTAGCCGCGCGGCCTGATGACCATGCACCCCTTGACCGGCGAATAGTCTGCCAGTTTTGCGTTCAGGACGATGTCGATGTACCACTGTGAATAATCGACGCTCCGTGGGGTGATCTTTTCAGCCATGGGAATACCTCTTGCTGGAACTTCGCGGCCTCAATGGGCCGCGTGGAATCAGCGCCGCGTATAAACAACGAAGCGCCGGCCTTGTGGACCGGCGCCTCTCGGCGCTTGTTGATACTATACGAACTGGCTCCGTCTGTTCAACGGCGGAGCTCGGTTATGGAAGCCTGAACGTCTCGACCATGTAATGGATCGACGAACCCGAGGTGTCCTTCTGGAGCTTCTCTATGAGCACGACGATGGTCTTTCCGTCCGGGGCCGTTACAATCTGGCGGATGGTATAATCGGTAACGCCCTTGCGCTTGATGGCAGGGTTTCCAGCCTTGACGCTGACCTTTTTTTCGTCCCTGGTAACCGCGATTTCAAGTCCGAAGGACGAGGCGATGGCACCGGCCTTGTCCTCGACTGATTCCTTGAGGGTCACATCCCACTGGGCGCCTGAGTCGAAGTCCTTGAATGAGAGCGTATCGGGTCCGTCTATGCCATTGATCAGCAGGTAAACGAGGCGGCCCTGGGACAGGTGGTCTATCTTGTGTTTTCTGGCAATGGGCACGGCATCGGAAAACAGTTTGAAGAATCCCCCTGCCGGGTTCCAGCCAGGCTGTAGTTCGGTGCCATACATGCCCTTGAATACCCCGCCAGGCGCAAAATCATTGCGCTTTGTGTCCACGAGGAATACCTCTGCATAGGGTTTGTTGTTCGATGTATCCATGCCGTAGAAACCGAACATGAAGTAAGCCGAATCCGGAGAGAATCCGAGGTTGACGAGCGTAGCAACATCTCCCGCGAAGGCGGTAGAAGCGAACGCGAGCATCAGTGCGACGAGCGCTATACATCTCTTCATCGATATTCTCCCCTCGGACGGCAATCGGAAAGGCCGTCCCCCGTTTTAATATCGGCGTAGTTCCAGCGCTCTTGAGGGAAATGCCTCCCGGTAGTACGGTAAGCCTATGACGATCAAACTACGGGGACGACTTTTCTGGGGTTTCTGCGTGATTTCCACCTCAAGCCTCGTGCTGGCTGGCGGCGCATTGTGGCTGTCGGGATTCGAGAACCTCGAGCACCTGCGGGGTGCCGGTTTCGGGAGCCCGCAGCCCTTGGGCTTTTATGTGATGCTGGCAGCGGCAGGGGCAAGCGGGCTCTACTCGGCCATACTCTCGGGACTCGTGGCTGTACGGAGCGGAAAAACCGTCTCCGTTGAAATTTTCTTTTTTGCTTTGTGGGCGTTCTGTCTGTCATTTGAACTAGCCAAGGTTGCATCACTCGTGCTTGGCATCCAGGGTGCGAGTTCCATCGCATTCGAGATTGTAACGAGGATTGCGTTGTTTGGCCGTTACACCGGCACCATTGCCCTGTTTTCCGGCAGCCTTTTTTCAATAGGCATGAAGCAGGAGCGCGGAATCCCGGTGCTTACAACTACCGTGATGGCAGGATTGTTGTTTGCATCGATACAACCGCTCAACTCCGTATTCCCGGGAGGGGATTTTCTTGCTGATCGCGGTATGGCTTCGCTGGCGGGTGTATTTGAAGCAGGTATGGTCGTGCTGGCTGTAGTAAACTATCTCATCGCCTGGCGGGCTGGAAAGGACAGGGCCTACGTGGCTTCCGGCTTTGGCCTGGTAGCGTGTGTTACAGCGGTCGCGATGCTGAGAAACAGCTCATCGCCATGGATGACCGCGCTGGCTCTTCCGGTCCTCGCAGGCGGAACATGGCTCCATCTCAAGAGCCTCCATGACTATTACCTATGGCGTTGATGCGTTATAGGCCTCTGGTCAAGCCATTCCGAAAAGACCGACTGAAGTGAGCCCGACGATGGTCGGTATCAGGATATTGTCCGCGTCCTTGCTCGGGATGGCCTCGGTCACGGTCGCGACTACTGCGATGATGGCTGACCGTGTCGCATCGCCTGTGACGAGATAGGCTGAACAGAGTACCGCCAGAAAGCAGGTCAGGCTGCCTTCGATTGACTTGCCGCCCGTAAACGGAATCTTGACTGTTCCAAAGGCTTTGCCGGCCAGGCTGGAAAGCCCGTCGCCAAAGGCAAGTGCATAGATGGCTATGGATGCTGCCGGTTCAGGATACAGGACCAGTGCGAGCAAAGCTCCTATGCCCAGTGTTACGGGCCCGTACACGAACCGCCCAGCATCACGACGACGAGCCGCGAGCGCGGTTATCCTGCTAACAATGGCTATCTCGAAGCCACGCAGGCGCATGAGTTCACTGTAGGAATATACAAGAATGCCTGAAACCAGCAACGCTACAGTAAACCCGAAATTCCAGGTTGCAAGCGTAGGAACGAGGCCGATCAACAAATGTATGCTTTTCCGTACTATTTCAGTGCCGAGTTCCGTGGACCATGGTCGTGAGTTACTGATCGATCCTTGTGCTCGAATTACGTCTGACATACGCTTCCTTTGATATTCTTACCTTGTACATTGCAAGAACCGATCCAAAAAAAGGCATTCTGGAAAAATAAAGTTAAATGCATATGGTTGAATCAGATACAATATAAAAATAATTATTTGTGGCTACCCGGATATGCATATTGTCTAATAAATCATACTTTAATAATTCAGATTCACATACCTGCTGTTAAT
Organism: Spirochaetota bacterium; assembly: GCA_020048755.1. Classification (GTDB taxonomy): domain Bacteria; phylum Spirochaetota; class Spirochaetia; order Treponematales; family UBA12059; genus SZUA-370. The sequence continues at coordinate 20,411 of JAIFMD010000056.1, forward strand.
TTTCGTCTGTTTGCCTCGTGTTGACAAGCTCCGCCTCCCGAAGCTACTATCCTCCCGCATCAAAGGGCGATTAACTCAGCGGGAGAGTGCGCGCATGGCTTGCTTTCCTGTTCTTGTATTTTTTGTGGGCGATTAACTCAGCGGGAGAGTGCGCGTGAAGCGTGCCTTCCGTACTATGTGCTTTTTATGGGCGATTAACTCAGCGGGAGAGTGCGCGTCAAGCGCAACCCTCCCTATATATGGCGTTTTTGGTGGGCGATTAACTCAGCGGGAGAGTGCTACCTTCACACGGTAGAAGTCACTGGTTCAATCCCAGTATCGCCCACCAAAAACGCCTTTTCTATTGGAGGTTGCGCTTGACGAACCTTCACACGGTAGAAGTCACTGGTTCTGCGCCTGGGTACAGGCGATCCCAGTATCGCCCACAAAAAATACAAATCTGTAGCAAGCCATGCGAACCTTCACACGGTACGCGGAGATTCGCCGAAGGCGAATCACTACAATAACAATACCTTGCGCGTTAGCGAGCGCAAGCGAGCGTCCGAAGTCACTGGTTCAGCGCCTGAGTACAGGCGG